>CAXRIN010000001.1:0-7945 GCA_964230605.1 Flavobacteriaceae bacterium
GTGAATTCGCCTTTTTCTACCTGACCTACTACAAGTAATTTAAAGGCCATTGTGTAATCGCGTTGTGTTCGCTTAACTCCTTGATTATTCCGTTTTTTCATAATAAGTCCTAAATGTGTCAACTTATTTCAGGACGGGACATACAAACAAAAAAAGGCTATCTCATAGAGATAGCCTTTAAATATTTGTGAATTTTCAGGAATTACTTCCCTTCCATTTCAGACTTTAATTTAGCTAAAGCATCAAGGTCACCTAAAGTAGATTTTTCTTGAGACGCATTTAAATTCTTAATAGCGTTCTTGGTTCCACCTTTGTTTCCTCCTTTCTTTTCTCCTTCAACTTCCGCCTGGAAAGTTTTAGTATGAGAAGCGATGATTTTCTTAGCATCCTTATTAAACTCAATAATCATGAATGGTAACTTCTCTTCAACAGCGATAGTTGAACCATCTTCTTTAACTGAGTGGATTTTAGGAATGAAAGCCTCAACTCCATACTCTGCAGTATTGATTAAGAAACCTTTATCTTGTTTTCCAACAACAGTTGCATCATGAACAGAACCTTCAGTGAAAACAGTTTCGAATACATCCCATGGATTCTCTTCTAACTGCTTGTGACCTAAGCTTAATTTTCTGTTTTCTGCATCGATTTCTAACACAATCACCTCGATTTCTTGTCCTAATGTAGCGAACTCAGATGGGTGCTTGATTTTCTTATTCCAAGAAAGATCAGAAATGTGAATTAATCCATCAATTCCTTCCTCTAACTCAACAAAGATACCGAAGTTAGTAAAGTTTCTAACTGTTGCTTTATGCTTAGTGTCTACAGCATATTTAGCAGCAACTTCTGCCCATGGATCTTCAACTAATTGCTTGATACCAAGTGACATCTTTCTTTCCTCTCTATCTAAAGTCAATACTTCAGCTTCAACTTCATCACCGATAGCTAAGAAATCTTGAGCTGATCTTAAGTGTTGCGACCAAGACATTTCAGAAACGTGGATTAAACCTTCTACACCTGGAGCAATTTCGATAAACGCACCGTAGTCAGCTAAAACAACAACTTTACCTTTAACTTTATCACCAACTTTTAAGTCAGCATCTAAAGAATCCCAAGGATGAGCTTCTAATTGTTTTAATCCTAATGCAATTCTCTTCTTATCATCATCAAAGTCAAGAATTACAACATTTAATTTTTGATCTAATTGAACAACTTCCTCTGGGTGATTAATTCTACCCCAAGAAAGGTCAGTAATATGAATTAAACCGTCAACTCCACCAAGGTCGATGAATACACCGTATGATGTAACATTCTTAACTGTTCCTTCCAATACTTGACCTTTTTCAAGTTTTCCGATAATTTCTTTCTTCTGAAGTTCAAGCTCAGCTTCAATAAGAGCTTTATGAGATACAACAACGTTTTTGAATTCGTTGTTAATTTTAACAACTTTGAATTCCATTGTTTTACCAACGTAAACATCGTAATCTCTAATTGGCTTAACATCAATTTGTGAACCTGGTAAGAATGCCTCGATTCCGAAAACGTCAACGATTAATCCTCCTTTAGTTCTACACTTAACATAACCTTTGATAATTTGCTCTTCCTCTAAAGCAGTATTTACTTTGTTCCAAGCAGTTAATGCTCTTGCTTTTTGGTGAGAAAGAATTAATTGTCCAGACTTGTCCTCAGGGTTTTCAACATAAACCTCAATTGTATCACCTTCTTTTAATTCAGGATCGTATCTAAACTCAGAAATTGAGATAACACCTTCAGATTTATAACCGATGTTAACAACAACTTCTCTTTTAGTTTTCACTACGATTTCCCCTTCAATTACTTCGTGTGCAGCAATTGAGTTAACGGTATCTCCGTAAGCAGCTTCTAACTCAGCTTTTTGTGCAGCTGTGTAAACATCATCATGCTTACCTAATCCGTCCCAGTTGAAATCCTCGATTCCAGTAACTTGTCCTTTTGACATAGTTTAAATAATTGTACATTTAACGATGCAGCGAAAAATGGCTGTTTAAAAGATTGAAAGACAGTGATTTACTGCATTAAAACACTATCTAAGTAAATTGGTCGACAAAAATAAGGCTAAATCCTCTGAAATGCAAGTATTTACAAGATTTAGAATTTCAATGATGAATTTTAAGCAGGCTTTAGAACGAGCGAGCAATTTTAAACTCTATTAAAAAGTCCTTTTAATGGCTTTTTAACACTTTGAACTTTGAACTCCGAACTTTGAACTCTATTTTTAAGATACATGACTAAGAATAAAAGTGTAGGTATTTGGGTTTATGCCTTCTGGCCATTAATATTTCTATCAATCTGTTGGGGAGTTTGGTTGTATAGTACTCAGGTAGAGAATATTGTAAAAGTTGGTGTTCACCCTAGAGAACTTAAAGGATTAATTGGGATATTAACTCATCCATTTTTTCACAGCACACATTTACCTGATGGAAGTTTAGATTATGGTCATATCATGAACAACTCCATTCCTCTTTTGTTATTAGGTTCAGCATTATTCTATCACTATAAAGATCTTTCCTATAAAATCTTCATTTGGTTATTCATAGGAACAGGAGTTTGGCTTTGGAGTTTTGGAAGAGAAGCCAATCACATTGGAGCTTCAGGTATCGTTTATTCCCTATTCGGATTCTTAACAATTAGTGGTTTTTTAAAAAATAACAAACACTTATTAGCTCTAAGTATGTTAACGATCTTAGTTTATGGTAGTATGGTTTGGGGAATGTTCCCAACAGATCCCAAGGTTAGTTGGGAAGGACATCTATCAGGTTTTTTAATAGGTACTGTTTTAGCCATATACTTCAGAAAACGCGGGCCTCAACCCACAATAACAAAAGTCACTGATGAGAACTTCATCAATGAATGGAAATACGGTCCTGATTATTGGAAAACGGATGAACAAATCGAAGCTGAACAAAAAGGGTTTCATTCGGAATCCTCAATCAACATTATTTATGAATACAAACCTAAGAATGATTCAGATTCCAAATCATAAATAAAATTAAAATATCATGAAATCAGCTATACTATTAGGTGCAACAGGATTAACTGGAGGATATGTTTTAAATCTGCTATTAGAAAACGATCTATATGATAATGTGGTTGTTTTTTCAAGAAGAGATATAGAAATCAAACATGATAAACTTCAAGTAATTATTTGTGATTTATTAGACTTAGAAGAGCAAATAGAAAATTTTAAAGCTGACGAAGTTTATGTTTGCATTGGAACAACGAACAACAAAACACCAAATAAAAAACTTTACAGAGATATTGATTTCGGGATCCCTGTTACTGCCGCTCAATTATGCAGAGAGAATATGATTGATAATATTACAATCATGTCATCATTAGGTGCAAATGCAAACAGTACTGTTTTTTATCCAAAAATAAAGGGAGAAATGGAACAATCTGTTTTACAGATGGAAATTCCCAACACTTATCTTTTGAGACCTTCTATAATCATGGGGCCACGAAAAGAACGAAGATTTGGTGAAACAATGGGTAAAATGCTAGCTTTCTTTATTGCTCCGTTAATGCGAGGACCTCTTAAAAAATACAAAGGGATTCATTCGGAAGACATAGCAAAAGCAATGATAAATCTTAATAATGGCAAATCAAATATTAAAGGAATTATTGAATCAGATAAAATTCAAGAAATAGCTAATCTTTAGAAGCCCTATAATCTTTACTTAAAAACTTAGTAAGTTCTTCTTTGATAACATTAGTTTTAAGTCTTCCCCCTTTTGAATAACTAACCTTACCTGTTTCTTCAGAAACAATTAAGACAATACAATTTGACACTTCTGAAATTCCAGCGGCAGCTCTATGCCTCATCCCTAAGGCTGGAGGGAAATTTTCATTTTCAGTAACAGGCAAAACGCACCTTGCGGCCACGATTTTATCTTTCGCAATAATAACCGCTCCATCATGAAGGGGTGAATTTTTAAAGAAAATATTCTCAAGCAGTCTTGTATTCACATTTGCGTCAAGTAAATCTCCAGTTGAACTGTAAAAACTTAAATCCGAATCATTACTTAAAACAATCAATGCTCCAGTGTTAGTTTTTGCCATATTAAAGCATGCGTTTACAATTGGCTTGAATTGAGTATTTAACTGTCCCTTTTTCCTTAAAAATGGAACCATTTGAAACAGCCACTTTGCTTGCTTACTATTGGAACTTTTAATACCAATTAAGATCAAGAATTTTCTAATCTCTTGCTGAAAAAGAATAATCAACGCAATAGCACCTACACCTAAAACTTGTCTAAAAATCGTACCTAGCAACTTCATTTGAAGGAAGTTGACTATTAAATTCACTAAATAAATAGCAAGTACACCTATAAAAACATTTACAGCTACAGTTCCTTTAATGATCTTGTATAATTGATACAAAAGGATGGAAACAAGCAAGATATCAATAGCATCCTTCCAATGGAATAAACTACCTATAGATGTTGCTAATTGTGCTGATATCATAAAATAAAGATATGATTTTTTAAGAATTGAATTAGATAACCTTATCAAAAGAGACAAAGATCAGATTTCGGCCAAATAATGGTTTACTCCCGAACATTCATATTAATACTGTCAATCAGCTATAAACAACAGTTAATAAGTTTTTATGGGTTTTCGATTCTTAACTTTTAAATTTGACGATCAAATTATTTGCTATGATTAAAGAACACGTAAAATGTTTAATTATTGGTTGTGGTCCAGCAGGATATACTGCCGCTATATATGCTGCCAGAGCAGAAATGAAACCAGTTATGTACGCTGGTTTACAACCTGGTGGACAATTAACTGAAACAACTGAAGTTGAAAACTTCCCTGGATACCCAGAAGGAATTCAAGGGCCAGAAATGATGATGCAACTTAAAGCACAAGCTGAAAGGTTTGGAACAGACATCAGAGATGGTTTAGCGACAGAAGCTTATTTGAATGAAACTCCAAAAAGAATTGTAGTTGAAGATAAAGCTGAAATTACTGCTGACACAGTTATTATATCAACTGGAGCATCTGCTAAATGGTTAGGATTGGAATCGGAAGAAAGACTTAAATCAGGAGGAGTTTCTGCATGTGCTGTATGTGACGGTTTCTTTTACCGTGGCCAAGATGTTGTAGTTGTTGGTGCAGGTGATTCTGCTTGTGAAGAAGCAATGTACTTAGCTAAGCTTTGTAAGAGTGTTACAATTTTGGTAAGAAAAGATCACTTTAGAGCCTCAAAAATTATGGCTCAAAGAGCATTAGATACTGAAAATATATCTGTTCTTTTCAATACTGAAACTGTTGAAGTATTAGGAGAACAAGTTGTTGAAGGTGTTAAAGTAAAAAACAACCAAACTGGTGAGGAACAAGTACTTGAAGCTACTGGTTTCTTTGTTGCTATTGGACATAAACCAAACACTGATATTTTCAAAGGTCAGTTAGATATGGACGAAGTTGGATACTTAGAAGTTCAACCTGGTTCTACTAAAACAAATATTGAAGGTGTTTACGCTGCAGGTGATTGTGCCGACAAGCATTACAGACAAGCGGTTACTGCTGCCGGAACTGGTTGTATGGCAGCTTTAGATGCTGAGAGATGGTTAGCTGATCAAGGCTTACACTAAGAAAAATTGGATTCTTTTAAAAAGCGATCGTTTCAAAAAAGACGATCGCTTTTTTTTTGAACAAACTTGACTTTTTTAGAATGTCTTTGCTAAGCTTAATCCAATATTATACATTCTTAAATTGAAATACTTTCTCTCTTCAAATGAATAAAAACCAGATAACGCAAAGAAGTAAGTATTTTTAAAACTCTTATTCCACTCAAAACCTACTCTAGCTGCATTTAACATATCAACAATTTCGAAGTCCTGACTTTGGACACTTGACAGATTCCTTACTTCCGGAGAAACACCAGATATAACTCTTACTCCAATATAATTATACTTATCGGAAAAGTATTTTCGGAAATTAATCACGAATGTCCTTGACCAAGATGTAGAAGTTATAACATTTGATGACTGATTTAATTCATTTTTACCTGGAATAAGATACGCTCGGAAATTCAACCAATAATTCCCTAAACCACTCGTGTAAATAATTACATCTGATGAATTTGAAAACCATAAATACCTATAACCTAAAGCCGACTCAAAACTTTTGGGCAGTTTTTGATTTAAATCAAAACCTTGTCTATACTTTGGGAAAAGAGAATTATATGGTGATGTACCAACATTAAAATATCCATACGCACCCTTCCATAAAATTGGATAAACATCTAATTCGTATTGTTGATCTTGAACACCAAATCTGTTAGCGTAATTCGCCCTAAAAATAATCTTTCCATACTTCGATCCAAATAATCTAATGTTGTAAAATCATAAGACAAGCTTAATTTATACATTCTCAATGCATTTTTGATCTCATCAAGCAACTGCTATGCTTCCTTGTCACCTGACTCTATCTCTAAAATTTGCTCAACTAACTTTAGTGCTTCTTTATTTTCCCCCAGCCTGTGTAAAGCCTTTACTTTTCGAATCAGTATTTCTGTATTTTTTGCGAAATAATTTAAAGCTTGGTCCGATAGTTTAATAACCTCATTAAAATTATTAGTCCACAACTCAACATCTAACAATGCTAAATAGGCATCTTTCTCACTAGGAGAATCTTCAATAACCTTTTGTAGAATTTGACGAGCCTCTTCATATTTTTTTTCCCAAGAATATGTTCTGGCTTTAAAAATTAAAACATCAAAATATTCAGGAGCTTGTTGTAAAGCTTTATCGCACAACTCTCTTGATTTAACATAATCCACCGAGTCAAAAGCAAATATTCTTGCTTCACTAAATAACTCATCCGATGTTTTATCTTGTGCATAACAAAGCGTGGGTACAAGTAATAAAATATAAAAGGTTCTAATTATATAAAACTTCATCTATGATCTGCCTGTTGATGCAATAACACCTTTACGACAATCTGCTCATTGAGTTATATTTTTATTTTAAACAAGTCACACCCCTTATACACGAAAGTTCAAAATGAAAATATTCTTCCTTATAAAACATTCATTTTCCACATACAAAAACAAAAAGACTAGAAAGTCTTTTTTTACGAAAGACATGATTTAACAGACTATTCCGAATTATTTTAACGCATTCTATCGTGCATTCGTGCCCCCCAGAGTATTCTACTATATAAGCAACAAATTTATTTCGAAAAAATTCGTGATTAATATATACGGAATGACATTAATTCATATTTTCAATATTTAATCATTCCAGTGAAGAATACAGTTTTTAAATGTCCGTGCGGTAGTTTAAATAACTATCAAGATTGTTGCAATAAATTCCATAAAGAGATTGCTTATCCAATTACCGCTGAGGAATTAATGAGGTCTAGATACTCCGCTTTTGTTGTTGCAGATGGAGAATACTTGCTTAAAACACATTCCAAACAAACGAAAGATCAAGTCAATAAAACAGAATTAGTAAAATGGGCTAAATCTGTTAAATGGATTGGTTTAAAGATTATTGATAAGGAAAAAGGACAAAAAGATGATGAAGTAGGGTTTGTTGAATTTGAAGCATTCTTTAAAGAAAGAATATTTAAACGTTCAATTCATGAAAAGTCTAAATTCATAAAGGAGGATGGAATATGGGTTTATTTGAATGGAATACATTTCTAATTAAATTAAAGCCATCATAAATTCTTCAATCTTATTTTTAAAATCTCCTTTTTCAAGGTATTTCAGTTTCTCCAAACAAAAAGTAACAACTTCAGTTTCTTCACCTTGTTTTAAATAGTCGCTCCTTAAAAATCGATATTTAGTATTTTTTGAACGAATAAAAATTTGATGTTATAACAATCAAAAAGACCTCTTGCTTTAATAGCATCATCATTTTCTTAAAATTCCAACCTGCTGCGGCTAAAAACGCAT
>CAXRIN010000002.1:0-7118 GCA_964230605.1 Flavobacteriaceae bacterium
CTAAATGATTAATACATTCTTCCTGGGTTGAATAAAGCTTTATAGTCTCTAGTATTTGCATAACCTTAATTTTAGACAACTAAAATCTCTATCCACTCCATATTGAGCTTACGGTGTGCCAATATCTAGTAACTTACCCAGCGAGGGGAGCTGTCTGCAGGACTGAGGGGAGGCCAATCCAAAAACTTCAAATCCTTTGTGAACATAATTAAGTAAATTTGCAATTCAATCAAGAAACCAAATCGAGCAGTATGGAAAATTTTTTCTCAGTAAAAGATGTAGAAAATGTGCAGGAGTTATTGCAAAAAGCACTTGAAGTTAAAGCAAACCCTTTAGCAAATAGTCAACTTGGAAAGCACAAAACATTAGGTTTAATTTTTTACAACTCAAGTTTAAGAACAAGGATTTCCTCTCAAAAAGCTGCATACAATCTTGGAATGGATGTAATTGTTTTAAACATCGGTAGCGATGGCTGGCAGTTAGAATCTAAAGAAGGTGTAATCATGGATCAAGGAACTGCTGAGCACATCAAAGAAGCTGCTGCGGTTATTAGCGAATATGTTGATGTAATTGGTATTCGTTGTTTTGCGGGATTAGAAGATAGAGATTACGATTATAGTGAAGAGGTACTTCAAAACTTCATAAAACACGCCACTGTTCCAATTATAAATCTTGAATCAAGCACACTTCACCCATTACAATCATTGGCTGATTTAGTAACGATCGAGGCTAACAAAACAAAACCGCGTCCTAAAGTTGTTTTAACATGGGCTCCTCACCCTCGTGCTTTGCCTCAAGCGGTGGCTAATTCATTTGTTGAATGGATGAAAGTGGCAGATGTTGATTTAGTGATTACACATCCTGAGGGGTATGATTTAGCACCTCAATTTAGCGAAGGTGTTACTGTTGAATATGATCAGAAAAAAGCTTTTGAAGGAGCCGATTTTATTTACGCGAAGAACTGGAGTTCTTACACTGAATATGGACAAATATTAAGTAAAGATCCTTCATGGTGTGTAAATGAAGAAAAAATGGCTTTAACCAACAATGCTAAATTCATGCATTGTTTACCAGTGAGAAGAAATGTTGTTGTTTCTGACGGTGTTATCGATTCTGATAATTCTATCGTTATCGAACAAGCAGGAAACAGAGTAGTTTCTATTCAAACAGTTTTACAAGAGTTTTTGAAAAAATGAGCATGATTAAAGTAGTAAAAGTTGGTGGTGGAATTATTGAGCAAGATGATGCTTTAAATGCATTTTTAGACTCATTCGCTCAAATTGAAGGCCCTAAAGTTTTAGTTCACGGCGGTGGTAGATTGGCTACGAAAGTGGCTGAGAGCCTAGGCTACGAAACTAAAATGGTGGAAGGAAGAAGAGTTACCGACGAAAATATGCTTGAGGTCGTAACCATGGTTTATGGTGGTTTGGCCAACAAAAAAATTGTTGCTGCTTTACAAGCCAAAGGAACTAATGCTTTAGGTTTAAGTGGTGCTGATGGAAACCTAATTGCTGCCCATAAGCGACCTGTGAAAGATGTTGATTATGGCTGGGTTGGTGATATTGATGCAATCAATTCAGATTTATTAATCAACTTAATCGAAAACGGTTTTGTCCCTGTAATTGCCCCGCTATCTCATAATGGGGAAGGAAAAATGCTAAACACCAATGCCGATACTATTGCAAGTACAGTTGCCAGAGCGTTGGCTCAAAAACAAGAAACACAATTGGTTTTAGGGTTTGAACTAGACGGGGTTTTAAGAGATTTTAATGACAAATCAAGCGTGATAGAAAAAATCACTCCTGAACTCTTCGAACAATATAAATCAGAGGGTATTATTTCCGATGGAATGATTCCTAAACTATCCAATGCTTTTGAGGCAATTAATGCAGGTGTCGCTTCTGTAAAAATTTGTCATGCCTTGAAAGTGGGTGGAAATATTGGAACTGTAATTTCTAAATAGGAAATTTTATTTACCCTTTAAAACACTCATATAACTCTTTTCAAAACTGAACCATCTCACATAACTCAGATTGAAAAACACGCTTCTCTTCACTAAATCGGGCATTATATTCGATCCAAAATTATAACCCCAAACAGGGTGACTTGGATATAATTCTAAATTAATCCTGTTCACTTTTTCAAACTCTACCATTACGTTAAACCCTGTTGCCGAACTATCTTGCTCAAGTTCCTTAAAAACAACCTCAGCTTTAATTGAAAGGTTTTCATTAAAATCCCTCTGATATCCAATGTAAGTCTTTCGAACATTTAAAAACTCGGTCCATCCAATATCCTCGGTCACCTTAGTTGCCGATTCAGTTACAATGGCATACCTAAAAAACTCCTCATATCCTTTATGAATTCGATATGTTAAATGATTGCCTGCGACATTTATTGCAAATTCATGTCCGTGATAATAATAGTTGCTTGTGTTGTTTACTAACCAACCTCTGGCCATTTTTCCATAATATCCGTAGCTGAAATTTTTGTGATAAATCGGACTGAATTTTCCTCCTCCCAAAACACCTAATGTTAAGTACAAACTATCATCTAAATTTTGTGAAACTCCTGAGTATCCAAAAGCATTATTCCTCCCTCTCGAAAACAAAACCTCTGTCCCAGGACCACCCTCAAATTTGTATCCAATTCCCTTTATTTGAGCGTCGGCAAATAAAATGGAAAACATTGCTAGTATGGTATATAATCTTTTCATTTTACTTAATTCATGTTTAATGCTAACACAACTCTAACTTGTTTTAAAGTTATAGGAGCTATCGTTTCAGCAAATGGTTCCAAGTTCGAAGCATAAATTACACCTGTTCTAATCTTTTGTGTTTTTCCAACTAAATAATCCATCCCAAACCCTAATAAATACTTTGTTTGAACATATCCTAAATCGGTTCCTTCCACCAATTGAAATGTCACTTCTGTATCGTCATCCTTCCAAAAAACCTGATTATAATTGGCTTCTAGTTGAATACCTGCTTTTACCCAATATTTATTAATGGTATTGAAATAGTTAGATGCCGATAACATAATTGGAGCTTGCACTCCATATCCCTCCATTTTAATTTCAGTTCCTGGAGTGAAGTTTTGACCAGCGAAAGTTGCATTATTAAAATCGTTATGAATTCGATATCTAGCACCAGTAAATAATTGAACTCCTGCACCAACCTCCATACCTAACCAGTCATTAATACTTAAATCTTTGGAAATCATTATTGGAACAACCCCTAACATCGGTGCGGAAGTAAACAAAGTTCTATCAATTGGCTCAGCCCATCCAACTACTGGATTTGCAACGCTAATCCAAGTTTGATGTTTACGCGACATTTGAGCTTTGGAATCAGCGTAACTATTACTGTGCGCCGTTTGACCATAAACATCGAAGTTTCTTAAAACCGTTGCATTAAAAAATTGTCCTCTAGCCGTTGCATCTTCATCAAACCCGTATTCAACATCTCCAGATCGGTAATAATGCCACAGGTAATCCAATGAAAAATCTAATCGGTGAGACACATTATAATTCAACTTAATACCATTCGCCCATCTTAAAACAAAAGGTGTATTACTAAATAAGTTGATGTTGAAATCAGGGTTTTCAAACGTTGCCATTAATGACAATTGAGCTAACTTTTTATTTTCACCCCATTGAGTTTTAAATGCAAACGATGGCCCTAATGCAATTTTTTGATAATTATAATAAGCCTTTACACCGCTTCCTAATTCATCCGAAATAATCCATGGACTCACCGTAAAGTCATGAAAACCTGAGGCATATTCTCCTCGAATTCTCAAAGTTTTTCCTCCTATATAAGCTCTTGCACCTACCTCTCCACTCATTTGAAAATTTTCGAACAAAACACCATGACCTGCTGAGGCTCTCACATATCCTCCCCAACCAAAACGCTCTCCCATTGTTCCCCAAAAATTCACCTCTCCATTAAAATCAATTGTAAATGTTTGATAGTTTTCAGTTTGGTCATTAGTGTAAAAATTGTTTCCATCATAAACAGAGTAACTACTATTATAAAAAGTAGGCGCAGAAGTCACTCCATAACCATATTTAAACCCAAGCTTAAAAGAGTTTCCATTCCAAAAGTTTTCGGCCTTGTCATTACCCACCGATTTGTATATCATATTTCCCAAAGCATAGTGTAACAATAAGGCAGAAGCTCCCATAGCACTGGCTGAACCTAAATTTTGATTTGTTGCCTTTTGTTGCTTTTTTTGATGCTCTAACATTCGTTGCTGACGTTCATACTCCAGCATTTGTTCTGATTTACCAGTAGAAACAGATTCACTACCTGAAGCATCATCAGATGAATTTTCTTCGGAAGATGTATTGTTTTGCTCATTTGCTTTTTCTTCCTCTTTCTTTTTAGCCTCCTCGCGTTGATTTTCTAATTCTTTTTCAGCGCCATCTATTTTAGATTGAATAGATGAGTTTTCAGGATCAATACTCTGAGCTTTTTTGTATTCAGATATTGCCTCTCTAAACTTGCCATCAAAATAATATTCGTCTCCTTGTTTAATGTGCGCATCTATTCGTTTTTGTTTCTGATCATTATTTAATCTCTCTTTTGCTTCATTGTATTTAGCTTGAGCCATTTCATTATCAATCCCCATATATTGAGCCTTACCATACATTTGTTTAGCGCCTTCATAATCGCCCGAAGCCAATAACTGATCTCCTTGTTGAATGAATTGATCAAACTCAGCTTTTTTTGCTTTTTTCTCTAAAAAGTTATTAATCTTTGAGGACTCAGTATCTGCTAAAACTAATCTCAAGTTTCTTACCCTTAGATTGGCTACATCCTTTTTATATTCCTTACCATCTATTCCAAGTTGTTTAAATAAGTCGTAAGTGTCCCCAAAACAACCCACTAAATATCCAGTTGCATTATTAATCTTCACAGATCCAACTAAGAATCCTCCATTGTAAAGATCTCCTGTTAGATTGTTAACATTACAATATGGCTTCCAAATCTCTGCGGGAATTTCACTTTGATTGTAATACTGACCTTTAAAATAATACTGGCTACTAGGAGGGTTCGACGATTTAAATCCAATTAAAAAATGCGGTCTGCCATCACAAATTTTAAACTCGTAGGCAAACTTCATATTTGAAATAACATAACCATTCCCGCCAAAATCTGCAGGGTTGTATGATAAAGTTAGTGAGTGCGCCTCTTGAGCAAAACTTGATTAAACAAGCGAAAGACAAAGGACAAGTAAAAGGGCTGTTTTCTTAATCATCACAAGTGATTTAGTACGACACAAATCTATCCTAAAAAAACTATTTAGCCCGAATCCCCCTTCAAACTTTATGTAAATCACCAGAAAAATCAGATAAACGTTAGTTCTTACTATCTTTACAAAGTAAATGGCTCCGTAGTTCAACTGCCCTTTGGGGGTTTGTTAAACTATAGGTCCAAAATGGCCCAATAGTTCAACTGGATAGAATATCAGATTTCGGCTCTGAGGGTTGAGGGTTCGAATCCTTCTTGGGTCACAAAGACAAAATTGTCTATAAGAGCGACAAAAATGTCGCTCTTTTTTACTTCAATCTCAGAATTTTTAATTTGAATTATAAGGCCTTTAATTGATACGAAGTGCTACGTCCACCTGCTTCTCCTTTTTCAAGAATTCCTTTTGATATTAAATCTTCTATGTCTCGAAGGGCTGTTTTTTCCGAGCATTTTGTGATTTTAGCCCACTTGCTGGTTCTTAGTTTCCCAGTAAAGCCATCTAACAATTTATTTACCATTAATTTCTGACGTTCATTCAATGTGCAATTTGAATATTTATTCCAAAAATTAGCCATATTTAAAACAGTCTTTAAATTTTGTTCTGCCGATAAAATAGATTCTTCCAATCTTTCCAAAAACCATATTAACCATTCAGTTATATCTAGCTCATCTTTTTGTACAGATTCTAAGATTTTGTAGTAACCTTTCTTGTTTTCTAAAATTGCTCCTGACATACTATAAAATCTTTGTTTACTTCTATCCGACCGTGCTAAAAATAAATCAGAAATAGCTCTGGTAATCCTTCCATTTCCATCATCAAACGGGTGTATTGTAACAAACCATAAATGTGCAATTGCTGACTTTAAAATTTCATCAATATCATTCTCCTCTTGTGCCCATTTTAAAAACAGCTGCATTTCTTTTAGAACATACTCAGATTTTGGTGCTTCAAAATGAACTCTTTCTCTCCCCATTCCCCCTGATACAACTTGCATAGGTTCGTTCCCCTTTCGCCAATTAGCAACCGTGATTTTATGCATACCGCTTCTTCCTGTTGGAAATAACGCTGCATGCCAACCAAATAACCTTTCTTCATCTAAAGGTGCCAAATAATTTTGAGTGGCGTCCAACATCATTTCTACCACTCCATCCGTATATCTTCCTACATGAACTTCAGATTGTAACTCTAAGCCTAATTTTCTGGCAACAGATGACCGAACCTCATCTGTATTTAAATTCTCTCCTTCAATTTCATTCGATTTTACAATGTCTAGTGTTATGGTCTCCAACACAGCTTGGTCTTGTAATTCAAATCCAAGAGATCGCATTTTACCTAATAATAAACCCTGTTGATACCTTACTTTGGATAGTAATAGAAAAACTTTTTCTTTATCCCAAGTGAAATTCGGCCATCCTTTTCTTTGATACAAATACATATTTCAGACAAATTATGTCTGAAAAGTAAGCTTTATTTCGGACAAACGAAAGAATTCCAGACAAATTATGTCTTATTTAAGCAGGGGGTTCCAGACAGAGAAGAAGAATAATCAAGTGCTAAAGTATTGAATTAACAACTTTAAATCATGTTGTAAATAATTCGAACTTTGAAAGTTCGGGGTCACTTCAGTAAACACGAGGGTTTACGACGAAAAAGCCGCTTCAGAAATGAAGCGGCTTTTTTTGTATTTGTGTCCCGTCCTGAAATAAGTTGACACATTTACAACTTATTATGGAAGAATACAACAAACAAAGAGTAAAGCGAACCCAACGCGATTACACAATGGCCTTTAAATTACTGGTAGTAGGTCAGGTAGAAAAAGGCGAATTCACTTACAAACAAGCGCAAAAGCATTATGGGATCCA
>CAXRIN010000003.1:0-3189 GCA_964230605.1 Flavobacteriaceae bacterium
CACAAGATAAAAGGTAAATATCTACAAGCGTATTTAGACGAGTTTTGCTATAAACTTAACAGAAGGTATTTCGGAGAACGATTATTTGATAGACTTGTATTAGCTGTAGCTAAAATTTATAGGTAAGATTGTGGGGAATCAGTAACTGGTATAATGAAATTTTAATGAGTGAGGAAAATCTTTCGAATAAAGGAGGTGCTGGTTTAGGTATTATTGATATGGCACTTAAAAGTGGAGAAAAATTTGATTTTAGCTTTGAGGATATTGATGGTAAAAGCTCATTTTTTACTTTAAAAATAAAGGTAAAAGACGTTGAATAATATGGAGTCATTAAGGATAGAAAAAGGTGATACTACCCCGAGACTTGACTTTAATACTGAGTCGATGGAATTCCTGTTGGAAGGAGAGTGTAGACCAGAAAACGTTTTAACTTATTTCGAACCAGTTATGAAATGGTTGGCGAAGTTTGCCGAGTGGGCTCCAAAGGATGCTCCAACTAAAAAACTAGATTTTCATTTCAAATTGGAATACTACAATTCATCATCTGCAAAATTTATATTCAACATATTCAAGATTCTTAAAAAGATCCAGCAAGAAGGTGTTGATGTAACTATGTATTGGTTCTATGATATTTTGGACGAAGATTTATTGGAATGCGGACAAGAATACGAGAAAATTCTTGATTTAAAATTTGAGTTTGTTGCTTTACAAGACTAATTTGAATTCTTCCAGTCCTCAATTTTATCGGCAAGAACATTGCTTAATTTGAAATGCGATTCATGTGTCCAACCGGCAATGTGAGGGCTAAGCAAAACATTTTCTGAATTCAAAAGATATTTAAAAGCTTCTGATGCTGATTGGTTTGGAATGTTTTCGAACGAAATAGATTCATACTCCAAAACATCCAAGCAAGCCCCGATAATTTTTCCTGATTTTAGCCCGTCAACCAAATCATTTGTGTTCACATTAAATCCTCTAGCTGAGTTTATAACTACAATTGGTTTAGCTAACCGATTAATAAAATCTTTGTTGAATAAGTACCTATTTTCGGGAAGGTAATTTGTGTGTAGGCTTATAATATCAGCTGATTCAAACACTTCATCTAAGGAAACTTCCTTTACGAGTTCATCTGAGAAATTCCTTTTGAACTTATCATAGGCTATAACATTCATTTCAAAGCCAGATAAACGTTGGGCGAAAGCTTTTCCCATCACACCGAAACCAATAAGGGCAATAGTTTTTCCTTTTAATTCATACCCTCGATTTTCGGCGCGTTTCCATATACCTTTTCTAACCTCTAAATCAGCTCTTTTTAGGTTATGCCTTAGCATTAATAACATTCCTGTTATATGTTCAGCAACAGCATCTCTATTTCCTTCGGGTGAACTAAAAACATGAATTTTTTCTGATTTACAGAACTCTAAATCAATGTTTTCCAATCCAGACCCAGCTCTGGCAATAAATTTTAATTTACTTAAAGAGGAAAGAATGTCCTTTGTTAATTTGAATTTAGATCTAATTACAATACCATCAAATTTTGGTAATTCTGGAATTATTTCAGCAGGAGTTATTTTAGTAAAATCTTCACATTCCCATCCCATTTCAGTAAGTCGGTCCCATAAAACATGATGAACAGAATCAATAAAAATAACTTTTCCTAAAGCCATTAACTTACTAATATTTTACAGATGTAGAAGTATAAAAACAAGCCGAATATATCGTTTGCTGTGGTAATAAAAGGTCCCGTAGCCAAAGCGGGATCAATTTTTATTTTGTCAAAAAATAAAGGAATCCATGTTCCGAAAACCGCTGCAAAAATAATTACTGATAGTAGAGAGATACTTACCGCAAAACTAAAATCAAATGCTTCACCCGTAACTATATTAACAAGGAACAAAAGAACAGCACATAGAAGACCGTTAACGATTCCAACACCAAATTCTTTTAGTAGTTTACTTGAAATAGTACCAACCAATGTTTTATTCGCTAAACCTTGAACGACTAAAGCGGAGGATTGTATACCAACATTACCTCCCATAGCAGCAATTAAAGGAATAAATGCCATTAAAGCGGGGTTAACTCCTTTTTCAAAAAAACCAATAACAAAAGCTCCACAAATTCCTCCAACCATACCTACTAAAAGCCATGGGAACCTTGCGCGTGTAAGTTGCCAAATATTATCCGAAGATTCAACATCTTCAGATATACCCGATAGCATTTGATAATCTTTTTCTGCTTCTTCTACAATTACATCTACAACGTCATCAATAGTAATTTTTCCTACTAGTTGATTAATTTCATTCACTACCGGAAGGACAACTAATCCGTATTTGTCCATTATTCGGGAAACCTCACTACTTTCTATGTTAGCTTTAACAGAGATTATATCGGAATCAGTGATGTCTTTAATAAGTGCAGAGGATTGGCTAATAATTAGATTTTTCAAAGAAATTACACCTACTAGTTTATCGTATTCGTCAACAACGTAAACTGTATGGATTTCATCTACCTCTTCAGCTTGTTTTCTTATCTCGACAATACATTCTTTGACAGTCCAATCTTCTCGAACTTTAACAAGTTCTTTAGCCATTAAACCACCAGCAGAATTCTCATCGTAGTTCAGAAGATCCAATATGTCCTGCGCGTGCTCAGTGTCTTCTAAAGCATTAATTACATTAGACTGTTTTTCTGGGGGAAGTTCTGATATTAAATCAGCTGCATCATCGGTATCCATGTTGTTTACAACCGATTCCGCAATTTCAACAGCTGGAAGAATTTCAAGAAGTTTCTCTCTTTCTTCAGGTTCTAATTCGGCAACAACGTCAGATCTTACATCTTCATTCAGTAAACGAATGATTGCAACAACATTTTCATTATCAATGCTCCTAATGATTTCCGTGATATCAGCAGGGTGCATTTCATCAAGTTTTGAGATGATTTTCTCAATCTTTCCTTCTTCCAATCGAATAGGAAGTTTCTCAATAAATAGTTTTATGTAGTCATCTTGGCGTGCCACAGTTGCAAAAGTAATGTTTTATGAAATGCTTTTGAGTCGTCCTAAAATAAGTTGACAGTTTTTAAAGATAAATTAATTAGACCGAAGTAGATTTTCTGCTTCGGTTTTTTGATGCATAAAATTAGGTGTTTTAAAATTTAAACTAGTGTGTGGTCTTCTGCTGTTATAACTAT
>CAXRIN010000004.1:0-33920 GCA_964230605.1 Flavobacteriaceae bacterium
CAAGATAAAAGGTAAATATCTACAAGCGTATTTAGACGAGTTTTGCTATAAACTTAACAGAAGGTATTTCGGAGAACGATTATTTGATAGACTTGTATTAGCTGTAGCTAAAATTTATAGGTAAGATTGTGGGGAATCAGATCTAAAATGTCATTAATAATAACAAGTAGATTGTCCGCAGATAGTTTAATAGAATTAGCAAACTCGAGTTTCTTGCCCGATAAACCAGAATCAATCAACAAATTCGTCAAACCAATAATAGCATTCATTGGAGTTCTAATTTCATGACTCATTTTTGCTAAAAACTCCTGCCTAACTTGCATAGTTTTTTCAGCTTCATCTTTGGCGTCAACTAATTTTTTTATAGCGTCCTTTTTCTCTGTAATATCTCTAAGAACAACATAAAACCCTCCTTCCGAAATAATTGACTTCTTAAATGGGATAACTTCACAGTTAACAGGAAAAACCCTAGTTTCGGTCTTCACCATTAATTCTCCTATCCATCCATTTCTTTGGTAAATCCTAGGTATTATTTCTTGCTCAAAATCCTTACTATTCTCTATATATTCTAGAAAAGATCTTTGAGCCCAATTATTATAAATAGAAAATAGTTTCGCCCCAGCTTCATTTAAAAATGTAAATTCAAATTTATCGTTACAAACCGCCATAAACTCACCAGACGAGCGCAATAAAAGTGCTTGCTCCTGTATAGTGAACAGCTTCTCCTTTTCAGCTGTAACATCTTTAACGTTTACGAGAAAGGTTTGATTTTTTAGGGGATAAATTGAACTATTGAAAAATGATTGGTGTTTGGAAAAAGGAATAACAACCTCTTTATGAACTGGGTAATGGGAATTTAACTCTCTTAAAAACTCTTTAATTGGCCCTAATGTTGGTCCTTTAAAAAGATCTCTCCAGTGAGCATCTATCAAGTTATCTGGATTAATTTTAAAAAGCTTTGGAAAGCTTTTATTGCAAAAAACCATCCTTCCTTCCAAATCAAAGATCGCAATTCCATCATCAACGGAATCCAGCGCAGCAAGCTGTTCATTTAAAGCATACTTCCTATTTTCAAGCGTTTTAAAAACCTTTCCAATAACATTTAACTGCTCTGTTTCATTATTCGCAACTACTTCAGGATAATGACTCTTTAAGGTTTGAAAAACTTCTCTAACTTCACTTTTTAAAGCAAAATTCTCTTCCTTTAACGCCTCTAATTCTGAAAGTATTTCTTCGTATGTTTTCTTGTAGTCAGCCAATTTTAACCAATAAGTAGTACGCGCGTATACCTTTTAGCTGATCCTTTTGTTTCAAATATTTGTTTTGTCGAAACATTCATGTTATTCATCGATAAATAATCAAACTTCATTCAAAAGTCCCGTAATTGAAAACGCAAGGTAGTTACTCATAGTTCCGTATTTTTGTTTAACTAAACAAAATACTCTTTATCCCCATCAAGCCCGATGGGGATAAACTTTTTTTAGCCAGTTCTAATTGCTATTCTGCCTCTAAGGCACTCAGGTCTATAAATCTAATAGAGGGATAATGTGTGTTAAAATAACCCAATCCATTATTTACGTTTGATGGATAATTTATTGGTTCATTTGTGATTTCTGAAAGCAAATTCCCTGATCTTTCGCGGCTTTTTAAAAACGAATAATAGCCTTCACTAATATTACTTAATGTCACTACCAAACTATCGGTTGGATCGACATAATTTATTGTTAAATCTTTTGAAATTGTTTTCCCATCCATTTTTCTGTCATCAAATAACTCTTTGTACTCAATCTTATTAGAACCATTATTAAAAAATGAATTAACATCCAATGCTGGAGTAAGTAAAGCATTTTTGGAGAAAACACTCATGACATAATAATTATCTTCATTCTTTACATCCTTAAATTCAACATTTATATCAACAGAAAAGTCTTCTCCATCTTTCAATAATTTTGGAATTATGGTATCTATAGGGACATTTTGAAGCATTGTTGATGAGGCAGTTATACTTTCTTTTAAATCATAATCGTAAACCTTCAAATGATAATTACCTCCCGGATTTTCTAGTTCGTTTATACTAGCATACAAACCTGGCGCAAGTTTAATTAGGGTATCTGTTCCAGATGCAGATTCAATTGTCACTAAAGCCGAATCAACTAAAATAGACTCAAAAAAAGCACTATCTCCTCCGCCATTGTATCCCGCTGAAGACAAAACAGTAAATGATCTTGTTAAACCAACCATCATCACATAGTCTGGAATAACTTGAGAAGCAACAACAATTTTTGGTTCGTATTCATCCAACTCAACAGGTAATGGCTCAGGCATACAAGACCAAAGTCCACTAATAAAACTCAATATTGCAATTATTCTTTTCATCAAAACTCAAAGTTGTAAGCAATTGAAGGAATAAACCCAAACAAACCTGGTTGAACGTATTCAAAACCTCCATTCTCATCTGGTTGGACTTCTATTCTCCAAGGCGTGGCTCTGTTATAAACATTGTATGCTCCAAAATGCCATTCACCTTTAAACTTTTTAGTCTCTTTGCTTTGCCAAACAAAATTCACATCTAATCTATGAGACGGAGACATGCTTACCGAGTTGCGTGCTGCATAAGTAGGTATCCAATCTATTCCTGTAAGTGAAGCATTTGGCATTGCATACAATCCTGTTTGAGGTGTAAAGCGAGATCCTGAAGAATAAACCCAAACCGCACTAAAATGCCAACCTTTACTTATTTTAAAATTCTGAACAACAGATAAACTATGTCGGCGATCATATTTAGCCCAATACCAATTACCATTATTCAATTCGTCAAAATATCTTTTACTCCAACTTAAAGTATATCCAACCCAGCCATTCCATCTTCCATGATCTCTTTTAACTAAAAGTTCCAACCCATAACTTTCACCATTCCCTTGTAACAATTCACTTTCAAAATCATCGTTCAAAAGTAAATTCGCCCCTTCTTTATACTCAGTTAAATTCTGCATGTACTTATAATAAGACTCTACAGAAACTAAGGTTTTAATTTTTTGAATAAAATATGAATACCCTCCCGCTACTTGATGCGAACTTTGCGGTTTTACTGAATTAGTCACTGGATACCATAAATCTGTTGGTAAAGCTACAGTACTTGAAGAAACAAGATGCATGTATTGCTTCATTAAAGAATAACTCAATTTTAAATTACTATTCGAATTTAAATTATACTTAAGAGAAGCTCTTGGTTCGACCCCAGCATAAGTTTTGTCTTTAACTATTGTTGATGACAATCGAACGCCATTACTAAACTCCCATTTCGATGAATCTGGTTTATATATATGCTGTAAATAAACTCCGGACTCCAAAGCTCCTAACGCTGGGACTTTACTATTCTCAAAGAACTCAGATATATCATCTCCTTGAGAATTAACAATATTGGGACTAAACTCATGAAAAACAGCCATTGCTCCATATTTAAATTTATGTTTAGCTCCCTTGTAAAGCTCATAATCTGCTTTTAATCCATAATCATTAATCGCAGAGGAAATATAAAGTGAATTAGCGTCAAACTTACCGTTGATATTGTAGTCAAAATTCGTGTAGATAAAAGAATAATTGGCAAACAAATTATCTTTCATCACCTTATTCCATCTTACTGTCCCAGTTATATTACCTAGAGTAAACCCAAAATTGAAAGGATCATCTTCACTTACATCCGCTTGGTCAAACTTCAATAAATCATTACCTAAATAAGAACTGACATAAACATGGTTTTTATCATCAATTTTATAATTGAATTTAGCATTCAAATCATAAAAATAATAAGGCATGAAACTCCCGACCCACTTAAATACTTGATCAATGTAAGTCCTTCTTCCTGCAATCATGAAAGAAGCTTTATCCTTTAAAATTGGCCCTTCCAAGGTTAACCTAGAACTTAACAACCCAACTCCTCCGCGCCCATGAAACTTGTTCACGTTTCCGTCATTCATTCTAATATCCAAAATACTCGATAAACGCCCTCCATATTTTGAAGGGAACGCTCCTTTGTAAAGAGTCATATCTTTAATTGCATCTTGATTAAAAACAGAAAAGAAACCAAATAGGTGACCTATATTGTAAACCGGCGCTTCATCCAAAAGAACTAAATTTTGATCAACATCACCTCCACGAACATACATTCCTGTCCCTCCTTCTCCGCCTTTTTGCACACCTGGCATTAGCTGAATAACTTTAATAACATCGGACTCCCCACCTATTGAAGGAATATATTTTATGTCTTTGATAGGAATTTTTATAGCACTCATTTGAGTACTATTATGAATCTCTTCTTGAGGTGTTCGAGCAATCTTAATTACAACCTCATTTATTTCGTTTGATTCCTTTTTTACCTGAAATCTTGCTTGATTTAAATTACCAGAATGAACTTTTATTGTTTTGGGTTCATATCCCAAATAGTTAATCGTTAAGTAAACTGTATCAACAGGAAAACTTAAGCTAAAAAAACCATACTCATTGGTTACAGCTCCAATTCCTAATTCCTGATCGAAAACTGAGGCAAATAACAATTGCTCACCCGATTCTTCATCAGTAACAGTCCCACTAATAGTTAATTGAGCGGATAATCCACTAAAAACAAACAATAGTATGATAGCTATAATATTCCTCACAATACTTTTTGCAAAGTACAAAATAAGTCGAAAGCAATTCAAAATAGTTGCTTGTCAGATGTGAACGGAATAGAATAACTAATATTCCTAAAAAAGAAATTTATTTCAACCAGCCTGTGATTGAATACCTTGTCCTAGCTGTTAGAAGCACTTCATGTAGCAGCTCATCACTTTTGAAAAAAACAGTAGTTCCAAACTCGGGAAAAATCTCAATTTCTTCTTCTCCAAGAGGATATAGTTTTAAGGACCCTCCATCATCTGAACACCAATCTTTATTCAAATATGTAATCATTGAAAACTTGCGCTTACTATCGTTTTTAAATACATCAACATGCTTCTTGTAATATGCTCCATTTTCATATTTAGCATAATGAAACTCATGTCCCTTTATACCTGTGAAACAGTGGAAATTCAAATAATTCACTAAATCGTTTACTATTTGAAAGAAACCTTTCTCCGTTGCACCTTGGTAGTTATCAATCCAATAAATATGATCCTTTCGCTGTTCCTTATTTATCGTTTTAGTGTTTTTATTTCCAATTCCGGCTTGAACAAAAATTTGCTGACGTTCTATTATAGCGATCTTGTTTAAAATCCCCTCTAACAAATCTGCTGGGAATAATTTAGTTTGAACGGAATAGCCTTTACTTGATATATCGTCTATGATTTGCTCATACAAATCGTTTAAAATTAACTTTTCCTCACCCATGTAAAAACAACTCTAAGAATCAATATTATTAAACAAATTACCACAACAACCGGTCGGTTGTTGTGGCTTAACTTCTGTGATAATCCCAACATTTTTATGAATTAATTTGGGTGATCAATCTTTTTAATAAACTGTAGTGCCTTATCGGTTAAATAATACTGCCCATTACTTGAAGAAAGAAAATTGTTTTCCCATAAATTCTCAATTCGCCCTTCAATATTATCGTAATCATCGTAACACAAACGGGCCATTTTCTCTAATAAAAAATCACCATCAACAGTATATGCTCCATTTTGAAAAGCTTCAAAACATACATTAATGATCATTAAATCGATATTGTCCATTTTACTTACCTACTTTAATTAATAATAACTTCAAACCGTCAATCGTTGCTTTAATCTCCAACTTTCGCTCACGCGATGATGCAGGAAACGACTGAAGTAATGAATCCAAATTGAATTGTAATCGTTCAGCATCTGAAATAAGCTTTTGCTTAAATCCATTATCTGTTGCTGATCTGGAAACCAGAAAATCTATTTTCTGAGGTTCCAAATTGTATAAATCGAGTACTTCCATTTTAAATAAAACTTGAGGTAAATATGATTAGCCTTTCTGTAGAAAATCTGTACAAAAAACATTTTCCTCTCCAGATTCTCTACAGAATTTCTAATTAGCTATGCCATCAAATTTTAATTAACATGAAAACAAGAATTTTACTTTTTATGGTTGCTATCATCTCATTAGGGATTGTGGGGTGTAAGTCAACTAAAACTTCTGATGCAACAGAGGAATCGAGAATATTACAGTCTGAAATTGAACTTCTAGGAGTTTTACCAGTTGATTCCCCAGATGTTGACACACCAGTTGAAGAAGAACCTGAAGAGGACGTTGAGGAAAGCGAGGATGATGATTTTTAAATTTTCAAGGGCTAACTTCAAAAAGTTAGCCTTTTTTAATGTTAATTTTTCTATTGTTCAAATTCCTTAACTTCATCGCATGAAAGTTTTAATTGTAGAAGATGAAATTGAGTTAAAAACCTCAATTGAAAGTTATCTAAAATCTCAAGGGTACGTAGTTGAGTCGGCCAGTGATTATGGAATGGCTATCGATAAAATCTTTATTTACAATTATGATTGTATAGTATTAGACATTAACCTACCTGGTGGTAGTGGGCTTAAAATCTTACAACAAATCAAAGAAGAAGGTATTTCTTCATCGGTAATTATAGTTTCAGCAAATAATACAATTGATGACAAGGTAAAAGGACTTGAAATAGGGGCTGATGATTATCTTACAAAACCTTTCCACCTTTCCGAGTTAAACGCACGTATTCAAGCAATTATCAGAAGAAAAGTTGGAGGTGGTAAAAAAGAAATTATCGCAAATGAAATCACCATTACTCCCGAAGCAAAAACGGTGAGAGTTAACGAAACTTCAATCAGTTTAACAAAAAAAGAATATTTGCTACTTGAGTTTTTTGCTATGAATCAAAATAAAGTACTCACCAAAGAATCCATTTCGGAACACCTTTGGGGTGATTATATGGATCAATCGGACTCTTTCGATTTTATTTATTCTCACTTGAAAAACTTGCGAAAAAAATTAGTAGCAGCTGGAAGTGAGGATTATATTAAAACAGTTTATGGATCGGGTTATATCTTTAAAACTGCATGAAACTTCAACAAAAAACAACTCTATTCTTCTTAATACCTGGAGTCATCTTGATTCTTATTAGTGGTATTTTTCAATACTACTTAGTAAATAATAAAATCCATAACCGAATTGATAAACAGTTGTTGAAAGAGAAAAACCTCATTAACAAACAGCTTAAAGATCTTGAAGACAGCAAGGATTTGCATTTGTACAAAACACTAAAGTCTGAAATTGAAATCAAGGAAGATTTTACCCCAAAATTCCTGAATGATAATTTTTTTATCTCAGAGGTTTACGACAAAGATTTAGATGAGCAAATTCAAATTAAAATACTTGAGTTTAAAACTATAATTGATAATCAAACTTATATTGTAAAAGTCAAGAAACCACTTGAAGAATCACAAACCTTTATTAGTGGTTTAGTTTGGGCTAACATTCTTCTTTTTAGTTTATTAGTTATTATTTACCTAGTGTTTAACCGAATAATCTCGAAGAAAATATGGACTCCATTTTATGTGACCTTGGAGGCTTTGAAGGAGTTTAACATTTCACGTCCTGAGCCTTTGAAATTAGTACCATCTAATATTGAAGAATTCAACAGATTAAACACGGAAGTTGATTTTTTGATCAAAAAAGTTTCGCGCGATTACAACAACTATAAATCTTTTATTGAAAACGTCTCGCACGAATTACAAACTCCACTTGCAGTTGCAAAAGCAAAACTGGACAATTTAGTTCAAAGTGAGAATATTAAAGAGGAAGAACACCAAATTTTGAGTAAACTGACCTTCAATCTCAATAAACTTACGCGATTAAACCAATCACTTGTTTTTTTATTAAAAATTGAAAACAACCTCTTTTCCAATAAAGACAATATCAATCTTAATCAATTGGTATCTCAATCATTGGAAAACTTTGAAGATATAATTGAAATAAAGGAAATTAAACTCGAAGTAAAAAACACTTCTCCCTGTTCATTTTTCTGTAATGATATTTTGGCCGAAGTACTTATTGATAACCTTATTAAAAATGCCGTAAAGCATAATATTCAAGGGGGCTTTTTAGAAATTGAAATCCTTCCTAATAAACTAATCATTAAAAATTCAGGTAAACCGCTTAACTGCAAACCAGAATTTATGTTTGAACGCTTTCGTAAAAACAGTGATTCTCAAGATTCTACTGGACTTGGATTATCTATCGTTTATCAAATTTGCACATCTAACAACTTCCTTATAAAATACTCTAACACAGGGACAATCCATACAATCGAAATAAAATTTTAAAAAAAATATTTCTACAGATTTTCTACAGTTTCTACTAATATTTTCAAAGTAGAATTTAAATTAAATGATTAGAAATGATGGTGTTTCAAAGCCTGTTAGACAGGTTGTGGAACAAACTAAGGAAGTAATTTCAAACTATTTAAACTCCGATTGGAGACACATCAATTTGAGGCATTCTTTGAAAGGAGATTTTCATCTTGATTCATTGGACGTAGTTGAATTGTTTACGAGTTTGGAACAAAGATTTAAAATTTACTTTCCTGAGGATTTATCAAGAATAAGATTAGTTAAAGACATTGTAATTGAGTGTCAGAATAAATTAAACCACAAAAAATTTTAGTCATGAATATTATTAAGAGCTATAGCAAATTAACAAAAGAAGTAAAAGATTACTTATCAGCTTCATATCCAGAAGGATTTGAAGGATATACAAAAACACTTACAATTAAAGAGGATACCTATTTAGTAATTCCTTTAAAGTTTGGATCAGAAAATTATATGATCAAACTAAGAAAACTGATAAAGGATGAGGGAAAGATAGACTTCTCTAAAATTGGATGGGAAGGTGAACTTCCTGGTGAAGAAGCATAAAAATTTAGTGTTAATTATTCATTCCATACCATTCGACTGAGCTTTCATAACTCATCTTTGCCAGTCGGGTGATTTTGCAAATTGAGCCGAAGCCAACTCTCGCTTCGGCTTTTATATTTCTTTCATATTGATTTCTAATATCAATACTTAAACAAAATCAAACATAATCTTAGAACATTTTTGAGTTTGACGGGTAGAATACAAAGTTTAAATTCCGCAAATGAGGTTTATCCAAAAAATTGTTTTGATTTTCATGCTTTTCTCAATTTACGGACAAGCCAATAACGATACCTCAAAACCTATTAAAGCGGGAAAAACAATCCAGAATATTTTATTCAAATTAGATTCATCTACATCTCCAAATATTGAGACAGGTTTAATAAACGAAGGATACAAAAACCTGAAGGAGCCTGCCTTAAACTTAGGTTTTTACAAAGGAGGTGTATGGTTAAAATTCCCAATCCCAAAAAGGAATATTGATTTACTTGTGATTGAACACCCTATTTTAGATTATGCAGCTGCGTACACAAAAGTTGGTGAGCAATTAAATAAAGTTGATGAATTCGGTGATCAAATTCCTTTTTCAACAAGAACTAATAAAACTCGTTTTCCAATTCTTGATTTAAATGAAATCCAAACAAAAACAGATACAATTTATTTATTCGCATCAAATCAAGGCGAACAATTTTTCTTACCTATTTTTGCGTGGAATGAAAAAGATTTGGAGCTTTTTAATCAATATGATTATCCCCTTTTCGGAGGTTATTTTGGTATTATTTCCTTTGCTATTTTCTTCAACTTATTCATTGCAATAGTTTTAAAAGAAAAAAACATTCTGAATTATGTTTTTTACTTGATAAGTTTATTTATTCTTCAAGTTTCATTGAATGGCTTTGGGACTTTATGGTTTTGGGGAGATAATGTTTGGTTAGCAACTCATACCAATGCAATATTTGCCTCTTCATCCATCTTTTTCTTGATTACTTTCACTCTGGAATTCTTATCAATCAAAGAGTACCTTCCTAAAATTTACAAATTCATTAACGTTGCTAAATATTTAGTGGGATTAAATATAATAGCATCGATAATCTTACCTGTAGAAATCCTTAGTTTACCCATAGTTTTTATAAACGTTATTACCTTTTTATTCGGAATAATTATCATTCCAGTAGCTTATTCTATTTACAAAAACCACTTCAAAGAAGCTAGATACTTTCTTTTAGCGTTTGTTATTCTGATAATTGGCGTGTTCGCTTTTGTATTAAGAAATATTGGCCTTTTGCCCAATAACTTCTTTGCAATTAACGGATTGCAAATAGGTTCTTCAATGGAGGTTATTTTATTAACGTTTGCGATAATTGACAAATTCAAATCTTTCCGCGAACAAGCCCTTGAAAGACTCCAACAAATCAATATAATGAAGGAGAAAGCGAACAAGGAGCTGGAACAAAAGGTACAAGAAAGAACTCACGATTTGGAAAAATCCTATATTGCTTTACGGGAACAAAAAGAAATCATAGAAGAGAAAAACATTGAAATAACCGAGAGTATCAATTACGGCGAAAAAATTCAATCTGCAATTCTTCCCAGTCAGGAAGAAATTGAACAAAATACAGCAGAGTCTTTTGTCATTTTCAAGCCAAAAGATATTGTTTCTGGAGACTTTTACTGGATTTCACATACCGATGATTTCAGCTTTTACATTGTTGCCGATTGTACAGGACACGGAGTTCCTGGAGCTTTTATGAGTATGATAGGAAACTCACTTTTAGACCAGATTATAAATAAAGATCATGAGACTTCTACCGGAACTATTTTAGATAAATTAAGAGAAGGCGTAATTCGTGCTCTTGGTCAAAAAGGAAACCCGGGTGAACAAAAAGACGGGATGGATATTGCGCTTATACGAGTTAATCACGAAACAAATGAATTAGTTTTCTCCGGAGCGAATAACCCACTATATGTTGTATCAAAAAACGAACTTCAAAATGGAAATTTAGAAGCGGAGAAAAACAACTCTATACTATATACCTTCAAAGCCAATAAACAACCAATTGGCTTTCAATCCGAAGCTGATCAACCTTTCTCAGAAACGTCCATTCAACTTTCAAAAGGCGATCAAATTTATTTATTTACCGATGGTTATCCCGATCAATTTGGTGGTCCGAAAGGGAAAAAAATGAAGTACAAAAAGTTCAAAGAATTGATCCTGGAAAACAGCACTTCTCCTCTTGATATACAAAAAATTAAATTAGAAGCTTTTCTTAATGATTGGATGACTCAAGAAAACACTTTTGGCGAAAAAATCTTCCAAGTTGATGACATTTGTATAATGGGATTAAAACTCTAACGTTTTAAAATAGAGCTATCTCCATAGCTTAAAAACCTAAAATCATTCGCTAAAGCGTAATCGTATATTTTCTTCCAGTCTTCACCTACGAATGCGGCAACAAGCAGCATTAAAGTACTTTCTGGTTGATGAAAATTAGTAATCAGTTGATTACAAACCTTAAAATCATACCCTGGAAAAATCATAATCTCTGTACTTGCATGAAGTTCCTCTAAATTGCTCTCATTTAAATAATTCAGCAAAGCAGAAAAAGAAGTTTGAAAATCAGCAACTACCTTTTTTTCATAAGGCTCTAATTTGCTTACAATTCCTTTATAGTCTCCATTTACAATTTGATTCCCCAACCAAAACGAACTTTCTAACGTTCGCATTGAAGTTGTTCCAACGGCCGTTACTTTCCCTTCACTTTGCAACAAATTTTCAATCACTTGTTTTTTCACCACAAACTGCTCTGCGTGCATATTATGCTTTGTAACATCACCTTCCTCCTTTACAGGCTGAAATGTTCCAGCTCCAACATGTAAGGTCACAAAATCACGTTTCACGCCTAATTCATCCAGCGATTTAAAAACTTCTTCCGTAAAATGTAATCCAGCAGTTGGTGCAGCCACTGCTCCATCATTTTGAGCGTATACGGTTTGATATGTTTCCGAATCTTTATCAGTTGCCTCCCTATTCATGTATGGAGGAATTGGAATTTTACCAATCGCCTGAATAACTTCCACGGCAGATTTTTCTGCGGGATTCCAACTTAATTTCACAATTCGTTCCTCTCTATTCTCTAACTCTGCTTCTACTTCAATTCCTTCAGTAACTAATTTCAAAATTTGCCCTTCCTTCCATCGCTTTAAATTCCCAATCATACACTTCCAAGAAACCGATCCTTTAGCTTCCATTGCCTTTACAACTTCTTTTGTTGGCTTAACAGGATCTAACAAAAAAACCTCCACAATAGCTCCGGTATCCTTTTGAAAAAATAACCTTGCCGGTATGACTTTAGTGTTATTGGAAATCAATAAACTACCTGATGCTAACTCTTTGTTTATCTCTTTGAAAACTCGCTCTTTTATCTTTCCGTTTTGATAAACCAATAACTTTGATTCATCTCTTTTCTCCAAAGGAAATTGAGCAATTCTCTCTTCTGGCAAATTATAATCGAAATCAGAAATTTTAAGCATCGTAAGCAGTATTGAATCTGCAAAGTTAATCCGTTTAAAGTTTATTTCTAAAATCAAGCTGAGTGATTGAAGTCACTGTTAAGCTTCCTATCCCCCAATAACTTTGAATCATCTTAAAACTTAAAAACTAAATTAATATGTTAAGTATACCGGCATTATTGGCAGCTATCCTAATTGGAGTTTCATTAGGTTTGATTGGAGGAGGGGGATCAATTTTAACGGTACCTGCTTTAACTTACCTTGCTGATGTTGATGTAGTTTCAGCAACAGCCTATTCATTATTTATTGTCGGAGTATCATCTGCAGTTGGTTCAATTAATTTCATCAGAAAAAAGCACGTTGACCTACGAACCGCTGTCGTATTTGCTGTTCCTTCTTTAATAGCAGTTTGGCTTACAAGAGCTTTTCTAATTCCTGCAATTCCTGATATTGTTTTCTCTTCAGGGAGCTTCACATTATCAAAAGATTTAGCCATAATGGTTTTCTTTTCCTTAATTATGATTTTGGCTTCGGTCTCAATGATTAGAAACAAAAAGAAAACAGATAACGATGAAAACAAAACTCCACAATATAATTACCCAATGATTATCCTTGAAGGATTTGTGGTTGGAACAGTTACCGGGATTGTTGGAGCTGGTGGAGGATTTTTAATTATTCCTGCTCTTGTAATTTTAGCCAAAATCCCGATGAAAAAAGCAGTTGGAACATCACTTTTAATCATTGCTTCTAAATCATTAATTGGATTTACTGGCGATTTAAGTAATGCTGCTTTAGTAATAGATTGGGCAATTTTATTACCATTCACCCTACTAGCTGTTGTTGGAATATTCGGGGGTACTTACATTGGAAAATTTGTTCCAGGTCCAAAATTGAAAAAAGGTTTTGGGATTTTCATCTTGGTAATGGGTGTTTACATTATTTCAGATAGAGTGAGTAAATTAAATTTAAATGAACCTCAAAATGAAATTGTAATTCCGAGTAAAACTTTTTTGAAAAGTGATGTAAGTTAATTGAATCTTATAAATAAGTTATTCATCAAAGACTGTCGATGTTGACAGTCTTTTTACTAAAAAGCTCACATAAATAAAGACTAAACATACTAAATCACAAGCTTAATTTAGGATTGTTTTTATGACGATCCTTGTCTCTATTCGTTTTCTTTTCCAGATTCTTTTTAATAGCCTCTTCCAAATCAACACCTGTTTGATTTGCCAAGCAAACTAAAACCCAAAGTACATCAGCCATTTCATCGCCAAGATTCTTTTCCTCTTCAGGATTTTTAAATGATTGCTCTCCGTATTTTCTGCTGATAATTCTTGCTAATTCACCAACCTCTTCTGTTAAAATAGCCAAGTTAGTCAACTCATTAAAGTATCTAACTCCAATGGTTTTAATCCAATTATCTACCACTTCTTGTAGCGCTTTAATTTCCATGAGCAATTATAAAATCTGAGTGTAAAACTACTTTTTCTCCGCTACGATCAAACTCTGGATCTTTTGAAGAAACAACTTTTGATATATCTAAACCTGAAGCCATTACTGCTTTCACCACTTCTTCATTGGTATATTTGATGAAATTATACTTGGTGACAGAATCCAATTTCTCCATGTCTTCCTTTGGCCTCTTCCCTATCAATATCTGTCCTTTAAGAGCTAAATGATTTTTCAATTTCTCAGCGAATAACTCCAAATTATCAATAAAATAAACAGTATTAATAGTAAATATTAAATCGAACTTTTGATCAAGATTTAAATCATAAATATCCTTACAGTAAAAAGTTTGATTCGGATTATTCTTTTTCGCCTCATTGATCATGGTCTCTGAATAATCTACCCCAACGTACTCAATACTTTCTGCTTGCTTCAAAATTTCAGGAACGTGTTTCGCATTTCCAATTCCAATTTCCAACACCTTCATTCCATCCCTCCAAACAACATTTTTCACCAATTGATTATAGAAATTAGAATTCCCTTTATTCATGAATTCAGCTACAACAAGTCCGTTTTCACCTTCAGGTTTACGGAGATTCGCAGCCAATTCCTCCATCGACATTTTTAAATCCATGAAATAAATATCGGAAAAGGTTTTTGATAAAATATTACTTCGAGACAGTAATTGCTGATGTTGTTATAGTGTTGCTCTTGTTACCTGCTCTATCAACGATGTAAACACTAAAAGTTGCCGATTCTGAACTACCTGAACCAACCACTGATAAAGTTTTTAAATTAATTGCCAATTCTCCTTCAATGTTAATATCTGCATTTGCTGGGGCAAGTTGCTGAACGCGAAACGAATACTGAACATCGTTACGAGAATCCGTTACAAAAAGGTTTTTAACTTCTGGATCATTCTCACCCAAATCCCCATCTCCATCTCGATACAAAATTGTTAAAATAACCTCATCTTCAAATTCAGTAACCGATGAAGGAGTTATGCTTACAAACTCAACACTCGGAGTAGTATCAAAAACAATTTCATCCTTCTTACAAGCAAGAATGATAACAGACAAAAGTATTATTGAAATTATTTTTCTCATTGATGACTTCCTTCTTGAACGTTAATACTCCAATAAGTTTTATACCAATCATACGAATCTTCTCGTGGGAAGTAGGTATCATCAGCATGATCACCATCATTGGCATTAATTCTCATATAAATCGTTGTGTCTTGTAAAAATGTTTCAGGAACATTAAACAAGAAATACCAATACTCATCCGATGACCAAGTGAAATATTGTCCGTTTTCAGAATGAATAGGACTTGAAAAATCATCCTCTAGATATGAAAAGTCTAAACGCACATTTTCTAAATCTTTCATCGCAGTTGAATCATCTGTTATATCTGCTGTGATTAAAACCCTCATATTTGTATCCAGAATCATTGATAAATATCCTTGATTATCTTCTCTATTATCAGCTCCAGAAAGCACGTTATAAGGCTGTGGCGTAGACAATAAATCAGCACCTCCTTCTAGACAATAAAACCATTGCATTCTAGGTTCTTTATTGGGCATAACGGCCACATTTCCTTGAAAATCTTTCGCGCCTCCTAAAATCCAAGCGGAAATTCTATCCAAATCATCCTGCGGTAATCCGGTACCAATATTATCCTGTGGCATACGATCATTTGTATTGGCAAAAGTGGTCCAATTTAATCGTTTTTGTAAAACCGAATTAGTTGTATCAAATGGCACAACTCTATATTCATAATCATTAGTAGGGTTATTTTTTATTATCGGATGATAAACCAATGTTGAATAAGAAGACATTACCGTTCTGAAATCTGGCTCAAAAGTACCATCATGACAGCCCGGAGTTGAACATTTTGGCAACAAAATATCTCTGTGAATTGATACAATACCATTAGGATCCAAAGTATCTATTGGCGTTTCATTCCCATAATCAATATCATCATATGGATTATTAGGTGTAACCTCATCTTTCTTACAAGAAGTGAATAATGCAGCAAATAGGAATATGAATAAAAGTTTTTTCATTTTAAACTAATACATCTGTTAATACTTCTCCTGGCAATAAACCGCTTGGAATATCAGCATCAAAACCAAGGAGATTTGCAATGGTTGGAACAATATCAATACTTTCACCATACTCCGATGAAATTACATGATCCTGCTTAATGACATTTGATGGCCCTAAAATCATTGCGAAAATTTCACGGGAACGATCATCACTTGTATGATCATAAGCTGGACGTCCATATGCATCAACTACTGTATTTGGATCGGCATTTCTACCATGCTCCGGCATAACAATCATTACCGTATCGTCAGCTAAACCTGGTGTAGACTGGATAAAGTTCCAAAGGTGCGAAACACCCCAATCTGCCTTCACTAAATTGTTACAATAACTTGTAAAGTTAGAGTGGCAAATATCAACCGCTTGTAAATTTAAAACCAATAACTCTGGCTCAAATCTTTGTAAAACTTGTTCAGCGTAATGAATATTAATCAAATCATTATTTACCCATCCTGGACCTCCCCAACTAAGATATTCCGGTCCGGAAATTCCAGCAGTAAATAACTCTCTTAAAAAGGCCTCTAATTGTTCTCTTTCTTCAATTGAATTGGTTACTCCAACTGATTCAGCTGAAAATTGAGATCCGAAATTCCCATCACAAAAACCTTTTAATTTCTCAGCCGCAGCCTTCTCATCAGCTGTAAAATTTATTGGAGAACCAATTTCGCCATATCCTTCGGCACTAATCAAAGAGGACGCCTGAATATAATTTGCGCCATACATTGAACCATAACCAGGATACGAACTATAATTTAAAGCTGGATATGGCCCCAGCGAATCCGATAACCACCAAGCATTTAATGAACTCATTGCCGAGTTACCAGCATGTTTTCTATAATATTCAAATATGGTTGGATAATCGGGATTGGTTCTTAAGTTTAATGTTGAATTTGTGTATCTTCCAGTCAGCGCTGTAATGTGTCCGTTGTAGTGACCTGTTGGCCCTTCCGCAAATCGAACTTCTTTTAAAAGCGTACCATATTCTTGTAATCTACTTGATCCTAATGGATTAGAAGGAATTTGTGAATCCAATAAAAAGCCCGGTTGTTCAGTATATCCTCCACTCACATCTTTCAACATGGTAGACATTAAGTTTCCTTCATTTTGCTTTACTGATTCATCATTTCTAATCCCTCCAGCTAACATACAAAAAACTACATGATTTACTTTTCTTGTACCAGTAGCTGCAAATAATCTACCTGAAGGTAAAATATAGGGTGCTGCCATTACACCAGCAGCTGAAAGTCCTATTTTCTTTACAAAATCTCTTCTTTTCATATCAAAACTGTCGGTATTCGTTAGAAGTCATCAAAGCATAATAAATTACTTCTGGCGTTACACTAGCATCTTTACTAATGCAATCTGTCATAAACCAAAGTTCATATTCACTTGGCTCTCTGTTAAATACTTTTTTGTAAGCATTAATTACGAACTGACTTGGATTTGCATTCATTTCAACAATAGATGGAATATTAGCGGCTGGATCTGCGATAAAATTTCTGATAATTAAATCCTCTGTAACCCCAACATCTCCAAATGCAATATAAATCTGCTTTAAATCATCAAGCCTGTTAGTTGGAATGTTTGCGTCAAAAATATCTGAATAGGCTATTGAAATATATTCCGTAGATGTTTTCACATTAGGTTTATCGGCTCCCGCCTGACTAACATTTACTTTATCAACTTTATAAACATATTCTTTTTCCTTTTTTTTACAAGAGGATAGGCTTAAGATTAAGCCGATTAAAAGAATATTAAAAACCCTAAATCCCCACATACTCATCCAAAATTAAAATTCGTTTTTGCATCGCTTTAAAATCAAAATCTGCTTTGTAAGCAACACTCATCGAAGCTAACTCTTCACTTGTTGGCTCCCTAAATAAAAACCTTAAAAAGGCTGTTCTTATTTGTCCTTCAATATATTCATTACTTGATAGAAATATGTCTACCAAATCTTCCTTAGACCGCCCTAACTGATAAAAAACAGTCGACTGCGTTCCATCTACCATTTCTGATGCAGCCTCAAGTTCTGATGCTGTTGGGTATCGAAATAAGAAGTTCTGGTACAATGAAACAACGAAATTTTCCGTCCCCATGTTGATATCATCATAAAAATGATTCAGAATACATCTTTTTTGAACTTCTATAAAATTGATATTCTGATTTTCCAATTCAGGAATTACTTCCTGCAACAATGTCAAACGCTCAATAAAATAATCGAAAGCATCAATTAAATTTGGATCGTTAGTCGTTTCTTTTGAATCAATAAAAATTTGCTTGAATTGAGTAAAGTCTGACGTGTCAGCACTATTTAAAATATCTTCCCTGATTGTTTCGAATTCATTGTGGTAATATTCATTATTCATTAGTACCAAATCAACTAACTCTTTTCTGTTATCGCCTCTTAAATCATTCTTATTTACGATCGCCAAACCTGCTTCATACTCAGCCTCAGAAGCTTGTCTACCTAAAACCGATATATAAAGCTTATTTACATAATTCTCCTTAGTAACAGTTTCGATAGTATTATCAGGCGGAGGTGTATTTCCTTCGATATATTCAAAATCATCTTTACTACAAGATGAAAGAATAAAAACTCCTAAAAACAAATAAAGGATATTCTTTAATTTCCTCATTAAAATAATAGATTTGACCCTTGTTAATCTTTGACGATATAAGATAATAAAAGTTGCGTAATAATTCTGAAAATAAAGTCTTTACGGAAGAGACTAAAGTGAAAAAATACTTTAGATTCATTCAAGAAAACCCTTACAATCTTAGGGAGCAAACTATCATGAAATCATTATTTCCTGATTTAGCACAAAAAGATTGCTTAGAAATTGGATGCGCCGGAGCAATTTACAGCAGAATGATGATGGAAAAGAAAGCAAATTCAATTTGCTCTTTTGATTATAGTCCGCTTATGATTTTTGAAGCTCAAAAAATCACAAAGAAAAAGGTTAACTATTCAAACAGGGACATTAATACACCTTGGAAGGCAACTTCAGAATTCGACTTTATTTGTGCCTCATTTGTGTTACATTACTCCGAGAACCTTGAGCTATCAATTAAGAACATCGCAAAAAATTTAAAGCGCAATGGACAATTCCTATTCTCCATTCCCAACCCTCAACTACACTATCAAAAAGGAATTCAAAAATCAACGGTACAAACACAATTAAACGGTGAGCTTACAAAATTTTTCAATCATCCACTAAGCTCTATTTTTGAAACTTTAGCACCTTATTTCAAATTGGAAAAATGTATAATCAATGAAGAGATATTGATTTTGAAGCTAGCAATGAATTTGTCCTAAGCCGGATTAATTAAGTGAAATGATATCAAATTCATCTTCTTCATCATTGAAGAGCATATCGGCAAAGTCTGCAACGTCATTCCCCATTTCAGATTCAGGATCAACTGCATGAACATTATTTTCTTTGTCGTAATAAATCTCTTCTATTCCTAAATCTACACCCGCTTTACAAACTTCATCTTGAACCTTGAAAAATAAATCTGAATCAGATTCTAATCCTTTTTGTTCATCCACAAAATCTTTTGCAACTAACCCTAAATTAAAAACCTCTAGTAGATATTTGTATTCTTCTGTTGTTAAACTTAATTCTATTTTATTTACTTCCATTCTTTTTAACTTGAAGAGATAATCACAAACTAACAAAGCTTATTCCTACTAACCCGTAAAAGGAAGTCCCTAAACTTGATAAACCTCCATATTCTTGTTTTCCAAAAAAGCCTCTAAAAAATTCTTTTCCTTCATTTAATTCATCAAGATTAAAACTGTAGTTTAACCTTGATCCCAACTGTGTATTCAGCCAAAAGAAACCTATTAGTTTTCTATTCCATTCAATCCTAGGACGAATTTCCCCCCTTCTTAATTCCATACTATTACCATTAAAAGACAAACCTGATAAATGGTAGCTACCTCCTTCTAATTCATATCCAAACATTAATAAGCTGCTTTTCTTTATCCAGTATTTCCCATGTGCTTTAGCTGGAAATAAAATTTCCGTTCCCCATTTCTCCTTTTTGCTAGTCCAGTTGTATAAAACAATTGGGACATAATTAAGCTCACCCACTCTGTATGTGCGAGAAGCTCCTACTGCCCATTGCAATCTATCACTTGGCCTTTTCCCCCATAAAAAAGCAGCGCTATATTTTGTTAGTCCTAAGGTGTGAAAATCGGAAAAAGTATAGTTACCATTGTAATCTGCTTGACCTTGAAAAATTAAAAACTGTTTATCATTTATAGGCTTAAAAACAGTAGTAAAAAGACCCGAAGTACTCAAATTACTTCTTTTCAACTCACTTAAAATAGGCTCAAAAGCACCCGCGGGATTATCCACATTAAAAGAAGTATTCATGTAATTGGCTCCTAACTGCCAAACAATACTGTTCCTAGAAACAACAGGAATATTCAAATTTAATCTTAATCCCCCTGTATAATTGACATTAGCTGACTCATTGACCTGCCAATCCTCTCCTTCTAAGTAACCCGTCCTATCTGAAAACTCAGCTCTATATGGCGTTTGAGCATCCCAAGCTACATTAATAAAACGATTTGGACTTAATCCATTTATTTTTGGACTAGCATACGTTTTTGTTTCTTCATCAGCATATTCAAAATCATCATAATTGATTTCATCGTCTTCCTGTCCTAAAAGAATTAATGGAAGGAATGTTACAAGAAAAAGAAGGCTTTTAAGTTTCATAGTACTATTTCTTTTTCATTACTAACCTTTTCCAAACGTCAGTCCTACCAAATGTTTTAACTCCAATATAACCTCTTATGTCAATTGTGTTTTCATCCTTCAATTTGATTACACAGCTGTAAGTGCTTCCATTTTGTGGATCATAAATAGTTCCTTCGGTCCACTCATTATCTCCTGAGTACACAAAATCCTTTAAAAGCCTGTAGCCTTTTAATGGCACACTCTTCAAACTCTCATCGGGATTATTTTTATCGGTTTTAGGCTTACCTGTTTCTGGATCAATAGGCTCTCGTAACCATACGATTTTACCATAATATTTCCCTGAAATTTTATCGATTTTAACTTTAACCTTTTTGTTACTTGGCTCCCAAACTCCGATAAGTTGATCACCTTCTTCGGATGAATCGCCAACCATTGAAGTTAGCATCAACAAACCAATAAAAACAAACATAAATGATTTAACTTTTCTCATAATAATTAGTTTTTAAGTTTAACTTCCCAATCTAGTTCTGCTATAATTGAGTAATCATCATACCAATCTTCGGCCAAATTAAAATCTACAACTAAGGTTTGTTTTTTATCCTGTAAAATTTCAGATAAAAAATCTTGTTCTGTGGCTAATCTTATTTCAAACTTACCTTTATTGTTTGATTTTGGTTCATTAAGAAAACCACACTCTTTCATACTCGTATTTGGAGACGCAAGAGATAAAGTAAAAGAATTAGGGAAAGGCAATGTTGCGGTATCTATAAAAAGCTTTACAGACTTTAATACTACTTCATCTAATTGAGATTTCATTTTCCCTTCTGGTAGAACCTCTTGAAAATCAAAATCTACAACAGCTGTATTCACTCCCTCAAACAACGGCCCAACAGCAACCAAATCAATTTTTTGAACTTTTGTATCAAAACTCTCTGTACTACTACATGAAACAAAGATGAGGGCGAAAACGACAAATAAAGGAATTGATGTTTTAAATATTGACATATGAAAATTTACAAATTTTTATTGAAAAAAAACAGCTCAAACATTGAGCTGTTTTTTGATTATTATTTTGGACAACCTTTATTGTCTTTTGGACCCGCCCTGTAAGGACAGTCGTCAAATACGTCTGGCGTTGTATCCTTATCTGAATCTTTATCGGTACATCCTAAGAATTGAGGTGAACCTTTAACATCTGGACATCTATCATCGTTATCGTAAACACCATCTCCATCTGTATCAGGACAACCTCCATTTTCGGCTTTACCTGGTTTCTCAGGGCAAATATCTTCACTATCTGGAACTCCATCTCCATCCATATCAGGACATGCTGCTCCTTTTTCCCCCTTAGCCATTGGACAAGGATCTTCGTAATCTGGAACTCCATCTCCGTCAGAATCTAAACATCCATTTAAGGTTCCATATTCATTAGGACAACTATCGTTTACATCAGCAACGTTATCACCATCACTATCTGGACAACCTCCTAATGCAGGGTCACCAAATACATCAGGACACATATCCTCACTATCCCCAACTCCGTCACTGTCTTTATCTGGACAACCATTTACAAATCCTTCTTCTTCTGGACACTTATCTTTGTAGTCATTTGTTCCATCTCCATCTGTATCCTGTTTAGATAATTTTCTCTTTCTTCTTGCAGCCTCTCTATCTTCTTTTGTTGTTTTAGGCTTGTAACCTATTAAAACATTCATTCCTACTTGAGCATTCAAATTCTTAGCATAATCCATTCGAGTGAATCCAAAAACATTATCAGACACAGCATATATTTGAAGCGGACCAGCATTTAATGCCATACCTGCTCCAAGGTTATTATAACTTCTGTTTACAACGGAATAACTACCAATTAACTGAATCCATTTCCCCAAATTTGTTTGACCTGAAACTGTTACAGAAGGATAAATATTCCCTTTAAAAACCTTTGCATTCAATATTGCTGCAGCAATAAAATCGTTAGTCACCTTGTATTCTCCACCCAAATAAACATCAGCAGTTAAAGGGTTGGAATAACTTACTTCTTGATTTTTTAAACCAAAAATCTCTTCCAAAGAATCTGCTAAATTTTGAGTATAATCAGACTCTGACTCCAAAAGAGCAGCTAAATCCAATCCGTCCCATGTAAATTGAGCTTTGTTATTGAAATATCTTTTAGCATCAGTTTTCCAAGTAATCCAACCTAGGTTATTAATGTTTGCAGTTGTAGACCATTTTTCATTGATTTTATACTTACCTCCTATGTCAATTGCAAAACCAAGATTTCCAAAATTTGTAGCATAGCCTGCAGGGTCAAAATCAACTGTAGAATCAGTTAAGAATGGTAAACCTGCCATTCTAATATCCAATGTTGATGTAGCAGTTAAGCTCATTAAATCTTCATCTGTAGTTAAAGAAATATCCGTTTGTCTGTTTGAAAAGTGAGACATCCCTTGCAAGATTTTGAATCTCCCCCCAACTGACAAATTCTCATTAGTTTGTTGAGAATATCCAATTGCATATTCACGGAAGTGGTTAAAACGGAAACCTGTTCCTGAAATAGATAATTCTTTTCCTAAAAATTCATCTGCAGCTGTTCCTTTTGCAATAAGGGTCATAAAAGGCTTTGTATAATCAAAAGTGAAGTCAATCCTTTCCGAAACATTCATGCTGAAATAATGCTTTTTCACTTTAAACCCGAAAGAAATAAAATCAAGATTGAATTTTGTACTTATGAAGTTTTTCTCTCCAATCGCGGCTAACATTTTATCTGGAGTAGCTTTTGTTGTTCCTCCTTCTAATATATCAGATAAAACAAATCCATTGTTAACATAACTCAAATCCACACTTGGAAGCAACGGCAACATGGTAAAGTGAAAATTAGATTGTTGAATTTGAGCTGGATTTGACCGCATACTTTGAGGTACAAAATCCATATTATACAAGGTTAAACCTTGTGCATAGCTACTTAAAACTGTTACAGCTAATACTAATGTGAATAATACTTTTTTCATCAATAACTATTCTTTGATTTCTATTGTTGTTCTTCGTTCTTTTCTTGTAGATTGATCTTAACCTTGGCGTATACACCTAGCCTTATATCCATTCCGTACTTTGTGTAAAATTTAGCCGACTGACCATCTGAAGTGCTTAAATTGGACTTTAGGATAATGAAGGTTGCATTCTTAATGTTAGAAACCTTTTCTTCGGACAAAGCAATGTCTGTTTCATTTTCTTGAGCAGCCGCAGACTGCTCTCCATTACCGTCAACCTCAATAGCTTTTAAAACATTGATTGTTGTTTCCGAAAGAGAATCTAAAACTAAATAGTTTTCATCCACAAAATAAGCTTGTACATCAACATCAACAGGAAACTCATTAGTGATAATTGTTTTCATTCTCGCTTCTAAAACGTTATCGAAAGCCTCTTTCGGGAACTCTAAGGTATCCGTTAGTACAAAACCATCAACACTTCCGTACAATGGAATTTGAACGTCCATTGCTACACCTAAATAACTTTGATCTGAAACGAAATTACTGAATGGACCTGTCCCTGGATTTGTAGATCCTGACATTGAAAAAATTAACTTGTTAGGCTTCATACTTAATACATCAACAATGTTTGTTGTTGTATTATTAATTTCGATATCAGTTATTACTGAATCACCAACAGTTGTAGGTGCTCCTATAGTTACATTACCTAACCCACTTAAGCTTAAAGATGTCTCATCGTTTTCAGCTTTAATGCTACCTAGATCAGCCCCTAAGGTCATACCAAAAGCGTTTGAAATACTCAGAGTTAATCTTGGATCTGCCAACGAAATATCAGCATCAAAATCTAACTGATCAAAACTAAAGTCAACTGTATCTGCAGCTAAATCAAAAGTTTGTACACCTAAATCTCCATCTAAATATTCTATTTCTAAACCAGATAATGTTAAATCGGCCGTTACGCCATCTGTTTGACTAAATGGAACTGATGAACCGGAAGAAACGATAGAAGCGATAATAGCTGCCTCAAATGAATTTGTAGCCATTCCTCCAGCCGTTAAATCCAATGTATAACCTGATAAATCAAACGAACCAACAACATTAGTTGAATTCACATTATCAGAATTAATATTGATTACTTCATTAAAAGGAACTCCTCCTATTGTAGCATAAGGTAAATTAATTGTAAGGTTTGCATCTTCTTTTATACCATAATCAATATCGTAATTGATTGATCCACTTTTTAATCTCAGGGAATTAATAGACTCACCATTACCCATCGACATGTCAACACTAATAGTTTCATTTACTACTTCTCCTGACGGAAAAACTGCACTACCTCCCGAAACCGAAAGATTTGATGTTGCAATATTTATAGCTATATCATCAGATAAATTAATAGGAACAGTGCTTGGAAAAGGTGCTCCTGGAGATTCAATATTAACAATTTCAGCTTTGATGGCATTGTCCATTGTTTTACCTGCTAAATCTATATCATCATTTGCAGATGATCCTGCTGGGATGTTAGAAAAAGTGACTGAACCAATAGAAGTATTGTCACTATTCTTAATTTCTATTTGTAGGTTAGTTAATGCTATTGGCCAATTATTTGTAACTGTCATTGTAAGAGTTCCAGAAGTAAAATTGATTGTTGCAAATTCTGAAAAAGTCCCTGCACTGTGTTCTCCTCCTGATTGCGCCGGAATTGGAGGAAAGGGAGCTGTATTACCATCTGCAGATTGAATTTGTGTTTTCTCAGGATCAGAGAAATTAGCCACAACATCACCCATTGTTACAGAAACATTTTCATTAATATCTGAGATTGTAAACTCATCCATTGTGAAAGCCTGATTGATATTTTGATCTGAAATTGAAAATAGATCTGAAATACCCATTTGAAACAATCTACTTGAATAAGTTACCCAAAGCAAACTATCTTCATCGATAGAAATTATAGAGGAATCCTTACTAAGTTCATCTTCAATTAAATCATGAAGTGTTAATCTTGTATTTACAATTGGTGCTGCAACAGCTGGATTATATTCTTCGAGGTTAACGTTACTAAAATCATAATCATCCTTCATACAGGACAACATGGAAATAGAAACTACCAATAAGGCAATCAATATTCTATTCATGGGGAAAAAATTTAACTTCGGTTCTTAGTCATTTTTACCTGCTACGCAGATATTTGATTAAAGTTATAGTGAATTTTCAAGAAAGAAGAATGAAAATTCAAAAATCTACTTTCCAAGCGAATAGATGTATAAACTTCCTAGTTTATCACCTATAATCAACTCATAACTTTTATTATTATCAATATCAGTCACAACTGATGGTGAAACACCTTCAATAGGGAATCCATTAAGAGCTTCACCTCTACCATTGTATCCATAAATCTTACCGTCCTCTCTATCCGTTACAATATTAATTTTCCTATTATCCGATATAGAAAAAGATTGCACTCCATAGGCAGGTTTGAAATCGATATCCGCTATTTCAAGTAATTTCTTTTTGTTGTTCTTGAACACTTGAATACTATTCTCATTATGAACCACGAAATCCATTACCTCATCACCATCAAAATCTTGATAATTTAATTGAAATGGGCCTTCAAACGCTCTTAGCGCAAAAGTTTCTACCTCATCAGCCAACTTTAAGAAATAAATTATACCAACTGAATCTGTAGATAAAACACCAGAACTGCTTAATGCATTATTATCCCAAACTGTTTGATTTTGTGAGTTATAAGGTAATTGATTAGTTAATTTTATCCTATCCTCACCTTTTCTATTCAGTGCCCTAACTTTACCTGATTCATGACTAATAACTATGTAATCCTTTCCTTTTATTTGAATTAATTGAGGTGATATGCTTAAAGGGCTTTCATTAGGCTTGAAACTCCAACCTTTAATTTGCTTTCCATCAATTCCAAAATTATGTAGGTTCTTTCCTTGAGTTACCAACAACCTATAGTTTCTATTGTTATCATAATCCAACACAGCTAAACCTTGAGTTACGGGAGCTTTCAGCTCAACCGGATAACCCGATACAGACCTACCCTTTCTATCTATTTGATGAATTTTATTAGTTGTTGTGAAAGTATATTGAAACTTGTCGTTTTTATATCGATCCACCAAAGCAACATCTCCAATAATCGGTTCATTTAAAGAAGTTTTCCAAAGGATTTTACCAACATTATTAATTAAATACAAAGTGTTTTGATCATCTTGTAATAAAATCTCTTTTTCACCCGTGTAATGATTTTTAACTATCCACGGCTTCTTGGAATAGGTTGTATCCAACTTCACCTCTATTAAAGAAACATTTTGCGTTCCTTCTGCTAAACTATAGTTCACAAAAGCATTCGTGTAGAATAAGTTTTTATTAGAATTTATTTGCATTCCAAATGCTTGTAAACGTTTTAAACTATCTGCATTTTGGTTGAAAGACTTTAGAAAATCTTCGTTTAAGAAATGATTAAAATAATTTTCAGACTGTTGAATATTCACGTAGTAAAATAAGTTTGACTCTCCCGAAAACTGCTCATAAAACTTATTGAACTGAATATTTTTCACTAACGTCTTCCCTCTTAAATAAAAGTTAACGATATGCTTTAAAGTACTTTCGTGATTCGCAAAAATGATATAATCTTCCACAACCATGTACCAAGTCCCTTTTACAGCTTTAAATTCATTACCTAGCGTTAGTTGTAAAAAATTAGTTAACCCTAAATCATTAAGCTCAAGCGTTTGATATTTGATTGCTTTGTCTACGCCTGTACTTTTATGAATTTCCTTTAACCCTTCCTTAGCCTTCTCCAAATCATCAATTTTTATGATTACTCCTGAGTTTTTTGAATATGATTTTTCATCTCCGTGAATAGTAAATAAGGCCAACTCCTCTCCAATCCATGAGTAAAAATCTGCCTCAACATTAAATGAATGCTTCTTATTAATGTTGAGTATATTTTTTTGATGTTTATACAACACTTGATTTTGATCCAAATACTGATCATACTTTTTCTTGAAAGAATTGAAATCTCCAAAACTCATATATTTCAAAACGCCTGTATTCTCAGGCAAAACAGAACTTATACTTAATGGTTGCGCCACTTCACCTTCAAAGGATTTGAGATACGTAAAAATAGAGTCATTAATGAAGCTAAACCCATTAAACATCAAACTTTCGTCCTTTGTTTTCAAATCTAATTCAGCCCAGCCTCCAAAGTTTTTCATATCGGAAACAACAGAAAGATTCTTCTTGGAGAATAGCCCCAAATAATTTCCTAAACTGGAGAAATTAACAAAGAAGTTTCCATCAGAAGAAATATCAGCTGTTTTTAAAAGCTTTTTAAACCCATAGTTATCAGGCAAATGCTTTTCAGCAGACAATTCTCTGATCCCCTCTTCCATAAGTATACTAGAAGTCGAAAAAAGGGTAACTGCGCCAACTGTTGCCATGTAAAGATCATTCCCTTCATATTTATAATTGAAAATCTTATTCAACTCATAATCTTTCTCGCTCGAAGGCTTAACTCCAACAATCTCTTCAAAATAAGTCTTGATTTTATCAAATTGAAACGAACCTGATTCAAGTGAAACAAGGTAATTCATCTGGTTGCCCGCCGTTAAAACGCCAGCAACAAAAACCTTTCTTTTAAAAAAATTACTCATCGACTCTGTTTGCGCTGAATCAATCTTAGAAAAAATACCACTTACTTTTTTAAACGTGTTAATTTGATCCAAAGCATACCCAAAAGTTGAAGTTGAGAACTCACTCCACTTTTTTAGAGGATTATCAGTTCTAATAATAAAAGTTGCGCGCTTTGGAATAGCATTTAAAGCTTCGGAATAATCTATCTTCTTTTTAGTTGTTTCAAGAGGAATTAACATATATCCTATTCCCCCTATTAAAACTAGTGTGATTAAAGCAATTAAAAGCTTACGCATAACTCTGGCTCATTTTTTTATAAAAGTACTTTTGAAATTGAGAGAGGTTATAAAGAATACTGTCTAGTTTTTCACATGAGTAGTTTAAAAAGAAAGAAATTAAACTAGTTTATTCCATTATCCCATAAAAAAAGGTGGTTGGAATTTCTTCCAACCACCTTTACTTCATATTTATTTTTGAATATTACTTTAAAACCTATGCAGTCTGATAACATACTGCTTTTACAGCTTCCATAATTCTTCCTTCGTTAGGTAAAGTAGCTTCAACCATATTAGCTGCGTAACTCATAGGAACATCTCTCATTGTTACTCTTTGAATTGGAGCATCCAAATAATCAAAAGCTTCTCTTTGAACTTTATAAGCAATTTCTGTAGATATAGATGCTAAAGGCCATGCCTCTTCAACAATTACTAATCTATTCGTCTTCTTTACAGATTCGATTACAGTATCGTAATCAATCGGACGAACAGTTCTTAAATCAACAATCTCAACCTCAATTCCTTCAGCAGCCAATTGTTCAGCAGCCTTCACAACTCTATGGTATATTTTCCCGAAAGTAACGATAGTAACATCATCACCTTTTCTTTTAATATCGGCAACTCCTAATGGAATAATATATTCACCTTCTGGAACTTCTCCTTTATCACCATACATCTGCTCACTTTCCATGAAGATAACTGGATCGTTATCTCTAATCGCAGCTTTTAATAAACCTTTTGCATCAGCAGGAGTTGATGGCACAACAACTTTTAACCCTGGAGTATTTGCGTACCAGTTTTCAAATGCTTGAGAGTGTTGCGCTCCTAGTTGACCTGCAGACGCCGTAGGACCTCTAAAAACAATTGGAAGAGGAAATTGTCCTCCAGACATTAAATTAACTTTAGCAGCACTATTAATAATTTGATCAATTGCAACAAGCGAAAAGTTAAAAGTCATAAATTCAACTATAGGTCTTAAACCATTCATAGCAGCACCAACGGCAATACCTGCAAACCCAAGCTCAGCAATCGGAGTATCAATAACTCTTTCTGGTCCGAACTCATCCAACATACCTTGAGTTACTTTGTACGCACCGTTATATTCAGCAACTTCTTCACCAAGAATAAAGATGTCTTTATCATTTCTCATCTCTTCATTCATTGCTTCTCTAAGCGCCTCTCTGAATTGTAATGTCTTCATAATTGAATTTTTAGAAGCCCAAATTTAATAATTTGTTATGATTTTCAGCACATTTTAAAGACTAAAATCACGTCTAAAAAAATACGACGTTCAAACGATATTTTTTTATTATCTATATATCGACATTTACACAAAACCTTTTATCAAATAATGCCGTACATTCAGCGTTGCAATAATTAAAACACGAATAACATGAAAATACTAGTTTGCATTAGTAGTGTTCCAGATACTACAACCAAAATTACTTTTACAAATAATAATACAGAATTAAATTCAGCAGGAGTTCAATTTGTTATAAACCCCAATGACGAGTTTGGTTTAACAAAAGCGCTTCAATTAAAAGAAGCCAACCCTGGCTCAACAGTAACTGTTATACATGTTGGTCCAGCAGCGAACGACCCTGTAATTAGAAAATCTCTAGCTATTGGTGCTGATGATGCCGTAAGAATTGACTGCGAAGCAGTAGATGCCTTACAAGTGGCAAATGAAATTGCTGCTTATGTGAAAGCCAATCCATTTGATGTAATCATAACAGGAAAAGAATCTATTGATTACAACGGCGCTATTGTCCCACATGCTTTAGGTGAATTATTAGGAATCCCATCGGTATCGCCATGTATTGGATTAGAAATTAACGGTAACGAGGCCAAACTTACTGGAATGGTTGACGGAGGTAAAGAAGAATTAACAGCTTCATTACCTGTTGTTGCTGGAGGCCAAAAAGGATTGGTTGACGAAAAGGAATTAAGAATCCCTAACATGAGAGGAATCATGCAAGCAAGAACTAAACCTTTAGCTGTCGTTGCTCCTACAGGATCTGATGTTTCTCAAAAAGTTTCAAACTACGACTCTCCTGCACCAAAAGCAGCTTGTAAAATGATTGATGCTAATAATGTAGAAGAACTTGTTAATCTTCTACAAAACGAAGCTAAAGTTATTTAAGTTGAACCTATAAAATTTAAAATTATGTCAGTATTAATATATATAGAACATACAAACGGAACAGTAAAAAAGAATGTACTTGAAGCAGCATCATACGCTGTTGCATTCGCTGAAAAAATTGGATGCTCGGCAACTGGAGTTGCCATTGGTGATGTAAGTGATGATGAAATTAAAAAAGTTGGTAGCTCAGGTATTTCTAAGGTTATTAAAATTGGTGGCCAAAGTTACTTGAACCACCAAAAAGTTGCTGCGATTATTAACGATGTGGCAAATTCTTTAAATGCATCTACAGTGATTTTCCCTGGCTCAACCGAAGGAAAAGGAGCCGGAGCAAGATTAGCAATTAAAATGGGTGCTGGAATCGCTACAGAGGTAGTTGATATTCCTTCAAGTACTTCACCTATAACATTAAAAAAGAAAGCTTTCTCTGGTAAAGGGTTTGCAAATGTTGAATTAACAAAAGCTAAAAATGTGATTGTAATTTCGACAAACTCTTTTGGTGTTACTGAAAAGCAAGTTGATTGTTCTATCGAAGCGTCAAGTGCCAGTAGTAATGATGAATCTTTAAAACATGTTTCTTTTGATAGAAATACAGAAGGTATTTCATTACCTGATGCTGAACTTGTTGTGTCAGCAGGAAGGGGATTAAAAGGACCCGAAAATTGGGGAATGATTGAGGAGCTTGCTGGGACCTTAGGTGCTGCAACAGCTTGTTCGAAACCTGTATCAGATATTGGATGGAGAGGTCATCATGAACATGTTGGTCAAACAGGAATTGCTATCTCACCAAACCTTTACATTGCGGTTGGAATTTCAGGAGCAATTCAGCATTTAGCAGGAGTTAGTTCATCTAAAACAATTGTTGTAATTAACACCGATTCTGAAGCTCCATTCTTCAAAGCTGCAGATTACGGAATTGTTGGTGATGCATTTGATGTTGTACCAAAATTAACAGCTGCACTAAAAGCTGCCAAAGGATAAAAATTATTAGCCCCAACGTCAACTTTCACTGACTGTTGGGGCTTATTGTTTCTGTTTTTTCGTATTCTTGCATTTCGGAAACAATAATAAATGAATAAAATAGGGTTAGAAATAATAGGATTATCATACAGTCAGACACAATCTGGTGCGTATGCCCTAGTATTAGGAGAGAAGGATGGAAATAGAAGATTACCAATTATAATTGGTGGTTTTGAAGCTCAAGCTATCGCAATTGAGCTTGAAAACATGACTCCGAGTAGACCCTTAACTCACGATTTATTTAAAACTTTCGCTTCAACATTCGACATCAAGATTAAAGAGGTTATCATTTACAATCTCGTTGAGGGTATCTTCTTCGCCAAATTAATTTGTAACCAAGATGGAAAAGAAGTTGAAATAGACGCAAGAACTTCAGATGCAATTGCACTCGCTGTAAGATTTAATTGCCCTGTTTATACTTTTGAATTTATTCTTTCTTCTGCAGGAATTATTTTAGACGAAGACTCTGATGGATTAAATTTTGAGGAAGATGTACCTTCTGATGAAGAAATCTCTGAATTAGTTGACGAGAACCCAAACGATTTTTCAAAAAAGTCAACTAATGATCTTGAGCAATTATTAAACGAAGCTATTCAACAAGAAGATTACGAAAGAGCTTCTATAATAAGAGACGAGATCAACAAAAGACAAGCAAACTAAATTTGCAAACGTCTTAATTCACCACCTCACTCATATATTTCTCAACATCATCCTTACTCACTAAGGCCGATTTTATTGAAACTATCTTTTGATCTGTTGTTTTTAATTTAGAGAAAGCCAACCTATTCTCCTTTTCACCGTTTGCTTGAACCGCAAAAATAGTTACATCAGCACCTTTAGGTATTTCGGGAGTTTGATAAGTCCCGTTTGAAACTCTGTAAAGAGGCAAAACACTATTAATATCTTTAAAGATGATATAGACGGAAAACTGTTCTTTACATATTCCATCATCAACTTTTAACTTCATAACAATCTTTTCTTCTTGATTGTAAAACCTGTCACAATTAATCCAACCAAGATTTGAAAATTCACCAATCAAATAATCCCCTAACGCACCACTGTTATCACTTGATACATAAACTCCCTCTAAAGCTTGATAATTACCTTCTGAATCTAAATAATACTCTCCAAACTTACCACCACCAGTCCTTTCATCAAAAGATGTCCGAACATCTTCCTCCTCAGCAACTGGAGACTTTGTTGAATAGAACTTTTGCGCCTTGTTTTCCTTCCAAACTAATCCGTTTTGAGTTTCTTGCCCATAAAAAGAATAAAAATCTTGATTTGAATTACCTTCTTTGATTTTTAATGTATAACTAACATTCCTGCGAAGGGCAACTTTTTCTCCACTAGCAAATGCTTCTATCAAATACATACCTTGAGTTTCTATCATTCCTTTATCACCTTGTGCAGTTACGCCATATTTCACAAAATCAACTTTTGAAGTAAACTCTTTTATTTTAACAGTAATAACATCTGAACTTGAACCTTCAAAACTCATGGCTCCGAATTCAATTATATTCCCAGAATTGAGATTAAAACTATGGCCATTAATATTTTTAAAAGACTCCGATATTTCATTTGGAATTCGATCTCCTTTTTGAACTTTTACCGAACCAACTAACTTCATTGGTTTATTCACCCAAAGATGCTCAAATGACGAATATTTATATTTGAAATTTTTGACATCCAAACCATTATTTTTTAAAAAATCGCCAATAGCACGATTCCTGATCTTTGCATTTTTGAAAGCCAACATTCGATTTTCCTTAATCTCCTTTACTGAAATTGTTGTAAAATAAAGCCAATCACCTTCGCCAATTTTAATATATTAATATATTATTATATTTTTATTTTCTAAACTTAGAGAAACGCAATTATCAACAAACTCCAACTTAACTCCCCTGGTTAAATCCTTCGCATGAATAAATGGAGAAAAAAGCAATAAAGCAAAAACAAAACACACCTTCATAACTAAACTTTTTCTTCATAACGAAAGAAAAACAAAAAGTAACAATGATGGATAATTGAAGGTAAAAACCTGAGCTCGATTCTAAAAAATAGTTAATTGGCATGTCTTAATTTCTTGAAATTTAATCTTCGGTTTTTTAGGGAAGAAAGAATATGCAATTAAAGCTGCAATAGTATTTACAATAAATCCCTTAAAAGATCTAT
>CAXRIN010000005.1:0-9230 GCA_964230605.1 Flavobacteriaceae bacterium
CAAGATAAAAGGTAAATATCTACAAGCGTATTTAGACGAGTTTTGCTATAAACTTAACAGAAGGTATTTCGGAGAACGATTATTTGATAGACTTGTATTAGCTGTAGCTAAAATTTATAGGTAAGATTGTGGGGAATCAGAATTTAAAATTATCATAGCGTTCCCTTCGTGCTAGGTAACACTAAATGTTCAGGATCTCTTCTTATCGCCATTTTGATAGCTCTTGCTAATGCTTTGAAGATTCCTTCGATTTTGTGGTGTTCGTTGTCGCCTTCGGCTTTGATGTTTAAGTTGGAAAGTGATGTGTCTGAGAAGGATTTGAAGAAGTGTAAGAACATTTCTGTTGGCATTTCCCCAATCATTTCCCTTTTGAACTCTGCGTCCCAAACCATCCATGGGCGTCCACCGAAATCTAAGGCCACTTGGCATAGGCAGTCGTCCATTGGTAGCGAGTATCCGTAGCGCTCGATTCCAATTTTGTTACCTAGTGCTTTTCTGAAGGCCTCTCCTAAAGCTAAGGCAGTATCCTCAATTGTATGGTGCTCGTCAATTTCTAAATCACCTTTTACGTGCACTTTTAAATCTACTCCCGAGTGTTTAGCAATTTGATCCAGCATGTGATCGAAGAAACCTAATCCGGTTTTCATGTCTCCTTTACCAGTTCCATCTAAGTCTAGCTCAATTTCAATTGAAGTTTCTTTGGTTTCACGAACCACAGATGCTTTACGTTCACCGGCAGCAAGGTGTAGGTAGATTTCTTTCCAATCGGTAGTTTCTAAAGCAATAACAGACTGCAATTCTTCTACTTTTCCAGCAATTTCCTCCAATCCTTTTTCATCTTCGTGATTAATCCAGATGGCTTTAGCACCTAAGTTTTTGGCTAATTCAACATCGGTAATACGGTCACCAATTACGTAAGAGTTGGCTAGGTCGTATTCACCCGTCATGTATTTAGCTTCTAACAATCCAGTACGAGGCTTACGCGTTGGCGCATTTTCGTGAGGGAAAGTTTTATCGATAAGAATATCATCGAATAGAATCCCTTCTCCTTCGAAAGCTTTCAACATAGCATTTTGAGGCGGGTGGAAGGTATGTTCTGGAAAAGAATCGGTTCCAAGCCCGTCTTGGTTAGTCACCATTACGATTTCGAAATCCATTTTTCGTACAATCTCTCCCAACCAGCGGAATACACCAGGATAGAATTCCAATTTCTCTAAAGAGTCTAATTGATAATCTACTGGCGGTTCAATTACTAAAGTTCCGTCTCTATCAATAAAAAGTGCCTTTTTCATTTAAAACTGTGTTTTAAATAGTCCATAGTCGATAGACCATGGTCCATAGTTTTTTGTTGAGCAAAGCTCAAATTTAGTTTTTCGTTTCGACGAAGTCAAAAGACTCAAGTAATTACTTTCTATGGTCTATGGACTATCGTCTATGGTCTTATCAGCTCTTTAAGTGCGCTGATAAGTTTCTCATTCTCCTTCGGTGTTCCCACTGTTATTCTCAGGCAGTCTTCGCAAAGCTCGACTGTTGAGCGATTTCTAACGATGATTGATTTTTCTACCAGTTGGTTGTAAACATCAGTAGCGTTATCAATCTTTACTAGTAAGAAATTAGCGTCGCTTGGGTAAATATGTCTAACCGTTTCTAATTCAGCTAAAGCTTGTCCCAGTTTAACTCTTTCAGCTAAAATGATGTCAACTGCATCGTTTTTATCTTCTAAATGTCCTAATGCATCCAATGCCTTTTCTTGCGTTAAGGTATTGATGTTGTATGGAGGCTTTACCTTGTTTAGAATCGAAACGATTTCGTTAGAAGCGAATCCCATTCCCAAACGTAAACCAGCTAATCCCCAAGCTTTACTTAAGGTTTGCATTACGAAAAGGTTAGGGTGGAAGTCTAGGAAGTCAATCCAGCTTTGTGATTCGCTAAAATCGATGTAAGCCTCATCAACTACCACGATTCCCTTGAAGGAGTTTAAAATTCTTGTAATCCCCTCAGGATCCAAAGTATTCCCGGTAGGATTGTTTGGAGAACAGAACCAAATGATTTTAGTGTTTTCGTTGATGGCTTCTAATAATTTGGGCTCATCAATTTCAAAATCAGGCGTTAATGAAACTTTAACCGTCTTCACATTATTGATATCTGCCGATACCTGATACATACCATAAGTAGGCGGTAGGATGATTACTTCATCCTGACCTGGCTCACAGAAAGCACGAAATAACAAATCGATCACTTCATCACTTCCGTTACCTAAAATGATTCTATCCTGACGAACATTCTTGATGTCGGCAATTTTAGCTTTAACCGCTTGTTGGTAAGGGTCTGGATATCTATTCAAACCAGTATCAAAAGGGTTTTCGTTCGCATCTAAGTATACGTCAGCTTTACCTGTAAATTCATCACGAGCGGATGAGTAAGGCTTTAAAGCAGCGATGCTTGGGCGTAGTATGTTGTTTAGTTCGAAGTTCATTTCTGTTGTTGAGACCATAGTCCATGGACCATTGACCATAGCGTTTGAATTGCTAGGAAACTGAGTCTTGTCTATTGTCTATCTAATTTCAATTTTTTAAAATAAATTCGTTTCTCCACTATTGTCCATGGACTATCGATTATGGACTAGCTTAGGCTATTAAGTCTAAGCGTTACGGCATTTTTATGAGCGAAAAGTTTTTCTGCTTCAGCCATAACTTCAATGATTGGCCCTAAGCTTCTTAGTCCATCTTTACTAATTCTCTGGTAAGTAATCTTCTTCGTGTAAGAATCCAATGAAACCCCACTGTAAGATTTAGCATATCCATTAGTCGGTAGAGTATGGTTGGTTCCTGAAGCATAATCACCAGCAGATTCAGGCGTATAATTTCCTAAGAAAACACTTCCTGCATTGGTGACTTCGTTGATGAACAAGTCTTCATTTTTCGCACCAATGATTAAGTGTTCCGGACCGTATTCGTTGATTAATGCTAATGCTTCAGCTTCGTTTTTCATTAAGATGTAAACCGAATTATCTAAAGCTTTAGCAGCAATTTCTTTTCTTGGAAGATCAGCTAATTGTCTTTCAACAGCAGCTTTCACATCATCAATCAAACTTTCAACACAAGTAACAAAAACAACTTGTGAGTCAGCACCATGTTCAGCCTGAGAAAGTAGGTCGGAAGCAATGAAGTCAGGATTACCAGTCTCGTCACCATAAACCAACACTTCCGAAGGGCCAGCAGGCATATCAATCGCTACACCATCTAAGCTAGCCATTTGTTTAGCTGCGGTTACATATTGGTTCCCTGGTCCGAAAATCTTATAGACTTGCGGAACAGATTCTGAACCGTAAGTCATTGCCCCAATTGCTTGAATTCCTCCTAGCTTAAAAACTTTCGTACAACCTACTGAAGAAGCAGCGTATAGAATAGCTGGATTGATTTTTCCTTCCTTGTTTGGAGGAGTACACAACACGATTTCCTTACATCCTGCGATTTTTGCAGGAATAGCTAACATCAAAACAGTTGAAAATAAAGGCGCAGATCCACCAGGAATATATAACCCCACTTTTTCAATAGGCGTTACTTTTCTCCAGCATTCAACACCTGGTTGAGTTTCAACTCTTTCTTCTGTAGCTTCTTGCGCTTTGTGGAAGTTGAATATGTTTTGAGCTGCATTATCAATTGCAGCTTTCAATTCGTTAGGTGTGTTTGCCTCAGCTTCAGCCAATTCACCTTCAGTAACCTGTAGTGAGTCCAAATTAGCTCCATCGAATTTCGCTGTAAAATCCTTAAGCGCTTGGTTTCCATTAGCTTTTATTTCTTCAAACACTCCAGAAACAATCGACTCAAGGTTAGCTTTCTCTTGAGTAGGGCGCTTAAGTATTTCGCTCCATGTTTCCCTCGTAGGGTATTTAATTGTCTTCGCGCTCACGCCTTCTAATTTTAAATTTTGAATTATGAATTTTGAATGAATAGTTGCCCAGGGCTTAATTACTTAAGGTTTTTACTATTGCTGTTAGGATTCGGATGATTTCGTCGCAATCTTTGATGTTCGAACTTAGATCAATCGAAGTCATTTGAGAATCTTTGATTAAGCTAAGCCAATACTTTGATTCTCTAGCTTCTTTGCTCGCTATCGACATTTTATTGATAAAGTCTTTTCTAGATTGAGCCGCTTCAGCTTCCATCACATTGGCGCCAATGCTCGTTCCGGATCGCAATAATTGCTTGCTTAAAACAAACTCTTTATCCTTTTGCAATTCCTTACAAAGCTTAATTGTCTTCAGAGCAAAGTCGTAAGACTTAGTCTGAATCAAATTATCCTTCTTTGTAATTACCTCGCTCAAAATTTATAATTATCTAATTAATTCAATTTAACAAGTCCAATCATCATTCAAAATTCAAAATTGAGAATTTAAAATTCATCGTGACAATTGGAAAAATCTAAACGCTATGCGTTTAGAGAACCATTTTTTCAATTGGTACGATAAGTAGGCCTTCGGCTCCAAGTTCCTTTAATTTGTCAATACTATTCCAGAAGTCTCCTTCTTTGATTACTGAATGAACAGAGCTCCATCCTTCTTGAGCTAATGGTAAAACTGTTGGAGATTTCATCCCTGGTAAAACAGCAATGATTTCATCCAATTTATCGTTTGGTGCGTTTAGAAGTACATACTTGTTCTTCTTCGCAGCTTGAACAGCGTTGATTCTGAACATTAATTTATCTAGTAGGGCTTTCTTCTCACCAGATAAACCTGGTGTAGCGACTAAAGCAGCTTCCGAATGCAAGATTTCTTCACACTCTTTTAAACCATTTTTAAATAGGGTAGAACCAGATGAAACTAAATCGCAAATACCATCGGCTAATCCAATGTTTGGTGCAATTTCAACAGAACCAGAAATAACGTGAATTTCAGCATTAATTCCTTTTTCGTCTAAATACTGTTGTAAAGTAACAGGGTAAGATGATGCGATTTTCTTTCCTTCAAAGAATTCAACACCTGGATATTCTACATCTTTTGGAACGGCTAATGAAAGCTTACATTTTGAGAAACCTAATTTCTCAACAATGTCTAAACCACCACCTTTTTCAATTACTGTGTTTTCTCCCAAAATTGCAATATCAGCCACACCATCTTTAATATAGTTAGGTATGTCTGAGTTTCTCAAGAACAATAGTTCAGCTGGGAAAGTATGTGAGTTTACTTTTAACTGGTCACGACCATTATTAAACTTAACTCCACATTGTTTTAATAGGTCGATTGATTCTTCGTTTAATCTCCCTTTTTTTTGAATTGCAATTTTTAAAGTTTCTCCCATTTTAATTGGTTATTATAAAGTAAAAAGCCACGCTATTTAGCGTGGCTCATTTATATATTTTATACATACAAAATCATTGCCTACGCTTATCGAAGGTTAGTATGATGATGATGTATGTTCATTCGTAAATTCATTGCGTTGCAAATATACAATGAAATTAGTTGAAAGTTGAAAGTTTAAGGTTGAAAGTTTAGTTAGTTGAGAAAGGGGCTAGTTTTTGGACGCAGAGATTATGGGTAGACACAGAGGTTTCAGAGGTGACTAAAAGTTAAAAGACTCCCTTTTTCTCTGCGCCTTCTCCGCGAACCCAGCGTCCCAAAAGACTAATTATAACAATCATTCAAATAATCAATTGGATTTAAAAAGAACATTTTTCTCCAACCTTGCGGATCGAAATCAACTCTCCAAAAATGAGGAAGCCATGCGATTATGGTATAATGGAGATGAGGCTGTTTTCCTGCTGCGTTACCTGTTGCGCCAAGTGTTCCAATTTTGTCTCCTAAATTATTCCAACTTCCAACTTTTGAATTAATTGAATTGAGATGCGCGAAATAATGGAAACGTAGTTTTGGCCCAAGTACAATTACATATTTCCCCGATCTTTTACCATCTCCCGTTGCAATAGTAAAACCTCTAACGGAGGAGAACACATCAGTTCCTGTTTTACCAAATATGTCAACTCCTTTGTGAGTTCCCGATTTACCCCAAGGGTAATGCCAATAACTCTCCTGGTTATAATCTCCTTTCTGCATTCCTTTTACTGGTAATGTAAAGGATTGGGGAAGCAGAATGAAAAATAGAATAATTAATAAAGTTGTGTTTACTGTTTTATCCAGCCAGGTTCGTCTTTTATGTTTTCGGAATAGTTTCATGGGGTGAAATTAATAGGAGGAAAAGGATAGTAGAAGGGATGGTTATTATTTGTTGTGGATGAGTTATTTTTTGCAAATATGTTTAATGCAAAAAAAAGTCGCCCAAGGCTACTTCTTTTCTCTTCTTTCCTTTCTGTCGTCTTTTGTTTCTAGCCGGTCTTCACGTAATTCTTTTCGGTCTTCTTTTAATTCTTTTTGATTTTGTTTGCTATCGGCAAGCATCGTCAAATAAAAATTATCTACAGCTTTTACTGCATTTTTATCCGCTTGGAACTTTTTGAGAAATGCCTTTTGTTTTGCTAGTCTTGCACTTAAGTATTTTGCGTCGTTAACATCATCAACAACATCTTTTCTGTCATCCTTTCTGTCTGCTCTATCTTTTGCAATATCTCTACGGTCATCTTTTCTATCGCCTTTCGAAGTGACTATGTCTTTTTTGTCCTTCTGAATTTCTTTGGTTTCGCTTCGAACCTCCTTTTTACTTTGAACGACTTCGTTTTTGGCCTGATTTAATTTTTGTTGAGTTTGCTCAATTTCATCCTGCATCGCAAAAACTAGTGAACGATGGAAGTTTTTGATTTTATTAGGACTTTTCTCTTCAATAGCCTTTTTGTAATCATCCAGTTGAGCTTTAAAAGAAGGAACCTCAGCTCGATCTCTGATGATGTTTTTTTGTCCTTCGGCAATTTGTTTTTTGTCTTGGGCTTTTTCTTTTTGATTTCTTGGAGCCTGTGCAAGTAAGCTTGAAGTACCCAAAATAATTAATGATAATAGTAATTTAGTTTTCATTTTAAATTGAGTGGTTTTGTTAATTGAAAATAGCTTTAATCCCCTCAATTGGAGCAAAGCGTACATCTAATTTATAATTCTCTACTTCATCAATCAAGATTTTTGCTCTTTCTTCATCTTTTTCAGGAAGCTCTCTTGGACTATTTACTTTTCTCCAAGTTAATTCGCAAAGTTCTTGAACCTTTAATGCTAATTCGTGTCCTTCAGCCAGAGAAGGAGAAAGAAATGACATTCTTTGAAAATTCTCTGCAGATTGAGCCCAAGCAGCTAATGACATAAGTATGTCTCGTCTAAATTTACAGTGCCCATCTTTACAGTTGTTTTTTGCTAATTCATTGAACTGTCTGGCAGCAAAGCTTTCCGTATAACAAACATCTGGTAATCTATTTAAAGGAGCGACGGTAGAATATTTTGGCGTGTTTCTGATGAAGTTATGTCGTTTATATCCTTTAACTGGTTCTAAACTTCTAATAAACGGCTCCCAAAATTGACTTTTAGAATTGTTTGCAATTAACTTAAATAAGGCATCTTGGAAAGTTAAATGTGTTAATCCGAATTCTTGCAATTGCAAAGAGATTAATGGTGCTTTTTTGTAAAACTTATCCAAATCACAATTTTCTTGCTGACTCCATAAGCGCTCTGCAACGGCAAGTGTAGCAGGCCAAATTCTCGATTCAATGTTAAATTCATTTACGATCTCTGTCCACATTGTAGCTTCCCCTCCTAAAATCATTTTTTGTTGTTTTGAGGTTAACTCAACTGTTGGAGGAAGTGGATCATTAAGATAGTAGCTTTCCAAATTTTCCAGTTTGTCTAGGTAATAGCCGTTGGATAAAATACTAGGGTAACCATTTTTTGCAGAACTAAACATTGATTCTTTTCCTCGCCAAGATTGAATAACAATTGATTTTGGGATATCATTCGTGTAAATTTCATCCCAACCAACCATGATTTTATTATTTCGATGGAGAATCTCAAGAATTCGTCTGTTAAAATAGGCTTGCAACTCATTGTTATCGTTAAGTCCATTTTTTTGCATGAACTTTTGGATTTTTTTGTTTTCGTTCCAGTCCATTCCGTTGTTTTCGTCACCACCAATATGGAAATAAGCGTCAGGGAAAAGTTGACACATTTCGGTTAGTAGCGTGTCCAAAAAATCATAGGTGCTTTCTTCAGTTGGGTTGAGTGAACCTTTAAATATTCCAAAACGAGTTGCCACTTCATAATTTCTTTGAATTGAAGCTAGTTCAGGGTATCCAACTAGCCAACTTGTGGTATGACCTGGGATATCAAATTCGGGAATAACTCTAATACCTCTTTCTTTGGCGTATTTTATAATATCCTGAATTTCATGTTGAGTGAAGTAATTTCCATCATTCCCTAATTCGTGCAGTTTTGGGAATTTTTTAGATTCAATTCTAAAACCTTGGTCTTCCGTTAAGTGCAGGTGTAAAACATTCATTTTCACAGCAGCCATGGCATCGATATTTCGTTTAATGATGTGCGCAGGAATCCAATGTCTACCAACATCTATCAGCAAACCTCTCCAAGGGAATCGAGGATTATCTGTGATCTTTACAGCTTTTACAAACGATTTATTTTCGTTTACTTGAATCATTTGTAATAGCGTTTCCATTCCTCTATAAGCTCCGATGTTGTTAGCGGCGTTTATTTCTATTTTTTCAGGTGTAACAGTGATGCTATAACTTTCATCTATTCCTACAAAAAGACTGTCAATATTCTTTTGAATTCCAATAGTGATTTGATTTAAGGTAACTGTGTCTCTTAATGCGATTGAGGGAAAGTAAACACCTGCTTTGAATTGAAGCCGTTCAACAAATCTGCTGGCATATTTTTTTAATTCTACAGATGGGTTTGAAACAAGAACGTTAGTTTGATTTGATATAATGAATTCCCCGTTTAAACTTTCAATTTTAGTGGGTTGAGGTAATAAGTTTTGTGCAGAAATTCCTGTTGTAAGGAGTATTAAAAAAGCAAGTAATCGCATAACCAATGTGTTGAAGTACAATTATAATTTATAATACTTCAGTCTCAATGAAATGAGGGTTTCTTTTTTGAACAATCAATAAGTTTGGTCTCCCCTCAGTCCTGCGGACAGCTCCCCTCACTGGGTAAGTTACTAGATATTGGCACACCGTAAGCTCAATATGGAGTGGATAGAGATTTTAGTTGTCTAAAATTAAGGTTATGCAAATACTAGAGACTATAAAGCTTTATTCAACCCAGGAAGAATGTATTAATCATTTAG
>CAXRIN010000006.1:0-15174 GCA_964230605.1 Flavobacteriaceae bacterium
GCATGTTAAATATTTGATTTTCATTTGTTTAGAAGTAATAAAAATCGCTATTTTTCTGCAAATCACCATATTTCCTAACAAGTTTTTACCAACATAATTTACTGAATTTCAAGCTAATAAGAATCGAGCTCAGGTTTCTAAGGGGTGTATTCAATAAAAACTCAAAATCCCAAACCACCCCCCTTAAATTGAAGACCTCTCATGACTAATGTGCTCTATTTGAAAAATAAAAGGTGAAATTGCGTTTTTTTTCTCAGATTAACGAATCAAATTAATTCTTGAGCTAAAACACTTATAATTTTTTCGCTCCCTCCTTTATTTCTATCTATGTATGATTGAATTCTAGACTTAATCTCAGAACATAATTGAGGATTATCTAAGAAATATGTGATATCGCGAGAAAAAGATTCTTTAGTAATACACTTACCTAAATTTAATTCCAAAATCGAAACTGCTTCAGGAAAACTTTCATGATTTTGAGGCCCAAAAAGTACTGGTTTGAGATACGCTAACGGCTCAAGAGTATTGTGAATACCATTTTCAAAACCACCTCCTATATAAACAACATCAGCATAACGATAAATAAACTTTAGCATTCCTATAGTATTCAAAATCAAAACATCTTTGAAACTTTCAGATGAGGTTATCAAATCTACTTTCAAATTTATTTCATCTTGTAGTTTATTGATTTCTGATTCACCTATATTGTGCGGAGCAATTATATACTGATATTTTTCCTTGTAAAGATTTATAAAGTTTATTATTTGTTCATGATCTGCAGGCCATGAACTTCCAAAAACAACAACTTTTCTTCCATCTAAACTATTTTCAATAATTTCCGACTCCCAACTTTGGTTAGCATTTTCAACCACACTATCCAATCTCGTATCTCCTGAAACCATTACATCATTAATTCCAAAGGCATTAAGTATTTCCTGTGACTCTACATTCTGAACAAAAAACTTTTTAACACCTCCAAAAACCTCTCTCATCCAATTAGAATAGGATTTAAAATAAATCTGATTTTTTCGAAAAGTTGAGGATATGTAATAAGTTGAAATATTTTGCTTTTGTAATTCAATCAAATAATTAAACCAAAATTCATATTTAATAAATATGGCCATTTTGAAATTCAAGCCCTGAACAAACTTTTTTGCATTTGAAGGGGTATCAAATGGTAAGTACAATACCAAATCAGCATTTTTGTATTTTTTTCTCACTTCGTAACCAGAAGGAGAAAAAAAAGTAAGTAAAATTCTTTGATCAGGAAAGTCCTTTTTCAAGCGATCAATAATTGGCCTTCCTTGTTCAAACTCTCCTAAAGAAGCTGCATGAATCCATATAAAAGACTCGTTAGAGTATCTTGAGAGAATACTCCAAGTATCACTATGCCCACTTAGCATTTTCCGAGTTTTCTCATTAAAAAGAGAATAAAGTCGAACAGCAAAAGAAAATAAATATATACCTAGAACGTATATTTGCTTCATAGTACAAATATAATGCTGCTATTTTAAGTATTAGTAGTTTGAAGTTTAGCTCATGAAAAACATTCAAATGGTTGATTTAAAAACTCAACATCAAAAGCTAGAGAAAGAAATCAACCTTGCAATAAAAAAAGTAATTGATGAAAGTGCTTTTATTAATGGAGCAATAGTAAATGAATTTGCTAACAACCTTTCTAGTTACCTAAAAGTCAAGCATGTTATTCCATGTGGGAATGGCACCGACGCTCTTCAAATAGCTTTGATGAGTTTGGATTTACAACCAGGAGATGAAGTGATAACAAGTACTTTTACTTTCATCGCCACAGCAGAAGTGATTGCTTTATTGAAATTAAAACCTGTTTTTGTTGATGTAGATGAACGAAACTTTAATATCCTACCTTCTGAAATAGAAAACAATATAACTGAGAAAACCAAGGTAATTCTTCCTGTACACTTATTTGGTCAGAGTGCACCCATGGAAGAGATTTTAGACATCTCAAAAAAACATAATCTATTTGTTATCGAGGATAATGCCCAAGCACTTGGATCTCAATACACTTTTAAAAATGGCTCAATGAAATTCACAGGAACTATGGGAGACATAGGAACAACCTCTTTCTTTCCTTCAAAAAATCTTGGATGCTATGGTGACGGTGGAGCAATATTCACTGATAATGATGAATTAGCAGAGAAAATTAGAATGATTTGTAATCACGGAAGTAAGGTTAAATATAATCACACTATTTTGGGTGTTAACTCTAGGTTAGATAGCATTCAGGCGGCAATTTTAAATGTTAAACTAAAAAAGCTTGATGAATTTAATACTTCTAGAAGACGAGCCGCTAGTATTTATTCAAAAGCACTTCAAAATTTAGATTGGATAAGAACACCAAAAAAAGAAAATTACTCGACTCATGTTTTTCACCAATACACATTGCAAATCGAAAACGGCAGAAGAGATGATTTAAAGGCATGTTTAGAGCAAATTGGTATTCCAAATATGATTTACTACCCTATCCCATTACATAAGCAAATGGTATTTAAAGAATGTAAATCAAGAATGCTGATTAACGCTGATAATTTATCATCAAAAGTACTATCTTTACCCATTCATACTGAATTAACCACTGAAACGATTAATTTCATCGTTGAAAAAATAAACTTATTTAAATGAAAATTTCTGTAATCGGAACTGGATATGTTGGTTTAGTTTCAGGAACTTGTTTTGCTGAAACAGGGAATCAAGTAATTTGTGTAGATATTGATGAGAATAAAGTAGCCAAATTACGAAATGGTGAAGTACCAATTTACGAACCACAATTAGATGTTCTATTCGAACGAAATGTTAGACAAGGTCGATTACAATTTACCACGTCTTTAAAAGAGTCTATTGATCAAACAGATATAATATTCTTAGCGCTACCAACCCCACCTGGAGAAGACGGATCTGCTGACTTAAGTTATGTTTTAGGTGTTGCTGAAGAACTAGGAAAAATAATAACTGGCTATAAAGTTATTGTTGACAAAAGTACTGTGCCTGTTGGTACTGCTGAAAAAGTAACAGCCGCTATTGCCAAAAATGCTCAAGTTGATTTTGATGTTGTTTCTAACCCTGAATTTTTAAGAGAAGGTTTTGCAGTCGAAGACTTTTTAAAGCCTGATAGGGTTGTCATTGGAACTTCAAGTGACAGAGCAAAAAAAATGATGGAGGAACTTTACAAACCGTTCGTTCGTCAAGGTAATCCAATTTATTTCATGGATGAGAAATCCGCAGAATTAACTAAATATGCAGCAAATTCTTTCTTAGCTACAAAGATTTCTTTCATGAATGAAATCGCAAATATTTGTGAACTTTTAGGAGCGGACGTTGACAAGGTGAGAATTGGTATTGGATCGGATACTAGGATTGGTAAACGATTCTTATTTCCTGGAATTGGATATGGAGGAAGTTGTTTTCCAAAAGATGTGCAAGCATTAATTAGATCCTCAGACCAAGTTGGATATGATTTTAAAATTTTAAATGCCGTTGAAGAAGTAAATGCCAGTCAGAAAACTATTATTGTCCCAAAAATCAAAAACTACTTCGGAGGAAATTTGAAAGGGATAAAAATTGCTTTATGGGGTCTAGCATTCAAACCTGACACAGATGACATTCGTGAAGCACCTGCAAGATATATTATTGATCAATTAACTGAAGCCGGAGTACAAATTGCAGCTTATGACCCTGAAGCAATGGAAAACATTAAGGCAATTTATGGCAACAAAATATCCTTTGGGGAGAATGCGTATGAGGTGCTAGAAAATGCCGATGCATTATTGATTGCAACTGAGTGGGGCGTATTTAGAAATCCAGATTTTGAAAAAGTTTCATCTTTACTTAAGGAAAAAGTTATTTTCGATGGAAGAAACTTGTATGATCTAGAAAAAATGACCGAATTAGGTTATAGATACTTTAGTATTGGAAGAAAAAGCATCTAACCATTCTCAAAATATAACTAATGAAAAGAACATTAATAACGGGAGCAGCTGGCTTTCTTGGATCTCATTTAGTAAAACGATTTCTTAATGAAGGTCACCATGTTATTGGAATGGATAATTTAATAACAGGGAATCTTAAGAATATTGAGGAGTTTTTTCCTAATCCAAATTTTGAATTCTACAATCACGATGTGTCAAAATTTGTGCATGTCGCCGGAGAATTAGATTACATATTGCATTTCGCTTCACCTGCAAGCCCAATAGATTATTTAAAAATACCTATTCAAACTTTAAAAGTCAGTTCTTACGGAACTCACAATCTACTAGGTTTAGCAAAAGCTAAAAATGCTAGAATATTAGTTGCATCTACTAGTGAAGTTTATGGAGATCCTGAAGTTCACCCACAGATTGAAGAATATTACGGAAATGTTAATCCAGTAGGTCCAAGGGGAGTTTACGATGAAGCGAAAAGATATATGGAAGCTGTCACTATGGCTTACAATACTTTTCATGGAGTAGAGACAAGGATCGTTAGAATCTTCAATACATACGGACCAAAAATGAGGTTAAATGATGGGAGAGTTTTACCAGCTTTCATTGGCCAAGCATTAAGAGGAGAAGACTTAACAATATTCGGTGACGGGTCTCAAACTCGATCGTTTTGTTACGTTGATGATTTAATTGAAGGAATTCACAGATTGCTTCTGAGTGAGTATGACCAACCCATTAACATAGGAAACCCCTCTGAAATCACAATAAGTGAATTTGCAGAAGAAATTATTCAATTAACTCGAACTGATCAAAAAGTCACATACCATGATTTACCAGTCAATGATCCAAAACAAAGGCAACCGAATATCACTAAAGCTAAAGAAATGCTAAGCTGGGAACCTAAAGTATCAAGAGAAGAAGGTCTAAAAATAACTTATGATTATTTCAAAAGTTTATCCAAAGAAGACTTAAACAAAAAAGAACATAACGATTTCGAAAAATATATTATTCGATAAATGTCATTTTACGCGCACGAAACTGTTATTATAGACAAAGATTGCCAAATCGGAGAAAACTCCAAGATTTGGCATTTCTCGCATTTAATGAATGGTTGTAAAATTGGCGTAAATTGTAATTTGGGACAAAACGTTGTCGTTTCTCAGAATGTAGTACTAGGTAAAAATGTAAAAGTCCAGAATAACGTATCAATTTACTCAGGTGTTATTTGTGAAGATGATGTTTTCTTGGGACCATCTATGGTATTCACTAACATCCTTAACCCAAGATCAGCAATCAATAGAAAAGATCAATACAAAAAAACTATTGTAAAAAAAGGAGCAAGCATTGGAGCAAATGCTACAATTCTTTGTGGAATTGAAATTGGGAAATACGCACTAATTGGAGCAGGATCTGTAGTTACTAAGGATGTTCCTGCTCACGCTTTAATTATTGGTAATCCAGGAAGACAAGTTGGATGGGTAAGTGAATTTGGTCATAAATTAGAGTTTATGAATAATGTTGCTATTTGCCCAGAAAATGGAAATAAATACATTTTAGCAAATAATTCAGTTGAAGAAATTCATGAGTAAAAAAGTAAAATTTGCTATAATTGGTTGTGGGCACATAGGGAAAAGACATGCCAAAATGGTGATTGATAACCCTGAGTGCGAATTAGTAGCTTTATGCGACACAGCAAATAAAGAAGACTTAGACCTAGGCGAATTATCATCTTATAGTTTTTTCAACAACATTGAAGAACTGATAAATTCAAACATTAAATTCGATGTTGCTTCCATATGCACACCAAATGGCTATCATGCTGATCAAAGCATAAAACTTCTTAAAAGCGGTCATCATGTTGTTTGTGAAAAACCAATGGGCCTAAATACTAAAGAATGCCAAGCAATAATTTCGACCTCAGAAGAACAAAACAAAAAAGTTTTTTGCGTAATGCAAAACAGATATTCTCCCCCATCAAAATGGTTGAAGGAAATTATAGCAAGTAATATATTAGGTGAGATATTTTTTGTTCAGGTAAATTGCTTTTGGAATAGAGACGAAAGATATTACAACAGCTCATCCTGGAGAGGCACCAAAGAGTTTGATGGAGGAACTCTTTTTACTCAATTTTCACATTTCATAGACACTCTATATTGGACACTCGGTGATATCAAAGTCTCATCCGCAATATTTAAAGATTTTAACCATTCTCAACTTACAAACTTTGAAGATTCAGGTATTGTAAATTTTGAGTTTGGAAAAACAGGAGTTGGAAACCTAAACTACTCAACATCAGTTTGGAATGAAAATTTAGAAAGTAGTATAACTATCATTGCGGAAAAGGGTTCTGTAAAAATTGGAGGACAATACATGGATAAAGTCGAAATCTGTAATGTAGAAAATTATAAAATGCCTAAATTAGCACCCATTAATGAGCCAAATGATTACGGTTCATATAAAGGTTCAGCTGCAAACCATAAATATGTGATACAAAACGTTGTTGATACTTTAAGCGGGAAAAACAAAGAAACAACAAATGCACATCAGGGTTTAAGAGTTGTTGATATAATAGAAAAAATATACAAACTAAAAAGTTCAAATTAATGATTGCTCAGAAAATTGCCAACAAAGAAGAGACATTAGCTGTAATTGGCTTAGGATATGTAGGACTACCTATAGCTCTTGCATTCGCAAAAAAAGCAAAAGTGGTTGGTTTTGATATTAACCCAGAAAGGGTTGAAATGATGAAAAATAATATCGACCCATCAAAAGAGCTTGAACCAAGTGAATTTGAAGGATGTGATATCACTTTCACTGCAAACATTGAAGACTTAAGAGATGTTAAATTTTATATAGTTGCTGTACCTACCCCAATAGATGAACATAATTTACCTGACTTAAAACCTCTTTTAGGAGCGTCGGGAACAGTAGGTAAAGTTCTATCCAAAGGAGATTATGTTGTTTTTGAATCAACTGTTTACCCTGGATGTACAGAAGAAGATTGTGTACCTGTTCTTGAACAAGAATCTGGATTAAAATTCAACGAAGATTTTAAAGTTGGATATTCTCCAGAAAGAATTAACCCAGGGGATAAAGAGCATACTTTATCCAAAATCGTAAAAGTTGCTTCGGGTAGTTGCGCAGAATCTGCAGAACAAATCGCTCAAGTGTATGAAATGGTAATCGACGCTGGAGTTCACAGAGCATCATCTATAAAAGTTGCTGAAGCCGCAAAAATCATAGAGAACACACAAAGAGACGTCAATATCGCTTTAATGAACGAGTTGTCTATGATTTTTAGCAAAATAGGAATTAACACCTATGAAGTGTTAGAAGCAGCTGGAACAAAATGGAATTTCTTAAAGTTCTTCCCTGGTCTAGTCGGGGGTCACTGTATTGGTGTAGATCCTTACTACCTAACATACAAAGCCCGAGAACTAGGATACCATTCTAAAATAATCAACTCAGGTAGAGCGCTTAATGACTCTATGGGACCATATCTTGCTCGTCAAACAGTAAAAAAGTTAATTGCTAACGGAAAAGACATTGTTAAATCTCGTGTGCTTGTCATGGGTGCAACATTTAAAGAAGATGTTAGTGACATTAGAAATTCTAAAGTTGCATCTGTAGTTGATGAATTAAAAAGCTTTGGTGTTGCAGTTGAAGTGCATGACCCTCATGCATCTAACGAAGAAATAAACCATGAATATGGTTTTGACTTAATTCCAACAATTACAGGTAAATATGATGCTGTAATTGTAGCTGTTAACCACTCTGATTATCTAACATTAGGAGAAGAATATTTCAATAATCTTTTAACTGAAAAAGGTATCCTCGTAGATGTTAAAGGAATTTACAGAAATAAAGTAGACGGTCTAAACTATTTAAGTCTATAAATAATGATTCTTGTAACTGGAGGAGCGGGGTATATTGGAAGTCATTCTGTTATAGAGTTACTTTCTCAAGGAAACCAAGTTTTAATTGCAGATAACTTTGTTAATTCTTCTCCGATAGTTTTAGAAAACATCAAAAAAATATCAGGTAAACCCACCCCATTTATTGAGGTGGATTTATGTGATTACAATAGTCTAAACAACCTAACTAAAGACTTTGATATAACAGGGGTAATACATTTCGCTGCTTTCAAAGCCGTTGGGGAATCTGTTGAGAATCCTTTAAAGTATTACGACAACAACATTCTTTCTCTTGTTAATGTTCTTAAGCTTAGTCAAGAGAGAAATATTGAAAACATAGTATTCTCATCTTCATGTACTGTTTACGGAACTCCTGAAAAAATACCGGTAACCGAATTTTCAAAAGTTAAGCAAGCAGAATCACCATATGGAAAGACAAAAGTTTTTTCAGAAGAGATTTTAAAAGATTTTCATGTCGCGAATCCTATTTCTATTTGTTCCCTAAGATACTTTAACCCTATTGGAGCTCACCCTTCTGGATTATTGGGAGATTACCCAGACGGTAAACCTAACAACCTTTTACCATTCGTAACACAAGTCGCAGCTGGAATAAGAGAAAAACTAAGCGTTTTTGGTAACGATTACAATACTCCAGACGGCACTTGTTTAAGAGACTATATTCATGTAACTGATTTGGCTAAAGCTCATGTTAATGCATTGAGATATAATTCATCAAATAAAGGGAAGTTATCTGTATTCAATTTAGGAACAGGAAAAGGAATTTCTGTTTTAGAGCTCATACAAACCTTTGAAAAAGTAACTGGTGTTAAGGTTAACTATGAAATTGCGCCAAAACGAAAAGGAGATGTTGAAGCCATATATGCAGATTGCCAATATGCTATGAATGAACTTGAATGGAAAGCTGAACTAACTCTTGAAGACATGCTATCATCAGCATGGAACTTTCAACAAAAAATGGTAAAATGAATAATTTCAAGAAAACAATATTAATCACTGGAGGTGCTGGTTTTATTGGTAGTCACCTTGTTAGACTAATGGTTAATAAATATCCAGATTACAAAATTGTAAATCTTGACAAACTAACTTATGCGGGAAACCTTGACAACCTAAAAGATATTGAGAATCAAGCAAATTACACTTTTGTTAAAGCTGATATTTGTAATCAAAAAGAAATAGAAAGTATTTTCAGAGAGTTTAACATTGACAACGTAATTCATTTAGCGGCAGAATCACATGTAGACAGGTCAATAGCGAATCCATTAGAATTTGTTCAAACGAATGTAATTGGTACCGTTAATCTTTTAAATGTTGCTAAAAACTTTTGGGACTTATCTTCAGAAAATATATTTTATCACGTTTCTACTGACGAAGTTTATGGATCATTGGGCGAAGAAGGTTTCTTTACAGAATCAACAGCTTATGACCCTAGATCTCCATATAGTGCATCAAAGGCTAGTTCTGATCATTTTGTAAGAGCTTACCATGAAACATATGGTTTGAAAATTAAAATATCTAATTGTTCTAACAACTATGGGTCTCACCAGTTCCCAGAAAAACTAATCCCTCTTGTAATTAATAATATTGTTAATGAAAAACCGCTTCCTATATATGGAAAAGGTGATAATATTAGAGATTGGCTACATGTTATTGATCATGCGGAGGCAATTGATTTAATTTTTCATCAAGGTGAAATCGGAGAGACTTTTAATATAGGTGGCCACAACGAACGTCAAAATATTGAATTGGTTAAACTACTTATCAAATTAGTTGACAAGAAACTAGGAAGGCCAGAAGGTAAATCACTTGAATTAATCACGTATGTTAAGGATAGAGCCGGTCACGATCAGAGATATGCTATCGACGCTTCTAAACTTCAAGATATATTAGGCTGGAAACCTAAATATACAGTTGAATCAGGAATGGAGGAAACCGTGACTTGGTATTTGAACAATCAGGAATGGGTAGAAAACATTGTAAGTGGAGATTACCTAAACTATTACGAAAATCAATATGTCAAAAGGTAACTGGAAAATAACAGCAAAATATAACGATAAGGATATATCTAATTCCTCATTTCTTATAACTGGAGGAGCGGGTTTTATTGGATCTAATTTGGTTCAATATTTATTAGACAATGGTGCTAAACTTGTTCGTGTGCTCGACAATATGAGCAACGGATATGATAAAAACCTTGAACCGTTTATAAATGATTCTAGATTAGAGTTTATAAAAGGAGATATAACTAATGTAGAAACTTGTATTGAAGTTGTAAAGGGAATTGATTATGTTTCACACCAAGCCGCACTTGGATCGGTACCTAGATCTTTAAGAACTCCTTTATTAACTCATGAAGCAAACGCTACTGGTTTCTTGAACATGCTAACTGCAGCAAAAGATGAAGGTGTAAAATCATTTGTTTACGCTAGCTCAAGTTCTGTTTATGGTGACAATATTGGATTACCAAAATATGAGGACAAAACAGGAAATCCATTAAGTCCTTATGCTGTATCAAAAAAAACGAATGAGTTATATGCTAAAACATTTCATAGCGCATTTGGAATGAAGACAATCGGTTTGAGGTATTTCAATATTTTCGGACCTAATCAAAGTCCTAATGGACCTTATGCTGCTGTTATTCCATTATACATGAATGCCCTACTAAGAAATGAAGCAGGAAAAATATTTGGTGATGGTGAGCAATCAAGAGATTTTACTTTTGTAGAGAATGCTGTTCAAGCGAACGTAAAAGCAATGCTTTGTGAAAATGAAGATGCATTTGGAGAAGCTTACAACATAGCATGTGGTTACAAAACATCTGTAAAGCAACTTTACAATGTATTAAAAGATGCTGCTGGTTCAGATAAAGAAGCTGAGATGTGCCCACCTAGAGTTGGAGATATCAGAGACTCATTAGCCGATATTTCTAAAGCTCAAAACAACTTTGGATACAACCCACAAGTTGATATAAAAGAAGGTTTAGAAATAACTCTAGAATGGTTTAAAAAAGAATTTTTTCCTGAACTGAATTAAACAATGGGATTCCTGTCGAGTTTATTTAAAAAGATAGAACCTCAACAGGAATTACCTTTGGCGGATATTTCAAATTTCGTCAAATGCGATATGCATAGTCATCTTCTTCCTGGAATTGATGATGGCGCCGAATCCCTACAAGATTCTATACAAATGATTGCAGGACTAAAAGAATTAGGGTACTCTAATCTTCTTTGCACTCCTCATGTTATGCATGATTTCTATCGGAATTCATCAGATAACATTTTATCGGGCTTAGATCAATTAAAGGAAGAGTTGAACAAAAATGATATTGATGTTAATATCAATGCAGCTGCTGAATATTATTTCGATGAAGAATTAACTAAAAGAGTCGCTAACAAAGACATTTTAACTTTCGGAAAAGAACAATATCTTTTATTTGAATTTTCCTACTTTAATGAACACCAAGGTGTTTTCGAAGGAATTACAGATATGATTCAAGCAGGCTACACTCCAGTTTTAGCTCATCCTGAAAGATATCCTTATTTTGTAATAGATCTTGAAAAATATGATCAACTTAAAGCCATGGGTTTAAAATTCCAACTTAATTTACTTTCATTAACGGGACATTATGGAGAAAGTGCTATACATGGTTCAAATTATTTAATTGATAAAGGATTTGTTGATTTTATAGGAACAGATATTCATAGAGAATCTCATTTACCAAAATTAGAAAAGGCGCTCAAAACTGAACGCCTTCATCAAATTATAGATTCTAAAATCTTATTAAATCATCAACTAGCAGAATAATTATTGAATCCCTGCTGTTTCAATTTGTCTATCAACTTTTTTAACTAAACCTTGTAAAGTTTTACCTGGTCCCATTTCAGTAAAAACAGACGCTCCGTCAGAAAGCATATTCTTAACAGTTTGTGTCCATTTTACAGGAGCTGTTAATTGAGAAATTAAATTTTGCTTAATTATCTCTGGATTCTTAACTGGTTGGGCATTCACATTTTGATAAATCGGACAAATAGGCTCTTTAAATTCAGTAGCATTTATTACCTCTGCAAGCTCTTCTTTTGCTGGCTCCATTAATGGTGAATGAAACGCTCCACCAACAGGTAAAACCAATGCTCTTTTCGCCCCTGCTTCGGTCAATTTCCCACAAGCGGCATTAACTGCTTCCACCTCACCTGAGATGACTAATTGACCCGGACAATTATAATTAGCCGCAACCACAACTCCAGTTGTCTCTTTACAAATATTCTCTACGATTTCATCATCCAATGCTAAAATTGCTGCCATTGTACCTGGCTTTAACTCACATGCCTTCTGCATGGCTTGAGCTCTTTTTGAAACAATTTTTAAACCATCCTCAAAAGAAATAACTTGAGCAGCAACTAAAGCAGACAATTCACCTAGGGAATGTCCTGCAACCATTTCAGGAGCAAAACCTTCAGTAGTTAAAGCAATTGCAACACTATGTAAAAAAACTGCTGGTTGCGTTACTTTAGTTTCTTTCAAATCCTCGGCAGATCCCTCAAACATTATTTTAGTTATATCAAAACCTAAAATAGAATTTGCTTTTTTGAATAAATCTTTTGCTTTCGAGTTATTTTCATACAACTCCTTCCCCATTCCTGTAAACTGAGCTCCTTGCCCAGGAAATACATATGCCTTCATCTTATTTTAAATTTGCTGATAATAAGTTTATAAATTCTTTTCTTGTAGAGTCCTTTTCAAACGCACCTGTAAAAGATGAGCTAGTTGTTGTAGAGTTTTGCTTTTGAACTCCTCTCATTTGCATACACATGTGAGAAGCTTCAATCACAACAGCAACACCTTTCGGTTGCAACACCTCTTGAATACAATCTCTTATCTCAGTTGTTAATCTTTCTTGCACTTGAAGTCTACGAGCAAAAGCATCAACAACTCTTGGGATTTTACTCAATCCAACAATTTTACCATTTGGAATATAAGCTACATGAGCTTTACCGAAAAATGGTAACATGTGATGTTCACACATTGAGTAAACCTCAATATCTTTCACAATCACCATCTCGTCATACTCCTCATTAAACAAAGCAGATTTTAAAATTTCCGCTGGGTTTAAATCATATCCATGAGTTAAATACTGAAGAGCTTTTGCAACTCTTTCAGGAGTTTTTAAAAGACCTTCTCTTTCCGGATCTTCACCTAACCTACCAAGAATATCTTGATAGTGAGTTGAAATAGCCTCTGTTGTTTTTTCGTCGTATTGTTCTTCCTTACTATATCCCATAATTAAGCGTTTGGCCCCCAGTATTCTACGTAATTGTTTTCTGTCTCCATTAGCTTAATGTAATATAATTCAGCACCTTGAGCTTTGATATCAGCTTCAATAATATTCCAAATCTCAACTGCAAGAACTTCTGTTGAACACATTTTACCTTTTAAACAAGGAACATCCAAATTAAGATTCTTATGATCAAATTCTTCAACAACTTTTTCTTGAAGCAAATCACTTAACCACTTTAAGTCGATAATGAAACCAGTCTTTGGATTAATCTCACCTTTTACAGAAACAAACAAATCGTAGTTATGACCGTGCCAATTTTTGTTGGCACATTTACCAAAAACCTCCTTATTTTGTTCTTCTGTCCAATCTTCTCTGTAGAGCTTATGAGCTGCATTAAAGCGCTCTCTTCGAGTTAGTGTTAGCATTCTAAAAAATTTAGATTACAAAAATACGACTATTAGTGTAGTATACCTTCCAAATCAATCAATTTAATTAAACAGCTTATTTAGGAAAAGAATTATCCTCAATTGGTTATTTTTGCTTCAAAATCCATTTGATATGATTGTTATTACAGGCGCAGCAGGTTTTATTAGTAGTTGTTTGGTTGCTCATCTAAATGAACTTGGTTACCAAGAACTGGTATTGGTTGACGATTTTAGCAGACCAGAAAAAAAAGCCAACTATGAAAACAAAACTTACAAAGAGCTTGTTGACAGAAAAGACTTTATTAAATGGTTAGATGAAAATCAAAGGTTTACTCAAATGATTATTCACTTGGGAGCAAGAACCGACACAACCGAATTTGATAAATCAATTTTTGATGAATTAAACGTCAATTATTCAAAAGCGATCTGGAACAAGTGTATTGAATATGCCCTTCCACTTATTTACGCTTCATCTGCTGCCACTTATGGTTTAGGAGAATTAGGTTACGACGATAATCATGAAATCCCTAAAAAATTAAAACCGCTTAATCCATACGGTGATTCTAAAAATGATTTTGACATATGGGCTTTGGAGCAAGACAAGAAACCATTCTTTTGGGCTGGATTAAAGTTTTTTAATGTTTACGGACCAAATGAGTTTCATAAAGGAAGAATGGCATCGGTTATTTTTCACACCTACAATCAAATTCAAAAAACAGGAGAAATGAATTTGTTCCGCTCTCATAATCCAGAATACAAAGACGGAGAACAATTAAGAGATTTTGTTTACGTAAAAGATGTTGTAAAAGTGATTACATTCCTAATGGAAAAAAGACCAGAATCTGGACTTTACAACCTTGGAACTGGAAAAGCAAGAACTTTTTACGACCTAGCCGCCAATACCTTTAAAGCACTTGATTTAGAACCTAAAATCGGATTTATCGACACTCCCGAGGACATAAGAGACAAGTACCAATACTTCACGGAAGCAAATATGCAAAAACTCTTAAACGCTGGTTACGATGGTGGATTTATGACACTAGAAGAAGGTGTTTATGATTACGTGAAAAATCATTTAATCGGAAGTGAAATCTGGTAAAAATCAATTCTATACCCCACCTTAATCTAATTATAATTGCTATAGTTCTCGCTTCCTAGCGAGGACTCATGAATAAAGCGTTTCCAAACGCTAAAAAATTCCTTCTTTAATACCGATCCTTTTGTAAAAAACGCAACATAAAAGTTGATATTTCCATCAGATTCCGAAACAAGTTCGGCATGACGAAAAACACCACTTTTCCGCACGCTAAAACAAATAAAAAACTCAATTAATAAAAGGACTTGGAACCATTTTTTAATTAAAGACTGTCCTTAATTATTTTATCATCTATACTCATATTGGTAAACATGCCACCCTTTCTACAATTTCACAGTAAATAATTTACCAGAATATGTAGTCGCTCCTTAAAAATCGATATTTAGTATTTTTTGAACGAATAAAAATTTGATGTTATAACAATCAAAAAGACCTCTTGCTTTAATAGCATCATCATTTTCTTAAAATTCCAACCTGCTGCGGCTAAAAACGC
>CAXRIN010000007.1:0-12572 GCA_964230605.1 Flavobacteriaceae bacterium
TGATAACTTAGAGGGCTTATCACAATACGAGTTCATGATTTTCAACCGTTGGGGACAATTAATCTGGGAGAGCAGCATGCCATATGAAGGATGGGATGGAACCCACGGAACAACTAACAACAACGTCCAACAAGACGTTTATGTATGGAAGTTAAAAGTATGGGACAACGTAGAACAAGTTCTCAAAACCCACTACGGAAGAGTATCGCTAATTAGATAAAACCACCTTTTATATTACCACAATCAAAGCCGCTTTTTTAAGCGGCTTTGGTGTTTTATAAACAATATTGATAAATAAACAGATTGTTTAATTTAAGAATACTATTGTAGAGACGTCGTGCGGGACGTCTATTGTAAATGATGTATTTCACAGAAAAAACTTAAGACACGACTTGGTAATCCTCAAGGCAATGGCATAGATTGTTCTATTTAGTTGTAGGAATCTAGGAGAACTAAGTATAGGTTAGGACTAACTATCGGAATTGTTTTAGTAATGAGCAATAACTAATGTGTATGGAGCACTTTATGTTTAAAGCAGTTTAGTTTACTGGAAAAATAAAGACGTGCCGAAGCACGTCTTTAAGGGGAAGGTAGTTTTTAATTGAGTGAATTTCTTGAAGCTTGTTGTTTTTGTGATTATGAAAATTCAAATTTCTTACTTCACCAGTATTTTGGTACTTGAGCTTTTATCTCCCTCGACTATATTTAGCATAAATAAACCTTTCGGGATATATAAAAATTTAGTTTCATTTGTTTTTATTTCACTTTCAAGAATGATTTGTCCTTTTAAGTTGTAAATACTTATAAATTGATTTGATTGGCCAATGTTAGTTAATGAGATATGGTTGCTCAAAATTCTTACAGATTTTTCAAAGTCAATATTAAAAGTGTTGTTAGCATTGATGATTTCGATTTCGAACTTAATAGAATCCTTAACAAAAGGCTTGTTTTTAACTTTTTCAGGCCAAATAACCACAGTGTTGTTACCGTTAGCGAAAACAGCGGGAGCTAAAACCATTTTTGCTTGTAGCATAGCTGGCCCCTGGTTGACGAATGGAACGGTGTCTTGATTCGGTAAGATTTGATCTTCAACTTCGAAGAAATTTCCGTTTTGATTATAAACATTTGCTTTTTGGTAAACACTGTCATCTCCAGTATTAGAAGAGCTCGAGACATCAAAACTTAAGGTAATTGAATCATTTATAGTGTGTACGTTTTGAGGACCCATGTTAATAATAGTGTTATCAATTGTTAGGGTGTCCTGGGCTTGAGCTAAACCAGCAATAAATAGGCAGCTAGTTAATAAAAAAATCTTCATGTTTATATCTATTGGTGTAAATATAACGAAGGTATTAGGAGAAGGATGCTTTTATTTTTAACTTTCTTACTTGATCAAAGTTGAAATATGAGGTTTTTAGAGGAGGTTATTAGTGGCATGACTAAAGAAGAAATTCAAGCTTACAAGTTGTATACCCTAAGGAAAAATGCAGAAAAAGAAAGGAAAGATCTTGTCCTTTTTGATACAATAAGAAAGAAAGGAGATAAGTATATAGAAGATGAAATAGCGGATTTACTTTATGGTAATAAAGGAAAGAACTCGTTTTACCGACTTAAAAATAGATTGACTAATAATATTTTAAAAAGTTTGTCGGTTCATTATTATGATGACAAAAACAGTTCTCAAGTTTATCACTTTTTGCATTTGTCTGAAGTCTTTTCGAAAAAACGTCTTTTTAAAGTAGCTCATCATTTGCTAAAAAAAGCAGAGGAAAAATCGCAAAAAGCAGAATTGTATGAGTTGTTAGAGGTAATTTATTCGAGGCACATAGGGTTGAGTCAAGAAGTTGTAACCATTGATCCGGAAGAGTATATTGCAAAACGAGAGCAAAACGGTAAGAAACTTGAAAAGCTTAGAGCTTTAGAAAACACACTTGCTGTATTAAGTTATAAATTGAAAACGACTCAGAACTACACGTCTAAGAAAACTGATTTAATTCCATTCTTGGAAAAAACAGTTTCTGATCTTGTAGAAGATAAAAGTACGCTGACTCCAAAGTTTAAATTGAAAATATATAGGGCTGTTTCGCAAATTTTATTATCGAAAAGAGAATATGTTGCTTTAGAAGATTATTTAATAAAGACTTACCAGCAATTCATAGAAGAAAAGCTTTTAAATGATAGTAACCATGATTTTAAATTGCAGATTTTAACTTATATCGTTAATACTTTATTCAAGAATCATAAAATTAAGGATTCGCTAAATTGGGCCAATGAATTGAAGTTGGCAATGGATGAATTCAAAGGGAAATTAAAAGGTAAATATGAAATTTATTATTTGAATGCTTTAGTCAATAATTACAATGTGATTGATAAAGAGAAAAGTATTTCTATTCTTGAAGATGTTCGAGATAGTGATCTGATGAAAAGAGATCCTTATTTCGGGATATTTGTCCATGTTAATTTGGCTTTGAATTGGTTTGATAAGTTTAATTATAAGAGGTCTTTAAGAAATTTCACAGCACTTCAATTACTTGATCAGTATGAAAAAACTTCCGCAAGTTTAAAATTTAAGTGGAGCATTGGGGAATTGATTGTTCGATTTAAAATTGGCAATTCTGAAAATTTCAAAAACAAACTTAAAATGATAAAAGAAGAGTTTGTTGATGAAATTAAAGATTTATCGAATGTTAGAGATGTTCAATTTATCAAAATACTTGAGTTGTTGGAGAAGGGTAAGTTAGATGCTGTTTTAAAGGGGGAAATAAGGCTTTTTATGTCGAATAAAGGTAATGACGATGAGTTAATAGATTACAATAGTTGGTTGAGGACAGAGGTAGGGAAAACGATTTAAGTAAATAACATTTTTATGTAATACTTGAATTTCAGATACTTAAATATAAATTCTAAAAAAAGATGATTAAACAAGAGGTTACAGTTGTTCAAATGGAATCTAAATATTAAATTTGCCACCCTGTCTTTGAGCAGTTATTTGAAGGTGTGATGGGTGAGTGGCTGAAACCACCAGTTTGCTAAACTGACGTACGAGCAATCGTACCGGGGGTTCGAATCCCCCTCGCACCGCACTAGATTAAACCTCTTTAGTTTCCTAACTGAAGAGGTTTTTTTATGGTGAAAATTTGATGGATGAGAACCAAAGGGTTCGTAACGAAGTTCATGAGCCGGTCGGCGAATAATCCCCCTCGCTCCGCACAAGATTAAACCTCTTTAGTTTCATAACTGAAGAGGTTTTTTATTTGTTTTTCTCATTCTGAATATCGATTGTATTCTTTATCTTCGCGCGCAAATTAATTCTAATCAAAATGAAGGTTTTAAAGTTTGGAGGTACTTCCGTTGGTTCTGCTGAAAGAATGAGAGAAGTGGCGAATATCGTTGTTAACGAAGAGCCGAAAATAGTTGTGTTATCAGCTATGTCTGGTACAACAAATAGTTTAGTCGCTATTGGTGAAAAGTTGTATGCTGACGATAAAGAAGGAGCTAAACAAGCTATAGCTGAATTAGAAAATAAATATCATGCTACTGTTCAGGATTTATACAAAGCAGATGAGTTTAAGGAAAAAGCTAATGCGATTATAAAGGAGCATTTTGATTTTATGAAATCATTTGTTGTAAATGTTTTCAATTTATTTCAAGAAAGAGCATTGTTGGCTCAAGGTGAGTTGTTAAGTACTAAAATGTTTCATTTGTTTCTTGAAGAAAGTGGAGTTGACAGTGCGTTATTACCTGCTCTTGATTTCATGAGAATTAATAGGGATGAAGAACCTGATATGGATTATATCAGAGAACATGCGGCAAAAGAATTAGAAAAGAGAAAAGGACATAAATTGTTTATTACTCAAGGATATATTTGTAGAAATTCATTTGGTGAAATTGATAACCTAAAAAGAGGAGGGTCAGATTATACAGCATCAATTGTTGGTAATGCGGTAAATGCATTGGAAGTCCAAATATGGACTGATATTGATGGGATGCATAATAATGATCCTAGAGTTGTGGATCAAACAAAGCCAGTTGCAAAACTTTCTTTTGATGAAGCTGCTGAGTTAGCATATTTTGGCGCTAAAATTTTACACCCTCAGTCTATTCGTCCTGCTGCGCAATTAGGAATACCGGTTAAGTTATTAAACACAATGGATCCGTCTGCAAAAGGAACTACAATCTCTACAGAGACAGGTGAAGGTTTAGTAAAAGCTATTGCTGCTAAAGATGGGATCACAGCTATTAAAATTAAATCAGCTAGAATGTTGTTGGCATACGGTTTCTTGAGAAGCGTATTCGAGGTATTTGAAAGATTTAAAACACCAATTGATATGATTACAACTTCTGAAGTAGCTGTTTCTTTAACAATTGATGATACAACTAATTTGAATAAAATAGTTGAAGAGTTAGAGGCTTTTGGTATTGTAGAAGTTGATTCTGATTTGTCTATCGTTTGTATTGTTGGAAATATGGTTAGTGAGGCTGAAGGAGCAGCAATTAAGATTTTTGAATCGCTTAAAGAAGTGCCAATTCGTATGATTTCTTACGGAGGTTCTAGACATAACATCTCTGTTGCTGTTGAGTCTAAGTACAAGCAAAAAGCACTTCAAGCATTGAATGACGGGTTGTTTACTTTTTAATTTGATTGAAATTATATAGTTAATGTCCCGCCCAATAAGCGGGACATTTCTTTTAATAAGTTTGTTATGAGTACAGAGTTGCTAAAAAAGTTTGAAGGTTTAGAAACACCTTTTTACTATTATGATATGGAATTGCTGAATCAAACATTAGATTTAGCAAAAAGTGAAGCAGATAAATATGGTTTTCATTTACATTATGCTGTTAAGGCGAATTTTAATGATCCTATTTTGAAATTAATCGCTGGAAAAGGTTTTGGAGCAGACTGTGTTAGTGGAAGAGAGGTGGAGACGGCTGTTAATGCTGGGTTTAAGTCTAGTGAAGTTGTTTTCGCAGGAGTAGGGAAGAGTGATAGAGAAATTAATGCTGCTTTGGATTTGGACATCTTTTGTTTCAATTGCGAGAGTATTCAAGAGATTGAAGTGATTAATGAATTAGCTGAGAAAAAAGTTAAGGTTGCACAAATTGCTTTGAGAATAAATCCAAATGTTAATGCAAATACTCATAAGTATATTACCACTGGTTTATCTGAGAACAAATTTGGTATAAATATGTGGGAGCTTGATGACGTTTTAGCTGTGCTTCAAAAATCTCCAAATATTGAGTTAATTGGTTTGCATTTTCATATTGGATCTCAAATTACAGATTTGACTTCTTTTAAAAACTTGACTTCAAAAATCAATAAAATACAAGAGTGGTTTTATTCTAGGCAGATTATTGTAAAGGTTATTAATGCAGGTGGGGGATTAGGTATTGATTATCATAATCCAGATGGGCAGATTCCTGATTTTGCTGAATATTTTAAAATATTCAATGAGTTTTTAGAATTAAGGCCGGAACAAGAGGTTCATTTTGAATTGGGAAGATCAATAGTTGGGCAATGTGGTTCCTTGGTAACAAAGGTGCTTTATATTAAAAATGGTTTGAAAAAGAATTTCGCCATCTTAGATGCTGGAATGACTGAGTTGATAAGACCAATGCTGTACAGTGCACATCATGAAATTGAAAACCTTTCATCTAATTCTAAAGAGATTATTAAATATGATGTTGTAGGGCCAATTTGTGAAAGTACAGATTGCTTTGCAAAGGATTTAGAACTTCCAGAAACCAAAAGGGGTGATTTATTTATAATTAAATCCGCAGGAGCGTACGGTGAAGTTATGGTTTCTGATTATAATTTAAAGACTCTGTTTCCTCCAGTTTATTCTTAAAATTAGATATTATAATATTTTGATTTTTTGCAATCAATGATCATTATAACAACAAAGAAAAACGCCAGCGAAAGCTGGCGTTTTTTGTTTTCTTATGTTGAGTAGGGGTTTATTTAACCGCGTCAACAACCGCTTTAAATGCTTCTGGGTTGTTCATCGCAAGGTCAGCTAAAACTTTTCTGTTTAACTCAATCCCTTTAGCATTTACTTTTCCTATAAACTCTGAGTAAGACATATCATATTGTCTTGCACCAGCGTTAATTCTTTGAATCCAAAGAGCTCTAAAGTTTCTCTTTTTGTTCTTTCTGTCTCTGTACGCATAAGTAAGACCTTTTTCTACTGCGTTTTTAGAAACTGTCCACACGTTTTTTCTTCTACCAAAGTAACCTTTGGCTAATTTCATCGTGTTTTTTCTTCTTGCTCTACTCGCTACCGAGTTTACCGATCTAGGCATAATTTTAAGTTTTTGGTGGTTAGTGGTTGATCTTAATTTTCAACTCTTTTTTACTAGACACCGGGTTTAACAAACAACCAATTAAAAAATTGAATAAATAACGTTCGTTGATTATTTTCCAATAGTCAACATAGACTTAACAGCTCCAACATTAGTTTCGTCAACTAATCCAGTTTTAGTTAAGTTTCTCTTTTGCTTAGTCCCTTTCTTAGTTAAGATGTGGGATTTAAAAGCATGCTTTCTTTTGATTTTTCCTGATCCAGTCAAAGTAAATCTTTTCTTTGCGCTGGATTTAGTCTTCATCTTAGGCATACAACACTTATATTAATTAATAAAACAATAAATTACTTTTTTGGAGCTTTAGGAGCGAGCATCATGTTCATTTTTTTACCTTCCATTTTAGGTAACATTTCAACCTTTCCTAACTCTTCTAATTCTTGTGCGAATTTTAATAGTAAAATTTCACCTCTATCTTTAAAAACAATAGTTCTTCCTTTAAAGAACACATAAGCCTTAACTTTTGATCCTTCTTCTAAGAACTTCTTAGCGTGATTAAGTTTGAAATTGAAATCATGCTCATCGGTGTTTGGACCGAATCTGATTTCTTTAACAACAACCTTAACCGTTTTGTTTTTAATCTCTTTTTGTTTCTTCTTTTGTTGGTAAAGAAACTTTTTATAATCAATGATCCTACAAACCGGAGGTACAGCATTTGGAGAAATTTCAACCAAATCCAACTCTTGCTCTTGAGCCATTTTTAACGCCTCACGAGTGTCGTAAACACCTTGTTCAACGTTTTCACCAACTAAACGAACTTCAGGGATTCGGATGTTTTGGTTTATTCTGTGCAGTTCCTCCTTTTGAGGAGGCCTTCTTCCTCTGTTTCCTTTTTTTCTAGGATTCATTAAATATATTTACTTGTTTAAATTGTTCTCAATTTCCGTTTTAACATAAGTAACGAATTCATCGTTAGTCATTCTGTCTAATTCTCCTTCGCCGTGTTTTCTTGCAGATACAGTACCTGTAGTGGTTTCCTGCTCTCCAAGAACAATCATGTAAGGGATTTTCTTAACTTCTGTATCCCTTATTTTCTTGCTCACACGTTCACTTCTGTCGTCAACGAATCCGCGAATATCGGAATTATTTAGGAAAGATAAAAGCTCTTCGGCTGCTTCATTGTATTTATCACTAACTGGAAGAATAGCAACTTGCTCTGGCGCTAACCATAATGGGAAGTTTCCGGCAACGTGCTCAATTAAAATAGCACAGAATCTTTCCAACGATCCAAATGGTGCACGGTGAATCATTACCGGACGATGCTTTTGGTCATCAGCACCTGTATATTCTAATTCAAAACGCTCTGGTAAATTATAATCTACTTGAATAGTCCCTAACTGCCACTTTCGACCAATGGCATCTTTTACCATAAAATCAAGCTTTGGACCATAGAATGCAGCTTCTCCGTACTCAACAACCGTTTTTAATCCTTTTTTAGCAGCAGATTCAACAATTGCTTTTTCTGCCAAATCCCAATTTTCATCAGAACCAATATATTTCTGTTTGTTTTCCGGGTCTCTTAAAGAAACCTGAGCGATATAATCATCAAATCCGAATACAGCGAAAACATATTGAACTAGTTCAATAACTTTTTCGAATTCTTCATTTAATTGATCCGCTCTACAGAAGATATGAGCATCATCCTGAGTGAATCCTCTTACACGAGTTAAGCCGTGTAATTCTCCTGATTGTTCATAACGATATACGGTTCCAAATTCAGCCAATCTTACAGGGAGATCTTTGTATGATTTTGGAATTGCTTTAAAAATCTCACAGTGGTGAGGGCAGTTCATTGGTTTTAGTAAAAATTCTTCACCTTCAGCAGGAGTGCTTATCGGCTGGAAAGAATCTTCACCATATTTCTCATAGTGACCAGAGCAAACATAAAGCTCCTTATTTCCAATATGAGGCGTTACAACAGGAAGGTAACCAGCTTTTTGTTGAGCCTTCTTTAAGAAACCTTCTAAACGTTCTCTTAATTGAGCTCCTTTTGGTAACCAAAGCGGTAATCCTTGACCAACTCTTTGAGAGAAAGTAAATAATCCTAATTCTTTACCCAATTTACGGTGGTCACGTTTTTTTGCTTCTTCCACCATGTGTAAGTATTCGGTAAGTTCTTTTGCCTTAGGGAAAGTAATTCCGTATAAACGAGTTAACTGCTGACGATTTTCATCACCTCTCCAATAAGCACCAGCTGTACTCATGATTTTTGCAGCCTTAATTACTCCAGTGTTTGGAACGTGAGGTCCTCTACATAAATCAGTAAATTCACCTTGAGTATAAAAAGTGATTTTACCATCTTCTAAATCCTCCAGTAATTCCAATTTATATTCGTCTCCTTTTTCTTTAAAGTAGGTTATAGCCTCTTCTTTAGGAACTTCTTTTCTGATATAATCATTTTTCTGACGTGCTAATTCAAGCATTTTGTCTTCAATCTTTTTGAAGTCTGCCTCAGAAATCGTTTTTCCCCCTAAATCTAAATCGTAATAAAATCCATTTTCTATTGGGGGACCAATAGCAAATTTTGTTTCTGGATAAAAATGTTGAATTGCTTCTGCCATTAAGTGAGCAGAGGAGTGCCACATGGTTTCTTTACCTTTTTCGTCGTTCCAGGTTAAAAGTTTTACATGAGCGTCTTCATTAATTGGACGGCTGGAATCCCAAACCTCTCCATTAACTTCTGCCGATAAAACGTTTCTTGCTAGTCCTTCACTAATACTTAAAGCAATTTCATGTGCTGAAACAGCTGACTCGTATTCTCTAACACTTCCGTCTGGTAAAGTAATCTTAATCATGTCGCACTTTAATTTAGGTCTGCAAAATTACTATAAAATCTTATGGTTTAAGGTAACTTTCGCCAGAATGTTTTTGAGATTTATTGAATATTGAAATAATTGCTTCGTTTTGTCAGGTAATTTCTTTTTTAGGTTGTAAGTATTTGTTTTTGAGTGTTTTGTTTTGTTTAAAATGGTTTAAAGAACTGTGAAACTTAATCTAAGTTTTGCCGTATTAGCTTTTTGTATGTCTTATTAAAGTATAGATTTGATGGATTCATTGGAGGTTATAATGTCTAAAAAGAAATCGAATAGGGTTGTAGTGATATCGCTTTTGCTGATATTTTTTGGGTTGAGTTTAACAGCTCAATACAACCCACATCCTTGCACTTTACCGGGAGTAAATTGTGGAGGGTCTGAGGTTTCAAGAACAGGAATTATTTATTCTTTTGAGGAAGATACTTTTGAATATCCATCAGTGGGTACATCAATGCCTTTTTGGTTAGCAATAGGGAATTTAGAGACAAGAACAGTTGATACAACATATGCTGGACCTGTGGTTGCTAATAAAATATCAGGGCCTGGTAATATGCAGGGAACGCTTGCGTACACAATTTCAAAGTATACTTATTATAATGACTTAATATTTTCACAAGAAGGTATTTACAAAGTAGAGGTAAGCGTTGCGGGTTCTTTTAAGGATACAGTTACTTTTAGAGTTAGAGAAGAATTTGATTTTTGTGCTGAAGTACCAAACGGTTGTTCAACAGGAGGAGGTGATGCTGTTTATCCTTTAGCAAGTAATGGAGGGATTATTCCTGTAGATGCGATTTTTCCAATTTCAATAGGTGTTTACAACAGAGCTACAATGCAGTTGGATACCAACTTCTTCAATTTTGGTTACCTAAACCAACTTTCTGGGCCAGGAAACATGTATGGAACTTTAAGTATGTATGGTAAGAAATGGCTAACTTTTCCTGATGTAAGATTTGATACGGAAGGTACTTACAGGGTTGAATTGTCTGCTGCGGGTAATATTATTCCTGATACAGTTACTATAGAGGTAGTAGCAGCAACATCGGTTAAAGAATTATATAACTCAAGATTAAATATTTACCCTAATCCAGCTCATGATGTAGTTAATATTATGGTAAATGAAAACGATGTTATGGATCATGTTTTGATTTATAATTCTTTCGGACAAATAATCTCTTCTCACCAAAACGTAGGTGATAGATTACTTGAAATCTCTAGTTTACCTGCGGGAGTATACTTTGTTAGAGTATTCATGGTGGGTGAAAGTTCTCCTGATCAAGGTATAATCATCAAGAAATAAATTTTAATAAACTGACCTATGAAAAGTTTATTTAAACTGGTGAAGTCGCTTCATCCCAGTGAAAAAAGATACGTTAATCTGCGATTACAGGCTAGTAAAACTAATAGTTTGCTTCATGCATATTTCGAAACTATTCAAACTTTAAAAGAATATGATTTTGATAAGATAGCTGAGAAACATTCATCTGCAGCGCCTAAGGTTTTAAAAAATTCTTTAAGGAATCTTTATGCTAATGTATTGAGGTATTTAAGGGCTTATAATGCTCTTTCAGATAGTGAGGGACAGTTGGCAGATATGTTAAAGGATGTTCGGAATCTGCAGGAGAAGTCGATGTATGAAGAAGCAGAGAAGTTAAACAGTAAATTGTTAAAGCAGTCACAAATTCTTGAGTATTTCTTTTACGAGAAAGAGGCATTGCAGAATAGCTGGAACTTAAATCACCTAAGGGGGCAGTTGAAATTCAACGTTACTGAAGAAATTGAAAGACAGCTTGAAGAAGCCGAAAGTAAAGAGCTTGAAGTTAGTATAATTAACAAGAGTTATCGTAAAGCGGTAACATTATATTATCAGTATTTCTTTTACGAAAGAAAACCATCCTTCAAAAATGAATTAGTTGAAATAGCCAATTCTCCCTTAATTAGCGATATCTCAAACCTTAACTCCGCAAAAGCTAAGATGAGTAGTTTTGAAATACAAGCTATGGGTGCAATTATACAAGGTGATTTATTGGCTCATCATGATGTTAGAAAAGATCAATACAAGTTGTTGTTAACGTCAGAAGTATTTCAAAAGAGCTATTTGTCTCAAATTCTAGTTTTAAGTAATGTTTTAACCTATTTGAAGGCGAGTTCAGCAATAAAAGTATTTGAGAAATACTTGGGTTATATGAAGAGTTATTTTTTGCCTTTGGTTGAAAAAAATACAGATGGAGTTTTAACGGAGAAGTACTATGATATTTATTTCCAAAATCACATCTATTTGCAATATTGGTATTTAGATAAGGATGAGATTAATAATTTGATAGAAGAGTTTAAATGGGCTTCTAAAAAAGAATTTAAAAGGAATAAATTACTTGTTTCCAGAGTTTATTTATCATTTGCTCAACTATTAATCCTATCTGGAGATTATAAGCATGCCTTGCAGCATTTAATAGAGTATCAATCCTTGTCTTTGGATAAAAAGAACTCTACATTTTTTGTTGATAGTGAATTACACTTATTAATGGTTCATTATTTAATGGATAAGCCAGATGTTTTTGATAAATCAGTTGAGGCTATCAGAAGAAAAGAAAGAGTTGAAACAATTATTTTTAATGACGAGCAAAAAGTTCTTTTCGATGCATTTTTCTCAATTTACAAAAATGGTAAAGTCGAGGAGGTGAACTATCAAGGGAATAAAGCTTGGCTAAAAGTATACTTAGAAGTTTTGCAAAAAACACCAATGGAAGAGGTAGTAAAATCTCAATTTAACTTATCAAAGGCTGTAGAATCACAAAAAGATGAAAAATATTTAGAGTGGTTGAATTCTTTGAAATAGTATTTACGATTGTTTAAGTAGTTGTTATTGAGTTGTTTATTTTTTGTTTTGTAGTTTTTGAAGTGATGATTCTGCGCTTCAGTTGTATTTTATTCAGACAACTAAAAACGCATCTTTAAGTGTTGATATTCCAAAGGAATAAAAACAACCCCCAAAAACTCTAACCGGACCACGAGAGGATTTATTTAGGTCAGTTTCCCTCTCGCTGGAAAAGTTAGTTTAAGTAATAAGTTTTAAGGTAATAGGTAGTTAAGGGAACTTATTATTACTCCTGGATTCAATTTTTTACTGTATACCCAATTGCGGTAATAGATTGAGCCAGGAGTTTCTTTTTTGCAGCATTTTACTTTGTGAGATTTTCAAATTATAGCTTTTCAATAAAAGCACAAATTCGGTTATGATTTAAGGGTCAAGCACAAAAGGGGGGGCAAGCACAAAAGTTGGGTCAAGCACAAAAGTTGGGGATTAGGCATAAATATTTGTTAATCTGAATAAAAAGTATTCCTTGTTTTTTACACCTCTAAACTGAGCTCTAAAAGCTTTAATTTTAGCATTAAATGATTCTGCTG
>CAXRIN010000008.1:0-13764 GCA_964230605.1 Flavobacteriaceae bacterium
TTAAAATGAGTGATACAACTGTGTTCATCTGGAAACTCTTCAATAAACCTTAAAATATTCATAACCAATCTTTTCTGTAAAGAAAGGTGTTCACTCCGTACTCAACTTACGGTTTAGGTATAATTGTGGGGAATCAGAATACTTATTATATATTCCATTAATCTTAGCCTTCCCCTTGCTAACTGCTTTTGCAGATGAAGTTGATTGTGAAGACGAAGACTTTTTGGACGAATGTGCTGAAGTTATTGACGGATACAAATTTTTAAAAGCGAACACAATATCCATCGAAGATGGTGGCGAAGTTGAATATAAATCTGTGTTCAGTAAAGGTTCTACTTACATGTTAACAGCCTGTAATGGAGGTAGCGGATCAATGAAAGTTACGTTGTATGATAGAGATAAAAAGAAGGTGATGAGTAATCTCATTCAAAATCAGTACTATCCTTCAATAACCTACCCTTGTAATGCAACAGGTGTTTACTACTTAAAATATGAATTCACTGCCGGAAGTGGTTGTGGTGTAGGAATAATCGGGTTTAAGAAATAACAAACCAACAAAATGAAAAGTTAAGGCTGCCTCAAAAACGATGGCAGCCTTTTTTTCTTTATCATACCATATTAGTTTTCTTATTGTAAAACCGAACTTTTCCTAATAAGCTTAGTAGTATTAAATTAGTGTACTCTAATGACTGTTTGTTTGAAAACATATTTAATCATAACAATTACCTTCTTAGTTTCTATGAAGGAAACGGTTTTTTGTCAATCTTATATGGATACAACTCAACTTGAGGCTATTGCAATAACTCAGAAAAAAGGGTTTGACGCAGAAGATTTCATTAGAATGACTAAAACAGACACCAGTTTTTACAGAGCATTTAAAAACTTAAGAATGTTTCCTCACAACTCTGATAATCAAGTACAAGTATTTGATAAAAAATGGGAAGAAAAAGCAAAACTAAATAGATTAGCAAAGCATTACAGTAATGGAGAATTAGGATGGATTGAAACTGTGAAAGAAACTACAGATGGACGTGTATACCGAAAAAATGGAGAACATAAATACTTTACTGCTGAAATGTACGATAAAGTCTTTTTTCCAAAAGGCAAATTTGAAGTTAATAATACGGTTGGTGAGCCATACTCTCAAGAAAACATGAAAGGCTTATCTAAAAAAGAACAGTATTATGAAAAACTAAAAACTTTTATGTTCTCTCCTGGAACTGGAGTTGAAGGGGTTCCTTTAATTGGGAAAAAGCTAGATATTTTCAGTGAGAAAATGAGGCCTTTTTATGATTTCAAGGTTGAAAAAACCTTCTTCAAAGACACTGTACCTTGTTACAAATTCTCTTGTCTAAAAAAAAAGTCTATAACCGAAAGTAAAGTAGTTATCACTAAACTTATTACATACTATGACAGAAGAACTATGAATGTAATTGCTAGAACTTATGCTTTAAAAGATCAAACAGCAATGTTTTCATTTGATATTAAAATGTTTATTGAATTAGACTTTAAATTCAATGAATACCTCCCTAAAAAAATAAAATACAACGGTGAATGGGATGTGGTCTTCAAAAAAGGTGAGCGAATTAAATTTGAAATGATTTGTAAAGATTATAAAACGCCTAATTAAGAACCAATTCCGTACTGCTTCCATCCTGCCATAAAACTGCTTTATTATCACAAGTCCCATCTCCAAAATTTATGGAAGATTTAAAAGAGTTTGACTTTATTTCTATTTCTCCAGATTGAAAATGTTCACATCTAAATCCAGATTTTAAAGGACTAATTGTTGAGACAACATAATTCTGACCGTTTGTACTGAAAACAGAAGCAGACAAATCGTATAAAACCTCCTCGTTAAAGAAATCTATTTCAGCGTATTCAACTGTGTTCCATGTGAAAAAAGATTGTCCTTCAAGCCAAATTTTACCATCTTGAACTTCTCGATAAACATGAAACTTGTAGTCTGAATCAAAACCAGAATTAATAATTTTTATTTGCCCTTCAATCTTATACCCATCTACATAAAACCCCTCTGGTATAATCGTCATTACCGTACCTATTTGGTTTAACTGACCATTTAAATACACCTTTAATTTACCTGCTTTATTTCTCTGAAAAGAGTAGCAATCAATATCTGGGTAACTTATAACGACTTGCTTTACATAATGATTAATAGAGTCCAAAGTATATTCAACTGAAGCGCAAGGATCAACAGCATTCAAATCTTCGGTTTTTAATGAAACATCAAACTCCTCGCCCTCTATTTCTCCAACTTCTTCTCGAACACTTAAATACAAGCCATTATAAACACTGGTTGCTAAAATCACTTCTTCCGCCCTATCTTTCTCATAAACAGTCTCAACGTATAACGTGTCATCTTTACAAGAAAGAATAGATAACAATAGTAATATTATTAATGGATAGCTTTTCATCTCGTACGAAATTAACGAATAATTCACCTTGCGGTTGCCTCCAAGTACCACATTTAGGGTAGTCAATTTTCTTTTTATACCCAAAAGATGGTATTGGGCTTTCTTTTACTCATGCATAGTTTTGCTTCATAAATTTAATCGACATGAAAAAAATAATACTACCTCTATTAACAATTGCTGCTTTAGTTAGCTGTAAAAAAGAAGAAACGAATCCCGAAGAAGGTTATAAAATTCCTTCAACTTACAATTTCGAAAACGTTTCTTACGATGGTCAGACTAGTAGACTAGATATGCTTACTGAACTAACTTCTTACATCAAAACTGGTCATACTGAAAACACTAGTTTGGATGCAAATAAAATGAAAGATATGTTCAGCAATTCCAACACTCCATTTAGTGATGCCGATTTAAACGCTGCTTCGAAAAATTTACAAGGCAAAACGTTTTACCTTGATACTACTTACTACATAGAATTATTCGACTCTATTGCTAAATATTCTGGAAAAACTGGAGGAGCAAAAGGACAAGCTGGTTTAATCACTGGAAGTGGAAGAACTATTTTAGTAGATGCTAATGGTTTTGAATACGCTCAATTAGTAGATAAAGGATTAATGGGAGCTTGCTTCTATTATCAAACTGCATCTGTATACTTAACAGATGAAAAAATTGGGGATGCGGTTGACAATTCTACGGTAACTCCAGGTGAAGGAACAGATAAAGAACATCACTTTGATGAAGCTTTTGGATACTTTGGAGCTCCAATTGACTTTCCATCAAACACTACAGATGCTAGATTTTGGGCTTCTTATTGTTGGAAAAGAGATGAGTTGGCTAATACCAATAAAATCATGGACGCATTCCTAAAAGGAAGAGCAGCTATCTCAAATAAAGACAAATCAGCTCAGGATGAAGCTGTAAGCGATATTAAAATGTACTGGGAAAAAGTATCTTCAGCAACAGCCATCCATTATTTAAACAGTGGAATTACTAATTTCTCTGATGACGCGGAAAGATGTCATGTTTTAACAGAGGCCTATGAATTCATAAAAGCTTTAAAATACAATACCGAAAACTCAATAACGAATTATCAAGAAATCCTTGATTTATTAGGAGACAATTTTTGGGATGTTACTACAACCGACATTGAAAACGCTCGAAACGCTCTTGCTACTTCAAGTGGTTTAGAATCTGTAAAAACTCAACTATAAAATTAAATCCTAATGAGATTGAAATTAATATTGACCATAATCACCACAGCTCCATTATTTTGGAGTTGTGGTGAAAAAACTACAAATAATAACACCGATAATTACGACGTTACCAAAATTTTAAAAAACGTTGCCGATAATATTATCATACCACAATATGCCGATTTGAAAGAATCGACAAATGAATTGAATAGTCAGCTAAATAATTTTAAAATCGATAATTCAAGTGCAAACCTATTAGCTCTTCAAAATCAACACAAAGAAGCTTACACTTACTGGCAAAACTGTTCTTTTGTAAACTTTGGCAACATTAATATTCAAACATTAGCTTCAAGTTTGAATACCTACCCTACTGACACAGCAAATATTCATAATGCATTTAAAGAATCAGATCCTAATTTAGAATCTGCAACTTATTCAGATGCAATCGGTTTCCCGGGGCTTGATTATGTTTTATTTGAAGGAGATGAAACCAAGCAAATAGATAGACTTTCAAACGAAGCTGCAACTTATCTTAATAAGAATATCGACTTAATTAACAGCAAAGCAATTAGCGCTTATGATTATTGGAAAAACAATACTGACGAATATTATTCGAATTTCGTTACCACTAATTCAAAGGCTTCTGGATCTGCATTTTCAGAACTCATAAACGGATACATTCAAGATGTTGAATTATTAAAAAATGGTCAAGTTGGATTCCCCGCTGGAAAATTCACATTAAACACTCCTCAGCCAGAACAAGCTGAAGCGTTATTTGGCAAATACAACATTGATTTACTAAAAGCACATCTTTCTAATTTAAAAAGAGTTTTCAAAGGGGAAGATCTTTATGGAAACGACAGAGAAGGTTTTGATGATTATTTAAAGTATTTAAAAACAACTCGAAGCGGTAAGGATTTGAATGAATTAATTCTAGGTGTTTTTGATGATCTTGAAACTAAGACATCACAACTAACTGGTGATATAAATACAGCTATTGCTAATCAAACTGAATTAGTAGATGAAATTTACGCTAAAACAAAAGAACTTGTAGCATACCTGAAAGTAGATATGGTAACTGCTTTTGGTGTTCAAATCACTTACATTGATAATGATGGTGATTAGCAATTAAACTTAAAATTCAAATAATTGTAGTGGCCTGTGAAAACAGGCCATTTTTTTATAATAAAACCGAACCAAAATCACCTATTCGTGTAGGTTATTTCTTAATTTATAATGCTAACGGAATATCAAAATAGAAACTAGTTCCAAGATCTTTTTTAGAATCGACTTTTATTTCAAGATTGTGCAGCTCTATTACCTTTTTTACGATTGCTAATCCTAAACCAGCGCCTGTATCATTTTTATCTGAATCTAGCTTTTTATATCTATCAAAAACAAATGGAAGTGATTGCTCACCAATCCCTACACCAGTATCCCTAACTTTAAACCTAAAGCTATTTCCTTGTTTCGTTACAGAAACCTCTACTTCTCCACCTTCATTGGTAAACTTCAAGGCATTTTCAATAAGATTCTGAATTGCTCTTTCAATTAAAGCCACATCAACTTCAACCAACCCCATTTCAGATGCATTTACACTAAAATGAATTTTGCTTTTTTCGGCAAGCATTTTAAATCTTGATGAAACATCATGAACAAATTCACTAAGATTTATTTTATCTAGTTTCAACTCTACTTTTTCTGATTCGAGTTTTGACAATTCAAACAAATCAGCAACTAACTTTTCTAGGTTCTCAGTTGAATTAAGTACAATTTTTAAAAACCTCTCTCTATCCTCCGCACTCATTGTGTTGTTCTTCATCAACAATGTTTCAATATATCCATGCGCAACAGCAATAGGAGTTCTTAAATCATGCGAAACATTGGCAACTAATTCTTTTCTTAATTTTTCAATGGATTTCAGCTGTTCTATGTTATCAGAAATTGTTGTAGCCATTTCATTTAGACAATCAGCTAAATGGGTAAATTCTCCTTGAGAATTCAATTCAATTCTAGACTTATAATCTCCATTCTGAAACTTGTTAACTCCTTCTTCAATTACTCGAAAATTCCTCGTTAAATATCGAATAGAAATCAGTCCAATTACAATAGCGAACAAAACTGTAATCACAAATGTTTTGATTCCTACATTGTAAATAAAATTACTCATGAGCATGCTACTCACACTATCATACTCTTCACTAGTTAATATCGCATACACATAACCTTTAGTATCCCCTTGTTCCTCAATAGGCGCAACAGAGAATACTTTACAAGCATCAGGTGCTTTTGGATCATTACCTAAAATGTACTCGGAATTTTCTGTTCTCTTCAAAAACTCACGAATGGGAACCAATGAAACATGTGATTTCTTAATTTTTTCAGGCGGCGCATCATAAGTTAAAATCTGTCCTTCATCGTCTAAAATATAAACCTCAATTGATGGGTTTACTTTCATGTGATGCATCATTATTTTTTGAACAGCGTTTTCATTCAAGGAATCATTAACAAAAACTGGAACTTCGTTTAACAATTCACTTGCCACCTCCTTATTTAAGTTTTGCTTAGTGGTTTTGAAAAAGTCACTAGCTGCAGTTGCTGTTACGTACACGTAAACACCTCCAACTATTGCCATTAGTAGCAAAAAAACACTTGATATTTTCCAGTATAATGATTTAAATCTAAACATTCTCCTCAATCTTTAAACGCATAACCAATACCCCAAACTGTTTTAATAAAATTTGGATTATTTGGATCCTCTTCAACTTTAGCTCTTAATCTATTTACATGTGAATTAACGGTATGCTCGTAGCCTTTGAAATCATACCCCCAAACCTGTTTTAATAAATCCTCTCTCGAGTAACTTTTACCTGGGTTACTAGCCAACAAGAAAATTAAATCAAACTCTTTGGGCGTTAACTCCAAAATATTTCCGTTTAACTGAACTTTTCTTTTTTCGACGTTTATTGCAAGTCCATCGATTTCAATTTCAGATTTAACTTCGCTCGGTTTTTGATAATTTTCAAATCTTCTCAAAAGCGCTTTAACCCTTGCAATTAATTCCCTTACACCAAAAGGCTTTGTTAAATAATCATCTGCTCCAATTTCCAAACCTAAAACCTTATCAAACTCCTCAGATTTTGCCGTTAACATCAAAACGGGAGTTTGAATCCCAGCCCCTCTTAATTCTCTGCAGACTTCAATCCCGTCTTTCTCAGGCATCATGATGTCCAGAATAATGATTGAATAATCACCAGACAAAGCTTTCTCTAGCCCTAACTTTCCATTAAAAGCACTGTCTACCTCCAAATGCAAATCTTGCAAATGAATAGTTAAAAGCTCAACAATATGCTTTTCATCTTCAACTATTAAGGCTTTTTTCATCTCTACAAGATTTACAATTTCAAAAATAAGTGGAATAATAACGATAAAAAGTAATCTAAAAAACAATAATCATCAAAGTTTGGTAATTTTACTGCATGAGGAGAGTGGTTATTACTGGCGGACCTGCATCTGGAAAATCAAGCTTAATTGAATCTTTAGCTAGTAAAGGTTACGCTACATTCCCTGAAGTGGCTCGGGAAGTCATTAAACAACAACTTGAATTAGGCACAAATAAAGTTCCTTGGGACGATGTTACTGGATTCTCTAAAATTGTTTTGAAGGATCAAATCAAACAATTTGATGCTTGCATAGACACTATTACATTTTTTGACAGAGGAATTCCGGACTTGATTGGCTACATGAATCATGGAGATTTTAAAATTTTCCCAGATTTAATGGAAAATGCCCAAAATAAAAGATATGATGATATTTTTATACTTCCCCCATGGCCAGAAATTTATTCGACGGATAATGAAAGAAGAGAAAATATTAATGAGGCGGCCTTGATTTTTGATGAATTAAAAAAAGCCTATCAAAGTTTAAATTACATACCAATCATTGTCCCTAAAATTTCAATTGAAGAAAGAGCAACTTTTATTTTAAACTACATCAATGGATAACCCAATAGAAATACTGAAAAAATATTGGGGATACGAATCCTTTAAGCCTGAACAAACCAAGGTTATTAACCAAGCCCTTGCTCAAAATGATGTTTTAGCCTTATTGCCGACTGGAGCTGGGAAATCAATTTGCTTTCAAATTCCGGCACTTTGTATGCCTGGGATTTGTATTGTTATCTCACCTCTAATTGCTTTGATGAACGATCAGGTTAGTCAATTAAAGCAGCGAGGAATAAAAGCGGAAATGATTAGCTCGGGAATGAGTCCAAAACAAATGGATTATGCGCTCGACAATTGTATATACGGAGGAACTAAGCTTTTGTATTTAAGTCCAGAGAGACTACAATCTGTTTTTGTTAAAGAGAGAATTAAACAGATGAAAATTAATTTCATCGCTATCGATGAAGCACACTGTATTTCTCAATGGGGACATGATTTCCGACCTGCCTATCGCTCAATTCTGCTACTTCGTGAATTAGCGCCTAACGCTAGTGTAATTGCTGTTACAGCTACAGCGACGAAAAAAGTAGCTAACGACATTCAATTACAATTGAATTTCCCGAAACAAAACGTAATCAAAACAAGTTTTGACCGAAAAAACATTGTTTTTGGAGCTATTCACACCGAGAACAAAATACCTTCAATAATTCACTACGCTAAAAACTTGACGGGGAGTGGAATTATTTACATACGAAGTAGAAAAACTTGCGAAGAATTAGCCCACCACCTTAATAAAGCTGATTTATCTGCGGAATATTATCATGCCGGATTAGATATTGAGGAAAGAAAGAATATAGAAGAAAGGTGGAAAAATAATAAAACTCAAATCATAGTTTCAACCAATGCTTTTGGAATGGGAGTAGATAAACCAGACGTGCGGTTTGTTATTCACTACGGTTTACCGAATAGCTTGGAAGAATATTACCAAGAAGCAGGAAGAGCCGGAAGAGATGGCTCGTCATCTAAAGCAACTATTTTTTTTAACAGAAACGATCGTAAAAATTTAAAAACTCTTATTACGTATAGATTTCCAAAAAGGAAAATCATTCAAGACATCTACCAAGCATTAGCAAACGCTGCTCAAATTGCTGTTGGATCAGGAGAAAACGAAGGTTTATCAATTGATTTAAAAGAGTTTGCTAAAAAAATAGAACTGCATCCACTATCGCTTCATTATGGAATTAAAATACTTGAAAACACTGGATACATATTTCTTTCAGAAGATGTAACTGCAAGTTCAACATTGAAAATACTGCAAGATCGAAGAGAAATTGAAAATATAGTTTCCAGAGATGGATTTCAATCTGATTTATTGTCTTGCATCCTTCGCTCCTACACAGGCATATTTAACAACTATGTAAAAATTAGTGAGAGTAAACTAGCTGAAACACTTCAAACATCAGTTAATAAGATCAAAAAAGGTTTAGAGATTTTTGAACGCACAAACGTGGTGCATTATGAACCTCAAAATTTCCTTCCAAAAGTTTTCTTCTCGAAACACAGAGTTTCTGCAAACTACTTAAACATTCCCAAGGAATTACTTGAAAACAGATTAGAAATAGCTGAACAACAATTAAATTCCCTTACAAAATTTGTTTTAGAAAAGGATAAGTGCAGAACCAACATTGCGCTTTTCTATTTTGATGAAACACCTAAAACCAAATGCAATCATTGTGATAACTGTCTGAAATCCAATAAAAAAACTGGGAACACCTCTTACATTCTAGGATTGATTAATCAAAACCCAACCGAGCTGGCACAATTAGTGAGTAAATCTGAATTAAGTAGAGAGGAAACCATTTCTATCATTAGAAATCTAATGGATGAGGGTAAAGTTGTTAGAAACGGAATGATTTTAATGACTAAATCCTGAAACATTTTTTGTTAATTTTAAGTTATCTGAAGAGTTTTTAAGTCGATTGAGTAAATTCATTAAAATATCATTAATAATCTCATTTCAGTTATTTGTCTTTGGAGTAATTGGGCAATCTGAGAATATTAACCAAACAGATGATCAAAACAAAAAACAAGGTCATTGGATTTTCACCAATAAAGAAAAACATCTTCCAGGATATACCGACGATCAAAAAATTGAAGAAGGTGATTTCATCAACAATAAAAAAGAAGGAAAATGGACTTTTTATTTTAATAACGGAAAGCCAAAACATATTCTGAATTATAAAGATGGAACGCCTGAAGGCGAAGCTACTTTTTACTACAAAAACGGAAACGTAAGGGAAAAAGGCACCTGGAAGAATAATAGATGGATTGGTGAATACAAGATGTATTACAGGGATGGAACGCCTAAAAATCATTTCAATTACAACTTACAAGGACTAAAAGAAGGAAAGCAGATTTATTACCATGAAAACGGGAAACCTAGTTTAATTGGTACTTGGGAAAATGGAAACGAAACTGGCGATTTAGCCGAATATAATTTGGACGGTTCTCCAAAAACTGATCGATTTGAAGCTGGACCACCAATTACTGAAACTACAGCTGAAAAAGCTATTGAAACGCCTGATACAATTGCTGCAGTGGTAGATAGTGCTGAAATTAAAATAAGAAAAGCAGAGAAAAAAGATAAACCAATCACTCCTTTCAACGGTAATGGTTACCATGAATTCAAAGATCGTTATGGTAACAAAACAAAAGTTGGTGAATTCTTAGATGGCTTTCTGGTAGATGGTAAAATCTATAAATACGATCCAAAAGGTAAACTGCTAGAAACTAAAATAGTACGCGACGGTAGTATTGTTAAAGTTATCAAAGAGAAGAAATAAGTCTGATCTTCTTATCACAATAGTTAGAGGTTAATCAATAATGAAATATTTGAGGTGTAACCAAACCACCATTATGTCGTATTACAATCCAACACTTTAGGATAAAAAAGATTATATATGACTTCACTTGTAGTAAGAATTGATGAAGAATTGAAGGCTAAACTCCAAGAGTTGGCAGATCAAGATGAAAGATCTCTTAGTAATTACATCAGACTGGTTTTAAAAAAAGCGGTAGAGAAAGAATTAAGCAAATAATTAGACTTGATTCAGCAGCTCTAAAGCATTCTGTTTAGCAGCTTCAGTAACTTGAGCTCCACTTAACATTTGTGCAAGCTCAACAACTCTAGCATCTAAATCCAAATTTCTTATTTGAGAGGTGGTAATTTCAGCTTCATGAGATTTCGAAACTTTGAAATGAACATTCCCTTTAGCCGCAATCTGGGGAAGATGTGTTATTGTTATTACTTGCATTTTACTTCCCATTTGCTTCATCAAAATCCCCATTTGGTTAGCAACTTCCCCTGAAACTCCTGTATCTATTTCGTCAAAAACAATTGTTGGTAAGTTTGTTTTTGAACTCATGATTTTCTTCAAACTCAACATCACTCTAGATAACTCTCCTCCACTTGCTGTTTTAGTTAACTTACCTAAAGATTTTCCCTTATTTGCCGAAAATAGTATATCTAAATGGTCACAACCATTCGCATTCAATTCAGTTTTCTCTATTTCAAATGATAATTGAGCTTGTTCAATCCCTAACAATCTCAAATCCTCAACAATAAGCTTTGCTACTTTTTTTCCTGCTTCACTTCTTGCCTTCGATAATAGACTGGCTTTAGCATTAAGTTCTTGCTCGATATTTTCAATTTCCTTTCGAAGGTGATCCAACTCTTCACTTCCTCCCTCTACAAATTCAACTAACTTTTTTAAAGCCTCCCTTTTTTCAATTAAATACTCAACAGATGATACATTATATTTTTTCTGGAGAGAAAAAAGTAAACCTAATCTATCGTCTATCTCTTGCACTCTTGAAGCATCAGAACTTAAACTACCTGTTCTTTGCTCAACATCTTCAGCAATATCTTTTATTTCAATCAAAGCTGATTTTAGACGCTCTTTTAGCTCCTCATAATCAGCGTCAAACAAACTTAATTTTTCAAGTGCATTTAAAGCCTCCTCTGAAAGCTCTTGAACTGATGAATTATTATAAATGATGTTATTTACTACAATTGCTGCTTTTGATTTTATTTCCTCGGCATTATTCAGCAACTCGAATTCTTTCTCTAGCTCTTCTTGCTCTCCTTCTTTCAAATCAGCGTTTAAAAGTTCCTTTAATTGAAACTGATTAAACTCTAAATTTAATTTTTCAGAAGCTTGCTTCTCTTCAAGAAGAGAGAGTTGATTCTTTTTTTCAGACCACTGCTTAAAAAGACTTTTATAAGCTTTTAATGCTGCAAGTTGATCTGCAAAACCATCTAATAATTGAAACGAAAACTCTGGTTTAGCTAAAAGTAAATTTGAATGCTGCGAATGAATATCAATTATCAATTCACCCAATTCTTTTAATACATTTAAATTAACTGGAGTATCATTGATAAACGCTCTTGATTTCCCATTAGACGCAATTTCTCTTCGGATTATAGAATGCTCTTCGTAATCTAAATCATTCAATGAAAAGAATTCTTCCAAACCATATCCCTCAATCAAAAACTCTCCTTCAACAACACATTTCTTTGCCCCTTCACGAACAACTGACAAATCTGCTCTTTTACCACTTAACAATCCCAACGCACCAAGTAGTATTGACTTACCGGCTCCAGTTTCACCAGTAATAATATTCAACCCTTCACCCAATGAAAGAGACAAAGACTCAATTAAAGCGAAATTTTTAACGTTAAGTTGATTAAGCATTTAACCCAGCTGTTTTGTTTAGTAGAACAATTAATTTTTCAGCATCCTTTTGAGATAGTTTCATACCAATTCTTTTCACTGCGCCGTCACAAGTATATTCGATCACTTCACCTCCAACCATCCAGGAAGAATTGTTGATATCGCTCCATAATCCTTTTTGACTATCTACTGCAAAGCGAAAAGAATTCATTTTAGATATTTCATCAACTTTAGGAAATCCTCTGCCGTTAATAGTTTGATGATATAAAAACTCACCATCTTTAATCTGAAGCTTCTCTAACCCCCATTTATTCCATCGAATAGCGTGAAATACTTTTACTTCAAAATAAGTCCAGAAAATCAAAAATATCCCCACCATGAGATATTCTTCTTTTTTAAAACCATAAGTAAATAAAGAAATAAGAATTATCAAACCACAAACTGTCCATGCAGCCCCCCACAACAAAAGCAAATTCATCTTTTGCCCTCCTAAAACAGGTTTAATTTCAACAACCAGCTCATCTTTGCTTGGTTTGTCGTAACTAATTTGTTGTCCAATCTCTTTCACTATTCAGCCTCTATTTTAGCTTTTAATCTTTTCAAGACTTCAACATTACTGGAGTCAATCATTTTCAAATATTGTTCATCTTGAGCATCATACCTTGCGATGAAATTTGTTGAAACATCTAATGAATCAATCATAACGATCTTAGTACCATTAGGAATTGACTCTAGATTCAAATAACATCTATCCCTAAATGAATTATTATCTGATATTCTCTCAAAAATGATTTGATTTGTATCTAACTTTTTTATCTCCAATCCACCATCACCAATTCTCTCACTCAACCATTTCAACACACTACCTTCACCAGAGGCTTTACCTGCAGGAATCACTTTCCAATCTTCACTATTCCTTAACGATTCTTCGAATAACCATTCCTCCCAATCTGAAGCTGTATTTAAAAACGATTTTATCTCGACTTTGGATTTCGCAATTTCAACCTCTGCTCTAGACTCTAAAACATCAGGTAAAAGCGACGCATACGTTGCAAACAAAATCAACAAACCCGACATTCCAAATAAAGCTATTACTGCTTTGTTTCCCATAATTCAAAATTACTAAGAAGGTACAAGAAACATGTTCTCACTTTACTTTTTTTATTCACATTTACACTTACAAATAAAACACCAAAGCCGCTTAAAAAAGCGGCTTTGATTGTGGTAATATAAAAGGTGGTTTTATCTAATTAGCGATACTCTTCCGTAGTGGGTTTTGAGAACTTGTTCTACGTTGTCCCATACTTTTAATTTCCATACGTAAACGTCTTGTTGGACGTTGTTGTTAGTTGTTCCGTGGGTTCCATCCCATCCTTCATATGGCATGCTGCTCTCCCAGATTAATTGTCCCCAACGGTTGAAAATCATGAACTCGTATTGTGATAAGCCCTCTAAGTTATCA
>CAXRIN010000009.1:0-16446 GCA_964230605.1 Flavobacteriaceae bacterium
ACAGAAAATTTCAGTAATTTTATCTACCATAAGAAAAAGGTTTTTTGGTTTTAAATATTTGATATTCAGTAAATTAAATATAAGCCAAAAACCTTTTTTTATGAAATAACATTAGGGTTTTCTTACGTCGAACTCACGTTAGTTAAAGGAGCAACTACAACTGCGTGGGTTGCTACTTCTACTATGACAGCGGGAGAAGCGAAACTTTTAACTGATATTGATTACGGTGCAAAATCGGGGCTTATCTCAAGTCTTGATTCAGATGGTTTTACAGTCGCTAAATCAGGTGGTGTATCCAACGAATCTGGAGTAACCTATTATTTTGTTGCTTGGAAAGCTGATGCAAATTTAGATGTCGGTTCATTTACTCCTGGTTCTACTGGGGCTATTAGTGTAAGTGTAGGGTATCAGCCTGCAATGGTGTGGCTTTTCGGTGGAGCTGAAAATTGTGATGAAAAAAGTCCAGCGCAATATTTAATGGATGGCCAAGATAATGCAGCAACTTTCCAGTTTAATAATGGAGGGGAATTAACAACTTCAGCTTACGAAATTTTGGATTTTATTGTTGCTGATGGTTTTGATACCAGAGCAGCTACTAACTCAGGTACTCACAATGGTCCGGGAGTAGGGATTGAGTACCATTACGTAACATGGAAAAGTTCTTCAGCTCAGGAGGTCGGTACTTATTTAGGGAATAACGGAATAGCGAAAGATGTTTCTACCTCTTTCGCGGCTGATTTTGTGATGGTGAAAAATACAGCAGGTGGGGATAACTCTTGGTTTAAAACAAAAGATATGGCCGCTACAGAATCCTTTAAATTTACAGGTGCAGCAACTACGAATAACATAACTGCTATTTCTTCATCTCCAACTAAGTTTTCTGTAGGTACTTCAGGTGAGGTAAACGGATCTAACAGCTATGATTTCTTTGCAAGCTCAGGATTAGCAACATTAACTGTTGAGTTAATACATTTTGATGGAGAAAAGCTAGAGTTTGGGAATGCTTTAAGTTGGAAAACTGGAGCATAAGTAAATTCAAGTCATTTTATAATTGAAAGATCTAACGATGGACGAAATTTCGAGTCAATAGGTATAGTAGATGCTGTTGGATTTTCGGATCAGGTTGTAGATTACGGTTTTGTGGATCAAAATCCAGTTGAAGGAAATAATTACTACCGTTTGGTTCAAATTGATTTAGATGGTACAACTTATGTAAAAAAAATGATTGTAATAAACAGTTTAGATGGGAGTAAGGTTGCTAGGTTTGATGCTTATCCGAATCCTGCTAGTGAGGAAATTAACCTTCAATCTAATGATTTTGGTCGAACTGACTTAATTAGGATTTTCAACGATAAAGGGCAAATTGTGAAAGAAATCAATATGGTAAAAGAAATTGGCAATATTCAAAAAGTATCATTGGCCGACTTTGCCAAAGGGATTTATTTTGTTCAATTCATTGGAGAACAAAAAATTCTAAATACCACAAGATTTGTTAAAGTGAAATAGAACTTTAAATCTTATCGTATAACTTAATTCCAAAAAATTTTTCCCTATGTCCGCAAAAAAGCGGACATTTGTGCTTTCAAAAAAAGCACTTAATTCAATAATTATTATGGCTAATTATTTCAATACATTAACACATGCTCAGAAATTAGAGCAATTAGCTCAGTGTGAATTCATGGATAGATCTGAATTCGCTGACGGTGTAAACGCACTAAAAGGAAAGAAAATCGTTATCGTTGGTTGTGGAGCTCAAGGTTTGAACCAAGGTTTAAATATGAGAGATAGCGGATTAGATATTTCTTATGCTTTAAGAGTAGCTGCAATTGAACAAAAAAGACAATCATACCTAAACGGTACTGAAAATGGATTTACAGTTGGAACTTATGAGGAATTAATTCCTTCAGCTGATTTAGTAATCAACTTAACTCCAGATAAGCAGCATACAGATGTTGTTTCTACTGTAATGCCTTTAATGAAAAAAGGATCTGCATTAGCATACTCGCACGGTTTCAACGTAGTTGAGGAAGGAATGCAAATTAGAAAAGATATCACTGTAATCATGGTAGCTCCAAAGTCTCCAGGTTCAGAGGTAAGAGAAGAATATAAAAGAGGATTTGGTGTTCCTACGTTAATTGCTGTTCACCCTGAAAATGATCCAGAAGGAAAAGGATGGGATTACGCAAAAGCTTATGCTGTTGGTACAGGAGGACACAGAGCAGGATGTTTAAGATCATCTTTTGTTGCTGAGGTTAAGTCTGATTTAATGGGTGAGCAAACTATTCTTTGTGGTTTACTACAAACTGGTTCGATTTTATGTTTCGACAAAATGGTTGAAGGTGGAATCGATGCTGGATATGCTTCAAAATTAATTCAATATGGATGGGAAGCTATCACTGAAGGATTAAAGCAAGGAGGTATCACTAACATGATGGATAGATTATCTAACCCTTCTAAAATCAAAGCTTTTGAATTAGCTGAAGAGTTAAAAGATATCATGAAGCCATTATTTGATAAGCACATGGATGACATTATTACTGGTGAGTTTTCTTCAACTATGATGGCAGACTGGGCAAATGATGATGCTAACTTATTAGGTTGGAGAGCTGCAACTGCAGAAACTAACTTCGAGAAAACTCCAGCTGGAAACGTTGAGATTTCTGAGCAGGAATTTTATGATAATGGTATTTTAATGGTAGCTATGGTTAAAGCTGGTGTTGAGTTAGCTTTCGAAGCTATGGTAAATGCTGGGATCATTGATGAGTCTGCTTACTACGAGTCGTTACATGAAACTCCATTAATCGCTAATACAATTGCAAGAAAGAAATTATACGAAATGAACCGTGTAATCTCTGATACTGCTGAGTATGGATGTTACTTATTTGATCACGCTTGTAAGCCTTTATTAAAAGACTTCATGGCTAAGGTTGATTTAAATATAATTGGTAAGAAATACGATGAAGGTATGTCTAATGCTGTTGATAATGCAACTTTAGTTGCTGTTAACGCTGCGATTAGAAATCATCCAGTTGAAGAAATTGGAATTTTCTTAAGAGCAGAAATGGCTGGTATGAAAGCTATTTCAATCGGAGAATAATTTTCCTTTTAGATATTTGTTCGAAGCCCAACCTTCATAGGTTGGGCTTCGTCGTTCTAGTTGTGTAATAAATCTTTAACTTTATTAGAATAATTTGATTTATGAAGAAAATTTCCTTGATACTTCTTACTGTATTGTCATTTTCTGGATTCGCTCAAAATGACACTCTATTATACAATACTTTCAACCTTTTTGATATAGATACCTTTATAACCGAAGGTAATGATACGATTCCGTATTTGGATTTAGATGAATCCGTTTGGGTAAATTTAGAATTGCAGGGGTGGCAAACTTTTTCAAACAAAGAACAAATAACAACTCAAATTACTTCTTCCGCTAAAGCCGAAAATTATTATTTGTATGAAGATGGTTTGTGGGATAGTTGGCATATTCATTCCTATCTATTAGATTCTGTTGATACAATAGTGGAAGTTGATACAACAATTTATGATACGTTGGCTGATTTTGGACTTGCGTCATATTCATGGTTAGAACTTCCTAATAGACTTCAAAATGCCTTTATGACTCCTCCTGTTTTTTTAAGTGGTAATAAAAGTACATTAAGATGGAAGTCCATGCCAATGCAAGGGCCTAGACACCAAGATGGATACAAAGTTTACGTTTTAGATGGTGGAGATCATAAAATTGATGAAGTGAAATTTAATGAGTTAACTTATGATTTCGCTATGAAGGAGTTAGATGTAACAAACGCGAGTCCTCCAAAATATCTAACATCATTACATGAGTTGCAAACCACATTTGATTTTGTTCCTTTGGATGGAACAGATCATGTTAATTATGCTTTAAAAGACACTACAGAAGAAGGGATTGTAGATTCTACACTTCAGCAACCATATATGCAAGAGTTTGAGCTGGATTTGTCAGGGTATGTTGATAGATATGTTCAAGTTGTTTTCTTACATGATTCATATGATAATTATGGAATTATTTTCGATGATGTTTTAATAACAGGTTTGGGTTCCGTAGGAGTAGAGAAAGTTCAAAAGGGGCAAGCGAGAGTTTATCCAAATCCCGTTCAAAATGAATTATTCATTGAATTGGATAAAACATTTTACAATGCTGAATTAAGAGTTTATGATGTTAAGGGGCAAGAGGTTATTAATCAATTTTATAGTAGTTTTCAATCTGTTAATACTTCTCAATTATCTCCAGGTCAGTATTTCATTCAGTTAACAACAGAAGAATCTATTTATACTCAAAGCTTTATAAAGACTAAATAAAATGCGTATTTTAAAGTGGTGTTTAGCTGTATTAGTTGCAGCGTCTTGTGTTCCAAAAAATCTTGAAGTTCAACAACCAGTTCGGGTTGAAAAAGGAGAGCGGGAATTACCAAAATATAGTAGCTATTCATATCGTACAACAGAGGGAGATCCCCTTCAGGTTAGAGAGTATACTCTTAAAAATGGATTGAAAGTCTATTTGTCTGTAAATAAAGAAAAGCCAAGGGTTCAAACCCAAGTGTCTGTTAGAGCAGGGGGGAAAAACGATCCTGCACAAGCAACTGGTTTAGCACATTATTTAGAGCATTTACTTTTTAAAGGTACTTCCCGATTAGGGACAATTGATTACGCGAAGGAAAAGGTTGAGCTTGATAAAATTAGGGATTTATATGAGGTGTATAGACTAACCAAAGATTCAATTCAACGCGATTCAATTTATCATAGGATAGATTCAATATCCACTGTTGCTTCAAAATATGCTTGTTTAAGTGAGTTCGATCAAGCCCATGCAACGCTTGGGGCAACTGGTACAAATGCTTACACAACACATGATAACACTTCTTATATAACTAATATTCCATCTAATCAATTGGAGAGTTGGTTGAAGTTGGAATCGGAAAGGTTTAGTGATCCAGTGATTAGACTTTTTCATACAGAGTTAGAGGCTGTTTATGAAGAGAAAAATAGATCTCAGGATAACCATTTCAGACAGCAATATTATGCTTTATTGAAAGAGTTATTTAAAGAGCACAATTATGGTCAGCAAACAACGATTGGAACAATTGAGCATTTAAAAAATCCAAGTATCGTTGAAATCGAAAAGTTTTTTCATCACTATTATGTGCCTAATAATATGGCCATAATTTTGAGTGGGGATTTTAATCCAGATTCTGCTATTGCGAAGATTGATCAATATTTTGGAGCATTTGAACCATCTCCGGTGAATGAATACAGATTTGGTGCTGAAAAACCTATCACATCACCGATTGAAAAAACAATTAAAGCTCCTGACGCATCAAGTTTATTAATGGCATATAGATTACCAAAAGCTGGAAGTAGAGAGGGTTATTTAGCTAAAATGTTAGATATGATATTAAATAACTCTAAGGCTGGTCTGATTGATTTGAATATAAATCAACAACAAAAAGCAGTTGGGGTTTACTCGGGTATTAATGAAGGAACTGATTATTCCTATCATATTTTGGGAGGTTCACCTACAAAGGGACAGTCGTTGAAAGAGTTAAAAGAATTGATTTTGGATCAATTGGAAATTGTTAAAAGAGGGGAGTTCCCAGACTGGTTAATGCCTGCGATAATTAACGATTTTAAAGTTCGCGAGTTGAGTAGATTAACTAGTAACGAAAATAGAGTGAGCGCAATAAATGAATCTTTTGTTCATGGGTTGGATTGGTCCGAAAGTGCTAAGGAGATTGATGTTTTATCTGAGATTACTAAACAAGAAATTATTGATTTTGTGAATGGTCCTTTATATAATAACAATTATGTAGCGATCTATAAAGAACAAACTGATGAGGTTTTAGAAAGACAAAAAGTTGCTAAACCTGAAATAACTCCTTTGGATATTCCACAAGAAAATCAATCGGAATATTTGAGAGAGTTCATTTCAAAAAATAATCCAAAACCAATCGAGCCTAATTTTATTGATTTCAAGAATGAAATTCAAATTCGTGAAATAAAGGAGGGAGTAAAACTTCACTATTGTCAAAATGAATCTGATGAACTTTTTTCTTTGTCTTTAATCTATCCTGTTGGGTCTTACCACAATTCAAAATTGTCGTTAGCCGCACAACAAGCAAAATTATTAGGTACTTCTAAATATTCTTCGACGGAACTTTCTCAGGAGATGTATAAAATAGGAATGTCTTATTCAATAGGAGTTGGACAAAAGGAAACTTCTGTTGTTTTATCTGGATTAACATCACAGTTGGATACAAGTTTTAAACTTTTAAATCATATACTTTTTGATTTACAACCTGATCAAAATGTCATGAATGGATTGATCCGAAAAACACTTCAAGTAAGAGAGAATAGTTTAAGAAATCCTAAAAGTTTGTTGTGGACAGGTTTGCAGAATTACGCTGTTTATGGAAAGAAATCTCCTTTGAATGATCAATTATCTAACAAAGAGCTTCAGAATCTTAGGTCATTAGACCTTTTAAACGAATTCAAAAATCTATTCAATTTTAAACCACAAGTGCTTTTTTATGGGGAAACGACTTCTGAAGAAATAAGTGAAATGATCGCTCCATCGAACCTAATAAGTGGATCAATCACAGAATCTCCAAAAATGGATTATTTGAGAAAATCAATGAACGAAACTAAAATTTACGTCCTAGATTATGATTTGAAGCAGAGTGAAATTTTATTATTGAGTAAAGGAACTCCTTTCAAAAAATCAGAGTTGGCAGCCAATACTGTATTTAACGAGTATTACGGAGGAGGAATGTCATCCGTAGTTTTCCAAGAGATAAGAGAAAAGAAAGCATTGGCTTACCAGGCATTTGCTATACATACAACGGCAAAGGATACTGTAAAGCCTCAATACACATATGGGTATTTGGGGTGTCAAACTGATAAAACTTTGGAAGCAATTGAATCGATGATAGATGTGTTGAATAATATGCCTAAGGATTCAGTAAAGTTTGCCCAGTCCGTTTCATCGATTCGTCAGCAATTAGCCTCAAGCAGAACAACTAGAGCTTCAAAATTGTCAAGTTTCTGGGCTAACAAACAATTAGGTTTTGAGGAAAGTAAAAATGAAATCGTTTACAACTCAATTGATAAATTATTAATAGATGATATTGTGAAATTTCACACGGAGAATATTTCTGAAAATAAATATACCATTGTGATTGTGTCGAATTTAAAAGATCTTGATTTAAAATCTTTGTCAAATATTGGAGCCATAGAAATTGTGGAGGTAGGAGATCTATATCCTTATTGAAAAGAATTTTTCCAGTTTTATTTTTAATTTAACAACAAAGGGTTTTTGACAATCTATTTTTAATAATTCCTTTTTCTTTTTTTTTCTCGCTTTTTTTAAAGTCATAAGTTTATGGAGGAATTTCAAATGAGCTTAAATAGTTTTTGGCATGTTTGTTGTTTCAACTAACAAACTAAATTTATTTTTTATGAAAAAGTTAACATTAGCCCTTGTTGCAGGAGCTATGGCATTAATGCCAACAATTACAAAAGCTCAAGCTTTTGAAGAAGGAAAAAGTCAAGTATCTTTAGGGTACGGATTTGTAAATGGAACTCAGACTTTATTATCTAGTTATGACCAAACTCTATATCCAGAGCTTGAGTTTAATGCTTTAGGTCCAATGTTTTTAAAATATGAGTACGGAGCTACTGATAAAATTGGTTTTGGTGTAAATGTAGCATATGCAAGCGCCGGAATTAGTTATGATGACGGTTTAGATAGAGCTTCTATTGATTGGTGGGGAGCTAGTTTTAATGCTAGAGTAAACAGACACTTTGGAACTTCTGATAAGTTTGACCCATATATTGGATTTGGAATGGGGTATAAAATAGCAAACTGGAAGTTTTCAGCTGAAGACGAATCTGAGAATACAGGTGCATTAATTCCATTAGGGCTTGAAGCGACATTCGGTTCTAGATACATGTTTACGCCAAATATTGGACTATATGGTGAAGTGGGATTAGCTAAAGCTGTTATGCAGTTAGGTATAAACGCTAAGTTTTAATTAGAATAATACTGATAACTAAGCCGGAGTTTTGTATAAAACTCCGGCTTTTGTTTTTTTATATCTAAATAGCCTCAAAACGCTAGTCTACTAGTTTATAAATCGTTATATTTGGCGACCAAAATTTATGTAATTACAAGTTTTATGGCTTCAAAAATTATTTATACTAAAACAGATGAAGCTCCAGCGTTAGCAACGTACTCGTTTTTACCAATTGTAAAAGCATTTACGGAGACTGCAGGAGTAGAGGTTGAAACAAGAGATATCTCTTTGGCAGGAAGAATCATTGCGGTTTTCCCAGAGTATTTAACAGAAGAGCAAAGAATTGGTGATGCTTTAGCTGAGCTAGGAGAATTAGCAAAAACTCCAGATGCAAACATCATTAAATTGCCAAACATTTCTGCTTCAATTCCTCAGTTAAAAGCAGCTATCGCTGAATTACAAGCAAAAGGATATGCGTTACCTGATTATCCTGAATCTCCATCAAATGATGAGGAAAAGAAAATCAAAGCAACTTATGATAAAGTAAAAGGATCTGCTGTAAACCCTGTTTTAAGAGAAGGGAACTCAGACAGACGTGCGCCTAAAGCTGTAAAGAACTTCGCAAAGAAGAATCCACACAGAATGGGAGCGTGGTCAAAAGATTCTAAATCTCACGTAGCTTCAATGAGCGGTGATGATTTCTATGGATCAGAAACTTCTACAACTATTCCAGAAGCAACTGAGTTTAAGATTGAATTCGTAGGTGCTGATGGGTCGAAAGAAGAATTAAAAGGATTTGCTCCTTTACAAGCTGGTGAAATTTTGGATTCTTCAAAATTAAGCATGAAGGCTTTAAAGGAATTTTTAGCAAAAGAAATCGCTTCAGCTAAAGAACAAGGAGTATTATTTTCATTACACATGAAAGCAACAATGATGAAGGTTTCTGACCCAATCATTTTTGGAGCTTGTGTGGAGGTGTTTTACGCACCAGTATTTGAAAAGTACGCTGAGGAGTTTGCTAAGTTAGGAGTTGATACTACTAACGGGTTAGGAGATGTTTACGCTAAAATTGCTAGCTCTCCGTTAAAAGCTGAAATCGAAGCTGCTATCGAAGCCGTTTACGATAACGCTCCAGATATTGCAATGGTTAACTCTGATAAAGGAATCACTAACTTACACGTTCCTTCAGATGTAATTATTGATGCTTCTATGCCTGCTATGATCAGAACTTCTGGTCAAATGTGGAATAAGGAAGGTAATCAACAAGATACTAAAGCTGTTATTCCAGATAGATGTTATGCTGGTGTTTACCAAGCTACAATAGATTTCTGTAAAGAAAATGGTGCTTTTGATCCAACTACAATGGGGACTACTCCTAACGTAGGTTTAATGGCACAAAAAGCTGAGGAGTATGGATCGCACGATAAAACTTTCCAAGCAAAAGGAACTGGAACTATCCAAGCTATTGATAAAGCTGGAAACGTTATACTTTCTCAATCTGTTGAAGAAGGTGATATTTTCAGAATGTGTCAGGTTAAGGATGCTCCAATTAAAGACTGGGTGAAATTAGCGGTCAATAGAGGTAGAGCTACAGGTTGGCCAGTTGTTTTCTGGTTAGATGAAAACAGAGCTCATGATGCTGAGTTGATTAAGAAGGTAAATGCTTACCTACCAGAATTCAATACTGAAGGATTAGAGATTTTAATCAAAGCTCCAGAAGAGGCAACTAAATACACTTTAGCAAGAGTTAAAGCTGGTCAGGATACAATTTCAGTTACTGGTAACGTATTAAGAGATTACTTGACAGATTTATTCCCGATTTTAGAATTAGGTACTTCTGCAAAAATGTTATCTATCGTTCCATTAATGAATGGAGGAGGATTATTCGAAACTGGTGCTGGAGGTTCTGCTCCTAAGCACGTTCAGCAATTTAATGAAGAAAACTACTTAAGATGGGATTCGTTAGGAGAGTTCTTAGCTTTAGCAGTTTCCTTAGAGCATTTAGCTGAAAAAGATAATAATCCAAAAGCTAAAGTTTTAGCTACAGCCTTAGATGCTGCAACTGAGTCATTCTTAGAAAATGACAAGTCTCCAGCGAGAAAAGTTGGTCAAATTGATAACAGAGGTTCTCACTTCTATTTAGCAATGTATTGGGCTCAAGAAGTTGCTAAACAAGCAGAAGATGCTGAATTAGCTGCTGCATTTGCTCCATTAGCTGAAACATTAACAGCAAATGAAGCTAAGATTGTTGAGGAGTTAAACTCAGTTCAAGGATCAGCTTGTGATATTGATGGTTACTACTTCGCTGATGAAGCAAAAGCTTCTGCAGCAATGAGACCAAGTGCTACTTTAAACGAAGCTTTAGCTTCTGTAGCAGTTAGTGCATAATAGTAAGTTACTATAAACTATAATTTAAATAGCCTTTCAATTTTGAAGGGCTATTTTTTTGTTGTTTTATAACCACCTCTTCTTTTTGAAAAAGAGTAGCATACCAATAGTGCAAATTCCCATTACGGATAATAGGATGTAATAACCATTTGTAGCTTTTAGTTCTGGTATGTTTTCGAAATTCATTCCGTAAATTCCTGCAAGGAAAGTGATTGGGATGAATATAGATGAAAGTATGGTTAAAACTTTCATTATTTGGTTTAATTTATTGTTAGCGTGTGAGTCGTACGCAGATATCAAGCCATTGTAGAGTTCGATTGTACCGTCTACAGATTCGGAAATATGAATAAGGTGGTCGTATACGTCGAAAATGAATTTTTCATTAGCTTCATCAATTAATTCACTTTGCTCTTTAATTAATTTGTAAACAGCTTCTTTTAATGCGTTTACTGATTTTTTAAAGACTTTTAGTTCCTTTTTTAAATGGTGAATTTCTTTTAAACTTACTTTTTCATAATCCTCAAAAAGTAGTTCCTCCAATTCTTCTCCTTTTGTTTCGTAAAAATCATCAACAGTAAAGTAATTGTCAACTACGGTATCAATTAATCTAATAAAAAGATAATCTGTTCCCGCATTTTGAATTTTACTGCCGTTTTCTTTGAGCTTGGCTCTCATTCTGTCGAACACATCCTCTTGAGTTTCTTGGAAAGTAATAACTAATTTTTCTTTTAGGACAATTGATAGTTGTTCTTTTTGAAGTTCATTTCCTTCGCCAAAGTGATAGAGGTGCAAAGCAACAAAGACCTGATTAGCATTTCCCTCAAAAGTAGGCCTTTGGTTACAGTTTAAAATATCTTCTAAAGTAAGTATGTCGATATTGTAAGTTTTCCCGATTAGAGAAACATTATCTGTAAAGTTTAAGCCAACATAGTTTAACCAAGTGTTTTTATCCGAAAGTTGAAAGTCTACTTTTGAGATGTTCTTTTTAGAAATTACTTCACAAAAGTCTGGACCATAAGTGTATTTTTCGAAAACTGGTTTTTCTGATGCGAAATGCCCCGTGTATATTAATGACCCGGGAGGTAATCCAATTTTTGAAATTGATTTAGCCTTGTTTTTACTCTTCATTTTGTTTCGCGTTTTTATATACTAAAGTTCTGTGTGGGAACGGTATCTCTATACCATTTTGATCGAATGCCTCTTTAATACCAATATTAATTTCACTATGTATTCTCACAGCGTTTAAAGGTTGATTAGTCCAAACATAGGCTCTTAAATCAACACTGGAATCATTGAACTTAATTACACGAACTTCAACCTTGTAATTATCTGAATCAATATTTTTTATTTCTCTTGGATCCAAGCATAAAGGATGCGCCTCACAAACTTCACGAATAAGATCAATGGCTTTTTTAAGATCCGAATCATAGGATATTCCTACTTCAATCCACCTACATATATGCGAATCTCCGATATGATCATTAATTATAGTTTCTGCACTAACTGTTGCATTAGGAATGATTATACGTTTGTTTTCAAAGTTTAACAGAACTGTATGTCTCAAAGTTATATCCTCAACGATTCCTTGATGGATTTCTCCAACTCTAATTAAATCACCTACTCTAATAGGTTTAAAAATCACAATAAAAATTCCTGATATGATATTTGAAAAAGCAGCTTGAGCAGCAAATCCAATTATTGCTACGAATATACCAGCTCCAGCAAATAGAGTAATTGCTAAAGTTCTTAATTGGGGGATTAGTGATATAATTGCTCCTGAAATAATCAGCCAGATTATAAATGATACAGCGTTTTTAAAGAACTTGTATCGAGTAGAATCAACAGGATGACTTTCGGAAACAGCTTTAAAAGACTTATCCATGATCCATCTAACCAATCTTGATCCTACTATACCAATAATTAAAAGGCCAGTTATTATTAAGCCTAATCTGAAGTTTGGGTTTGCTAATAATTCTTTCATTACATTTTTCTTACGTCCACAAAAGATCCACTTGGATATTCATGCAATTTAGCAATTGCTTTTGATAATATTTTACCAGCTTCTAAAGGCGAAGGCATGTTTGGTGTGTTTCGAGCTTCGATTAATTTTTGTGCAGAGGGAAAAGATGCTGTGTCCAAACTTCCGCTGCATAAGTAATCTTGCATAGCTGTATCAACCAATCCAGGAGCAAAAGCATAAAAGTTAATTTGATCATTTTCGGCAGCATATAATTTGATCATCATATTTAACGCAGTTTTAGAAATCGAGTATCCTCCCCAACCTTTGTTTCCGTTTACAGCAGCGCCAGATGATATAGCTACTATTTTTTCAATTTTAGGAATCGTTTGAATTAGAGTGTCAATAATTGGTTTGTTGGCCCAAACATTTATTTCCATTACCTTTTTAAGGTTTTCAATAGATTGATCTTTCATGTCCGATATCGGACCAAGAATGCCAGCGTTTAAAATGCATAGATCTAAAGTTTCATTCCCGTTCAAAAGACCTTGAATAACCTTCGAACTTTCAGGGAGATTTTCAATGTCGCAAATTGCATGATGGAAGTTTTTTTCTTGATTTAAATCTTCTGGTATCCGTCGACTAATACCGAAAACTTCATGACCTTCCGATAAATAACGTTTTGCAAGCCCCCATCCAATTCCAGAACTTACACCTGTGATAAAAACTTTCATATTTTTTTATTAATAGTCCATAGTCCATAGTCCATAGTCCATAGTCCATAGTCCATAGTCCATAGTAAAGGTAATCTTTCCATCGTCAATGGTCTATCAGCTATGGTCTACTTATAAAAGCTCATCTCGTCAATATACTTCCAAGCTCCAGCTGGAAGGAAATATGAGATGTCTTTTTTATCCTTAATCGCTTGTCTGATAAAACTAGAACTTATTTCAACTTGAGGAGCATTCAAAAGATGAATGTTTTTATGATCATTGAATTTACCCGGTTTGGATGCAGGTCGCGGATAGACATATATATCATGGTTTTCAACCAGTAATTCAGCGTTTTTCCACTTGTGCAAATGCGTCAAGTTATCCTCTCCCATGATTAAGGAGAATTTGTATTTAGGATATTTATCTACAAGGTGAGCTAATGTATCTGTTGTATAAGAAGGTTTAGGTAATCCAAATTCGATATTCGAGGCTTTGAATCGATCATCATTTTCAATAGCGCTTTCAACCATCGCTAACCTGTGAATTTCTGGCAGTAAAGAAGAGGTTTCCTTAAATGGGTTTTGGGGAGAAACGACAAGCCATAACTCATTCATTGAAGTGAATTCAACCATGTAGTTGGCTAGGATTAAATGTCCTGAATGGATTGGATTAAATGATCCGAAAAAGAGTCCTATTTCTTTTTGATTTGTCAAAGTCTATGGTCCATGGTCCATAGCCCATGGTCTAGATGTTATTTTTTTAAGAAATCTCTCACCATATTTTCAGCTTTCTTAAAAGCTTCGGGCAAAGAATCGTTTAAAATAAGTTTATCAAAATCCACCGATTTTTCAATTTCAGCGGGAGCCTTTTTCATTCTCCTTTCCACAGATTCAGTAGTTTCGGTATCGCGTCCTTCCAATCTTTTTCTAAGTTTTTCTAAAGACGGAGGCATTACGAAAATAGCCAAAGCTTTATCACCGAAAGCATGCTTTAAATTTAATCCACCATCAACATCAACATCGAAAATTACATCGTTTCCTTCTGCCCAAATTCTTTCTACTTCACTTCTTAATGTTCCATAAAAATTATCTGTGTAAACTTCTTCCCATTCAACAAATGCCTTTTCCTCAATTTTTTGCTTAAAATCTTCTACAGAAAGGTAATAGTAATCCTTTCCGTCAACTTCCCCTTCTCTTTTTTCTCTTGTAGTAGCAGAAATAGAGAATTGTAACCCAAACTTTTTACTTAAAAGATGATGGACTATTGTTGTTTTACCTGCTCCTGAAGGTGCTGAGAATATGATTAATTTACCTGCCATAGAAATAACTTTAAACTGTTTTGTTTACAAAACATTAAGTATTTGTTCTTTGATTTTTTCTAAACTGTCTTTCATTAAAACAACAGTTTTTTGAATCTGAGCATCGTTAGCTTTACTTCCTGTTGTATTTATTTCTCGTCCCATTTCTTGGGCTATAAAACCAAGCTTTTTCCCTTTCTCTCCTTCCTTAGCTAGAGTTTCGCGGAAATACTTACAGTGTTGAGCTAGTCTGACTTTTTCTTCGTTAATGTCTAACTTTTCTAAATAATAAATAAGCTCTTGCTCAAATCGGTTTTTATCAATTAAATCTTCTTTTATCTCCGATATTGAAGCGTTTAATTTAGCTTTCATGTTTGCCACACGAGTAACGTCGAATTCCTTTACTTTTTCCAATCCTTGTTCAATAGCTGTGACTCTAGCTAATAAATCATCCTCCAAACTTTGTCCTTCGTCTTTTCTAAATCCAACAATGTTTTGTAAAGCTTCTTGAACTCCTGATTGAAGAGCTTTCCATTCTGTTTCATCCAGTTCATCTTTATCAGAATTCATAACATCAGGCATTCTCATAATAGTAGATAAAAGCTCTGGTGTTAACTCGCTTGAAGGTAAGATTGATTTTAATTGTTCGTGGTAAGATTTAACAAGTTCAGTATTGATTTTGTAGTTTGATGCTTCCCCTGTTAATTCAACATTAATGTTACATTCAACTTTTCCTCTTACTAAATCATTTTGAAGCATTTTCCTTATCTCCATTTCTTTACTCTTGTATGTCCCAGGCATTCTCACAGAAAAGTCCTGTTGTTTAGAGTTTAAAGATTTGATTTCGATAGATATGTTTTTTCCTGGAATGCTTACTCTAGCTTTTCCAAAACCAGTCATTGATTGTACCATGGATGCTAATTTAAGGATTTCTTTTGGTGTATGATGTTTCCCGCGATGTGCGTGAGAATAACAAAGGTTAAGCTTTCCTAAAACTAACAATGTAAACTCCAATGAATATTAAGGTAGAAGCTAAAATGCTGTTCATATCCATGACCTTTCCATTAATTAAGTAGCTTAATATTCCACTCAAAAATGGTTGAAGGAAAATATAGGAAGTTGCAATATTGGGGGAAACTCTACTGATAGAGAACATATTTAAAAGAAAAGTCAAAAATGTAATGGCAACAATAACATAAAGTATCCCATACCAAATATCGGGAGGGAAATCCCATGATGCAGATAAAATATCTGGTAAACCAATAGGAGTTAAAACTAGTGCGCCAAATAGGAAAACCCATTTTAAAACGGTAAATGAGTTATATTTCATCATTAGCGGCTTGCAATACACAATGTAGAAACTAAAATTAGCAGCGTTACTGAATATTAGTAAATTACCTAAAATAGGATTGGGAGTTTCGTTTGTTATTTTGTTTTGAAGAATTATTGTAATTGCACCAATTCCCCCTAAAACCATTCCAATCACTTTATTTTTGGTAATTCTTTCTTTGAGGTAAATTGCTGAAATCACCAATACGATAATAGGCGTGGAGGTCATTATTATTGCTGAATAATTTGGAGAGGTATAAGGCATTCCATTGAAAAAAGAAAGCTGGTTTAATACAACGCCAAATAGTGCAGCGAAAGCAAATTTTTTGATGTCCCCTTTTTCTATTTTTTCTTTCGGAAGGAAAAGATCTGCCAACCAAAAAAGTAAAAGCGCTCCTGTAGCTCTTACAAGCACAAAACCGTTTGCTCCTAAATAATCAGGAGTGACAGATTTGATTACAAAGTAACTTATAGACCTGAGCTCGATTCTAAAAAATAGTTAATTGGCATGTCTTAATTTCTTGAAATTTAATCTTCGGTTTTTTAGGGAAGAAAGAATATGCAATTAAAGCAGCAATAGTATTTACAATAAATCCCTTAAAAGATCTATGTCGAGAATGTTCTATCTGACACATATTTTTGAGTTCGTCATTAACTGTTTCTATAACCGATCTTTTCCTTAACAAGATTTTATCTTTAAGCTCTAGTAAAGTG
>CAXRIN010000010.1:0-19330 GCA_964230605.1 Flavobacteriaceae bacterium
AAGCGTAGACAACTTTTTAGTCAATTTAATAGGTGGACTTATTGCATACCATTTTCTACCAAAAAAGCCTTCACTTAGATCGGAAGTTGTTGATAATGAAAGATTAGGATTGGATGCTTAGATCGAACTCACGTTATTTTATGAGACAAGTTAAGTTGATCGTCATTCTCATGAGTATGTTGAGTTTTAATTTTTTAGTAGCTCAAACTTGCCCTTCTAATTCTCGTAATCCTTGGGAGTGGCCAAGTCACAATAATTGGTATTTTGGTAATGGAAGTATATTGAATTTTACTACAGGTGTAGTTACTGCAGGGGTGGGAAAGGATTCTTATGAGGGGGTTTCTACAGCAAGTGATGATAATGGTAATTTATTATTCTTTACAAATGGTAGGTTAGTTTGGAATAATGTAGGAGGTGAAACCTACAATGGATTGCTTACGGGAAACGAAAATGGTTCAACTGGAACGAGAGGTTCTGCTTCTCAGGGCGTAATAACAATAAAACATCCTCTTGATCCTGATTCATATTATATCCTTACAACGGATGATGCGCTAAGTGGAACTAGTGGATTAAATTATTTTGAAATTGATCCAAGCGGAAATCATGTTAATGGGCCTGTAAGGTTAGGTGCTTTTAGAACGACAGAGGCAATTTCTGCTACACTCCATGAAAATGGAGTAGATGTTTGGGTTATGGTTGCTGAATCAAATTCAACGAATTTCCATGCGTTTTTATTAAAATGTGATGGTTTTGATCCAAATCCTGTTACTTCTGGAGGAGGTGTAGCAGTTAATGCTGACAGGGAGAGAGGAGGAGCAGCTTTTTCGTGGGATGGGAATAAATTCGCTTATGGGCACCCTGATTGGTATCCTAATGGAGAGAAAGAGTTACTACTTTTTGATTTTGATAAATCAACAGGTTTACTGTCTAATGCAAAAGCAATTGGTGATGCTGGAAGAGCAGAAAATCCATATGATATAGTTTTTTCGCCAGATAATAATAGGTTGTATTGGACAACGGGAGGAAATGGTCAGTTATGGTCTGCTGATATTTCATCTAATAATGCGGCCACAATTAGAGGTGCGCACTTGAACTCTGGAGTAAGTTTAGCAAGTTTTTCATCTCTTGCTTTAGGTGGAGATGGCAGCTTGTATATGTCTAGTTCAGGGCAAGGCTTGAGAAGAATTTCTGGGGATATTAATAGTGGGGCAGGATTAGTGAAATCTAATCAGCTAGGAGCTGGTAATTTGGGATTGCCAACTCTTTATTTACCACCTACAGAAGAACCAGATATTGAAGAAGTTGGTCCTTTTTGTGATACTGATGGTCCTGTTGATTTGAATACTATTTGGTTGTGCGCGGGAACTAATGCAGAGGAGCCAGGTAGAGGAGAGTATGTAGGAGATGGTATAACAGATAAAGATTATGGAATATTCAATCCTGCAACAGCAGGAGAGGGGTTACACAGAATTATTTTTACTTTTTGTGAGGTTGATGATACTATTTGGATTCAAGTTAATGAATGTGGAGGTTGTGCTGTGGATGTAGATAATGTTGAGCTGACTATTTGTGCTGGTGAATCTGTAACTCTTGATCCATTTGTGCTTTCCGCATCAGGGATCGGGACATGGACTATTGATTCTATGCCTGTAGGAGTAGTTGGCGCTTCAATCGCAATAGGTGCTGATACAATATTTAATACAGATGCTCAAACAGTTACACCAGGTGTTTACAAATTAATGTTTACAAATGTTGATGGTCCGAATATTTGTAAAGATTCAATTTATGTAACAGTAAATGAATTGCCAAACGTTGATTTGGGAGATGATAGAAGCATTTGTCCTGACGCACCAGATGAGGTGTTTGATGCTGGTGCTTTTGCAACATGGAGTTGGTGCATTGATGCAAATGGGAATGATCAAGAGTTTTCAAGTAATGAAGAAGGAGAATACGCAGTGGCGGTAACTGACGCGAATGGTTGTGCCGATTCTGATACAGTTATTTTATCTCATTTTGCAGTTCCAGTAGTTGATCTGGGAGAAGACAGAAGTATTTGTCCAGGGGCGCCTGAAGAGATCTTTGATGCTGGTGCTTTTGATACTTACAATTGGTATATTGATGCAGCAGGAAATACACAAGAATTTTCAAGTAATAAAGAGGGTGAATATGCAGTTGCTGTGACTAGTGCGAATGGTTGCGCGGATTCTGATACTGTAGTTTTATCAATTTATGCTAAGCCAATAGTTGATTTAGGAGAAGATAGAACAATCTGTGAAGGGGCTCCTGCAGAGGTTTTTGATGCTGGTATTTTTGATTCTTATAAATGGGAGGAGGACGCAAATGGAAACAATCAGCAATTTGCCTCTAATCAAGCAGGGACGTTTACAGTAATTGTTGAGGATCTTAATGGGTGCTCAGATTCTGATACTGTTATTTTAAATGTTATTCCATTACCAACTCCGAATGTAATTAGTGATGTCGCTATATGTCCTGGGATGAATCAAGGTTTTGATGTTTCTATGTACGATAATGGCAATGGTCCCTATACTTATTCTTGGAGCGATGGAAGTAATGGATCTTCAATTAATGTAAATGCAGCAGGAGTTTATTGGGTTGATATTACCGACGTTTATGGTTGTACAGGAAGAGATGAAGCTGAGTTAACTATTGAAAATGATTTGACTGTAAACATTTTTTCTGCCCCAGAAATTCAATTATGTGCTGGTGAGGATACAATTTTGAGAACAAATTATAACGCTGCAGATGGTTATAATTTCACTTGGACAGGTTTAGTAAACAGTAATGATGAAACCATTGTTACAATTCAAAATTCAGGAATTTATGAAGTTAAAGTTGATAATGGATTAGGATGCGAAGGAGATGCTGAAATTGAAGTTATTATAACCCCTCTTCCAGAACCTGATCCGCAAGATGCAGAATTCTGCGAAGGAGAAAGTGTTAATATTGGTTTAGGAATGGGGGCTTCGTATAATTATTCATGGGACAATGGAGAGGCAACTGAGTTCATTGAAGTGAATTCAAGTAATATTTCAAGTCCGTATGAAGTAACAGTGACTAACGCACTAACAGGATGCGAGGCAAAAGCTAATATAAATGTTACGGAACATATTAATCCAATTGTTATACTTGATGATGTCGCTGTTTGCGAAGGAATTCCTGTTGAATTACGAAGTGCTAACAATTATGTGAATGTAAATTATTCATGGACGGGAGGGGCTAATACAGAAACTATTAATCCTGCAAATGGAGGTAATTACACATTAACGGTTACCGATGAATTTGGATGTGAAGGTAGTGATGATGCAACTGTTACTTTTTTCCCAATTCCAGAAGTTGATTTAGGTGAGGATACAGTGACGATTTGTGAAGGAGAAGAACATACGTTTGATGCAGGAAATGAAGGTAAAGCAATTCAATGGAACAATGGAGCAATTACTTCAAAGGTAAAAGGCGTAGAAACTTATAAATATGTAGTTTCTGTTGAAGAGGACGGATGTGCAGCTAAAGATTCAGCTCAATTAATTGTTGTGCCATTGCCTGAGAGTCAGATAGATAAATCGTTAGCAGATGAAAAAGTTTGTTTTGAGGAACTTGATAGAGGGATTGAGGTTGTTGCTAACAATAGTGATGCTTATGAGTATTTATGGAGCGATAATAGTAATGAAAAATCAGTTACGGTAACTGAGCCGGGAACCTACACTGTTAAAATTTCAGCTGGAAATTGTGCTGTAACAGACTATATTGTTTTTGAAGAATTTTGTCCTTGGACATTATTTGTTCCAAATGCTTTTACTCCTGATGGTGATGGGTTAAATGATTCTTTTAATGCTGAAGTTCATAATGTTATAGATTATCAAATGTTAATTTATAACAGATGGGGCCAATTGATTTATGAATCCAACTCAATTGAAAATGATTGGGATGGGACTTTCAATGGGAATCCAGTTCAGATAGATGTATATGTGTATAAAATATACTTTAGCTACCAGCAAGAAAATGGAGGTGTCATAAGGAGTCAAAAAGTTGGGCGCGTAACAGTATTAAGGTAAGATTCAAAAAAAAAATGGCTGATCGAAAGACCAGCCATTTTTTTTAAAAGTTTTTATACTATGTTTAATCTATAGTAATAACTTTCGTTCCGCCATCATAAATCAGGTCGGCTTTATTATCACATCCTGTACCAGCTCCATAATCTATTGTGAAGTCTCTAGCATTGTCGACAGTATGTTTAATCTTACCTTCTTGGATATAAATACAATCTCCTATTTTTAATAGTGGTTCAGTAATTAGCACTGTGTGATTATTACCATCTTTTCTAGTTCCTTCTCCATCACCTTCTATCATCCATTTATCATCCGAAATATCAAAAGGAGTTAGAATACCAGAGGTGAACGTGTAAGTTCTATTGTTGCTGTGAGTCGCAGAGTCAGTACTGCTGTAAAATATTTTTGAAGCTGAAGAAAGTGTCCAGAAATATTGATTACTGCTATTTTGACCAGCATAAACAAGCTTTCTTTCACATTCTATCTTAATGTCATTCATGTAATAGTTAACCGTTTCAATTTTCCTTTCTTTCTTGAAACCATTTATTTTTTCTATCAAAGAAGTTACTTTTATAATACCTCTTCTGTTGTGCCCATCAATTCCTTCACAGTTAGTATTTCCGAAGTCAACAACAATATTAACAGTATCGTGACTAGACCCAAAAATTGTGTCCTTTGTTAAGGTAACACATGATAGAATATCTTCTGTTTTTTTTGTTACACTTGTAAAAACCTCCGCTTGATCGGCTATATTATCAATGTCAGCCATTGTGACTTCTACTTGAGCGTCAACAACCATAATTGAGGTGTCTACATCTAGTTCAACATCTTCATCAATATTTCTTTTACAACTAGTTGTTCCAAGTACAATTGATGTTAAAATCAAGGGTTTAAGCAAATTGAGGGATAATTTCATTTTTTAGAAGATTGGTGACAAATATTAAACAAGTTTAAAATAAAAAGGTTGCCTACCAAATAAAATAATACTTTAAAAAATATGTTAGTAATTCGATCTGTTTGAATTCTTTGATTGGATTTACATTTTTTATTTTTGCGCGTGCTTAAAAAGTTGGTGTTGTTAATATTGTTATTCAATGTGAGTTTTGGTTTCTCTCAAGACGAATATGGAATAGCACATTCAAATTATGACCCAACAAAAACGTTTCTTCACACCCCTACAAATACTCTTGATAATAAAGTTTGGCTGGATGTACATTTAATTGGTGCAGGGACTTTTGTGTACAACAACTTTCTTTACATGAAAGGAACACAATTTAGTTTTTTTCCAAATATTGTTTTGGGGAAAGAATGGCCTGATTATCAGTTTAATCTAAATGATAGTAAAAAGGGAGGTTACCAGGATTCAGATGTTCAGTTAATTTCAGCCGCAATTCAATATAAAAATCACGGATTCGCTTTTTCAACTAGGTTAAGGACTCATTTTGATTTCAGAAGGATTTCTCCTGAAGTAGGCCTTTTGCTTACAGAAGGAACTTATGGTATGGTAGATTACTATGATCAAATACTGTCGGCTGAGAATATGTACATGAACCAGATGGCCTATGCAGAGTACGCATTATCCTATTCAAATACATTCTATCACTTTGCTCATGAAACAATGGGGGCTGGTTTGACACTAAAAATACTCAACGGGTATACAGGAGCTGGGGTGAGAGTAAAAGATTTAGAATTTAATATCCAAGATCCAAATACAACCGATTTTTTTGTTTTTGACGGGACAGTTGCATACGGAACCGGACCGAACGACGGAAATAGCAACATTGCAGGAAGTGGAGTGGCATTTGATTTAGGGTTTGTTTATAAAAAGACATTTCACAACGTAACGCATTATGAGCCTTATTCAGAAGCTTCTGCATGCGAACCTTATGATTACAAGTACAAAATATCTGCAGCGATTGTTGATTTAGGTTATATAAACTTCAACAAAAATGCTCAGCGTTACGATGTAGAGTCTGATTTATCCGCTACTAATTTTGATGGGAGCCAATTGACATTTGGTCAATTTGGAAGTTTTGCTAATAACAACTTTACGAATGTGGAAACTGCTGATAGATTCAGAATGTTAACCCCGGCAGCATTGAATTTAATGGTGGATTACAATTATCAAAACTATTATTATTTAAGTGGAATGATAACTCAAGGTATTCCAAGAAGAGCTTCATTGGGAGTTAGAAGACCTGATGTATGGGCTTTAACAGGGAGGTATCAAAGGAAATGGTTTGAAGGTTCTTTAACCGCATCGATGTTTAATTACGAAGATTTAAGATTAGGTACGGCATTGAGATTTGGTTATTTCACAATTGGTACCGATAAATTATTGAGTATGATGGGGGTTTGGGATTTCTATGGTACTGATTTATACTTTAATCTTCGTTTCTACTTAACAAAGCGTCCTGGCTGTAAGCGAAAAGAAAAGGAAGGAGGGAAACGAAACTCCGCTGATTGTGTTAAAAACTAACATTTATCTTTTTCAATAATTATTTGTGAATACAAAAGGGGTTTGGAATCACTTTTGCAGAAAGTGTTTATCTATTTTTAGAATTAAGAGTCAGATAAACTTATGCGCAAAATATATTTCATTTTACTGGTTGTTTTTGGAGGTGTTGGATTAAGCTTTTTAACCAAAGAAAAAGCAACAGCTTTTCAAGATCATATTGCTAGGGTTAAAGTTCCAGAGTTTACAACGATCGAATCAGCTTGGGTTGATTCTGTTTTGAAATCTTTAACATTAGAGGAAAAAATTGCCCAATTAATCATGTATCCTGTGTACACGAAAAATGGGGAAGCAGAACTATCCAAAATTGATAAGCTAATTTCGGATTATGGCATTGGAGGGTTGATATATATGCAAGGAGGTCCTGCCAGACAAGTAAATGCGCATAATCGATTTATGGCCAAATCAAAGGTGCCTTTGTTGACTTCAATAGACGGAGAGTGGGGTGTGAAAATGCGTTTGGATTCGGTAATTCAATTTCCGCGTCAAATGCTTTTAGGGGCTGTTCAAGACGAATCGTTAGTTTATGATATGGGAGTTGAAATTGCTCGTCAGTGTTCTTTAACTGGAGTTCATGTAAACTTTGCGCCTGTGGTTGACTTAAATGTGAACCCAAATAATCCCGTAATAAATTCCCGATCATTTGGAGAAGTTAAGGAGCATGTTACAAAATTGTCGCATGCCTACATGAAAGGAATGCAGGATAATAAAGTTTTAGCATGTGCTAAACATTTTCCAGGACATGGTGATACTGATGTAGATTCACATCTAGGATTGCCGGTAATTAAACATTCAAAAGAAAGGTTGGAAGAAGTTGAATTGTATCCTTTTAAGGCTTTGATTGATAGTGGGATGGGGAGTGTAATGGTTGCGCACTTGTATATTCCTTCACTTGATAAAACTAAAAATAGAGCCTCAACTTTATCTCCAGCCATTGTCCAAGGCTTGTTAAAAGATTCATTAGGATTTAAAGGACTTGCTTTTACCGATGCTTTAAATATGCACGGTGTTAGTAAATACTATGAAACTGGAGAGGTGGATTTGTTGGCTTTGCTTGCTGGAAATGATATTTTACTTTTTTCTCAAGATGTTGGGAAAGCCATTGAGTACATTAAAAAAGCAGTTGATAAGAAAAAGATTACAGAAAAAGAGATTACTGCAAGAGTGAAAAAAGTACTTCAGCTGAAAAAATGGGTGGGGTTAAATGAATTCAAGCCTTTATCTACTGATAGTTTAATTACCGAATTGAATACTGAAAAGGCTCAGCTGGTGAGAAGAAAGTTGGTTGAAAATGCAATGACTTTATTGCAAAACGAAAATCAAATAGTTCCTCTTCAAGGATTGTCAAGGTTAAAACTGGCAAGCGTTAGTATTGGAGAGAATGATATTACTTCTTTCCAAAAGATGTTGGGGAACTATGCGCCTGTAAAGCATTTTTCAATTTCAAATAAGCCAACTAAAGAAGAGATTATCAAGTTAGTGAATGATTTAAAGGATTATAACTTAACAATAGTTGGTGTTCATGGGAATAGTAGATCTCCGAGTAAAAAGTTTGGATTGACTTCTGAAATGATGGACGTATTGAAAAACATTAATGCAGTGCATAAAACTATTGTTTCCGTTTTCGCTAATCCATACTCTTTAGGTATTTATCCAGAATTAGAACAAACTGAAGCTTTGGTAATGGCTTATGAAAATACTATCCTTTCTCAAGAATATGCAGCTCAGTTAATTTTTGGAGGTATTGATGCAAAAGGAAAGTTGCCAGTAACAGCTTCTGAAAAATTTAAAGCAGGACAAGGAATCATTACAAAAAAAAACAGATTGAAGTACTCAATTCCTTTGGAGGAGGGTTTTAATTCTGAAAAATTAAAGCAAGTTGATTCAATTGCTCTTAAAGGAATCGAAGAAAAAGCTTACCCTGGTTGTCAGGCTCTAGTAGCTCGTAATGGTAATGTTGTTTACAATAAAGCCTTTGGTTATCATACTTACGAAAAAAAAAGACCAGTTCAATCAACTGATATTTATGATCTTGCATCTATAACCAAAGTAACTGCTTCTGTACCAAATTTAATGAAGCTCGTTGATCAAGGGGCTTTAAATTTAGATTATAATCTATGTGATTATTTGCAATATGTTGACTCTACTTGTTATATCAATATGAATCTTCGTAGAATGTTAGCGCATAATGCGGGCCTGGTTTCTTGGATTCCTTTTTATAAAAAAACACTATCAAGAGGGCAGCTGAAGTTTGATGTGTACAGTAATACTCAATCGGAAGAATATCCAAATAAAGTTGCTGAGGGGCTTTATATCAGAAAGGAATATAAAGACTCAATTAGATATTGGTTAGTTAATCATGGGATTCATAAAGAAAAGGAATACAGATACAGTGATTTAGGATATTACTTTTACAAGGATATAATTGAGAAGCATTATAATAGTGGTTTGGATAGAGTTTCAGATTCTCTATTTTATACTCCCCTTGGAGCAACAACATTGACTTATAGACCATTAGAAAAGTTTTCTAAGTCGGAGATCACTCCAACTGAAAACGATATGAATTTCCGAAAAAGGTTAGTTCATGGTACAGTTCACGACCCAGGAGCCGCAATGTTAGGAGGTGTTGCAGGACATGCAGGATTATTTTCAAATGCTAACGATTTGGCTAAGATTTTTCAAATGTATTTAAATAAAGGTGAATACGGTGGTGAGAGATTTTTGTCGGCTGATGTGATTAATGAGTTTACTAAAGTTCAATTTCCAGAAGAAGAAAACAGGAGAGGTGCAGGTTTTGATAAACCTACTGATGATGATTCAGGTCCAAGTTGTTCATGTGTGAGCAAAAGTAGTTACGGACATTCGGGATTTACAGGGACATTAGTTTGGGCTGACCCAGAGAAAGATTTACTATATATATTCTTGTCTAACAGAGTTTATCCAGATGCGGAAAATAAGAAGTTGATAAGAATGAGTATTCGTACTGATATTCAAGCTGCAATTTATCACGCTATTGAAGAATGAGTTTTAATATTTTAATTTTAAAACATCAAAGATTCTATTCTAAATACACCAATTGAATTCCTTAAGGGCGTTGGTCCTCAAAAGGCTGATTTACTCAAAAAGGAGTTTGGGATTTATACATGGTTGGATTTAATTGAGCACTATCCTTTACGGTATGTAGATAGATCTCATTTTTATAAAATTGGGGAGCTTCATCCTGAATTACAAAACATTCAAATTAAAGGGAAGCTAGTCAATGTAATGGAAGAAGGCTCTGGTAGGAAACTTCGACTAAAAGCTCGTTTAAGAGATGAAACAGGGACTATTGAATTAGTTTGGTTTAAAGGGATTAAATACATTAAACCGACATTAAAGCCTGGTTTAGATTATGTGATTTTTGGAAAACCAACTTTATTTAATAATCGGTTTAATATTTCTCATCCAGAAATAGTGCCTGTAATTGAGTGGAATAAAAAAGGACAAAAGGGATTACAGGCAATTTACCCTTCAACAGAAAAGTTAAAGGCTAGATATTTAGATTCTAATGGGCTTAGAAAGCTGATGGAGAATTTGCTTTTGGAGGTTAATGGTAAAATTGAAGAAACCTTACCAGATTACCTAGTTGAGGAATACAAATTGATGTCTAGAGGAAGAGCATTTTTAGAGGTTCATCGTCCTCAAAATCATGAAATTATCAATAAGGCGAAAGGAAGATTGAAGTTTGATGAACTGTTTTATATTCAAATGAAAATTCTTCGAGCCAAAGTTGCGAATAAAAAGAAGTTTAGAGGCTTTGTTTTTAAAGAGGTAGGAGAGAATTTTAATAAGCTTTACAAAGATATTTTACCGTTTGATTTAACGGGTGCCCAGAAAAGAGTATTAAAGGATGTTCGGCGCGATGTTGCTTCTGGCTATCATATGAATCGATTGGTTCAAGGTGATGTTGGAAGTGGGAAAACTTTGGTTGCTTTAATGGCTATGCTTTTAGCTATTGATAACGGTTATCAGGCTTGTTTAATGACGCCAACGGAGATTCTTGCCCAGCAACACCAAGCAGGTATTCAAGAATTGGTTGAACCTTTGGGATTGAAAGTTGGTTTGTTAACGGGATCAGTTAAAACAAAAGATAGAAGAGCTATTCATGAAGGTATTGAGTCAGGCGAGCTGAAGATTCTTGTGGGAACTCATGCTTTGATTGAAGATAAAGTGAAATTCAAGAATTTAGCTTTGGCTGTTATCGATGAACAACATCGATTTGGTGTTGCCCAACGATCAAAACTTTGGAAAAAGAGCACAACTCCTCCACATATCTTAGTCATGACAGCAACTCCAATCCCAAGGACTTTAGCTATGACTTTATATGGTGATTTGGATACTTCGGTTATAGATGAATTACCGCCTGGAAGAAAACCAATTATTACGAGGCACTTTAGGGATAGTCAAAGGATTCGAGTTTTAAGTTTCATGAAACAACAAATTGATTTGGGCAGACAGGTTTATGTTGTTTATCCGCTGATTGAAGAGTCGGAATCGATGGATTATAAAGATTTAATGGACGGTTATGAAAGCATAACGAGATATTTCCCTCGTCCAAAATATCAATTGTCTATTGTTCATGGGAAAATGAAACCAGCAGATAAGGATTATGAAATGCAGCAATTTGCGGAAGGTAAAACTCAAATCATGGTGGCAACAACTGTTATTGAGGTAGGAGTTAATGTTCCTAATGCGTCTGTAATGGTCATAGAGAGTGCTGAACGTTTTGGTTTAAGTCAGTTACATCAATTAAGAGGAAGAGTTGGAAGAGGAGGTGAGCAGAGTTACTGTATACTTATGACAGGGCAAAAGCTAAGTAAGGAAAGTAAGGTGCGGATGGAAACTATGGTTAGGACTAATGATGGCTTTGAGATAAGTGAGGTTGATATGAAATTAAGAGGTCCTGGAAATATTGAGGGTACTCAGCAAAGTGGAATAATGGATATGAAAATTGCCAATATCGTTCAAGATTCGAAAATTGTATCCTTTGCAAGAGCCAAAGCAATGGAGATATTAGAGGCTGACCCTGATTTGATTGATCCTAAAAATCAAGTGATTTATGAAAACTTGCAAAGTTCTTCTGGTGGGAAAATTAATTGGGGTAGAATAAGTTAATTTGAATCCCCTCAGCCGCAGGCTGAGGGGATGTGCTTTTCTAAAAATTAATATTCATGATCAGATTGATCTGATGAAAATTGGTTTTGTTAGCTGCTTCAATGTAAGTTATTGTTTTGGCATGAACATCTTTTACATAGATGTAAAGTAAATCCAATTCAAGTCCTTTTAGTCTTCCTTCAAAGTTATAATCTATTTCAAAGTTGGTTTGAATGTAATCTCTTGTACCATATTTGTTAAATGCATAGTTTGTTTGTCCAGGAGTTTTTACAAAGTTTGTAACTAAATCTAACTCTAATTCTTTTTTCTTTTTAGGTTTATAGTTTATTCCGAAGTTAGTCATGGAAGATTTTCCAAAACCATCCATCCATGACCTAGGAATAGAAGTGTATAACCTTTCTCTACCTAATTCTCTAGGGAATAAAAACTTTCCATTTCCAAATACATCTGATCGAGCAGCTTTGTATTTCCAATTACCATTTTTGAACTCAATTAATTCTGAAGCCACATGCGCTCTTGTTCCAGGAGTATAATATTGATGTTCTTCATTAAGATCCGATTGATGATGCAAACCAAATTCATTTACGCCAATAACTCCAATTTTCCAGTTTTTAGTTTTTGTTTCGAATTGAAGCCAATTGAGATTAATAAGCTTGTCGAAATAAAATTCCCAGGCGCTAAAGCTAAAGTTGTTGTTTTTGAAGTTAATTTCCTCCGCAATTAAAAAGTTACTATTCAAATGATGGTGATAATCGGCTTTTGCACCACTAGGAGTAAAACCGTTGTTGTTGTATCCAATAACCTCATGGAATTGAAACCATTCAACAGTACTTCTAGGAGAAACACCATGCAATAGCATCGATTTTGTTTTCCATTTTTCCGAAATCCCAATTTCACTATATGCTCCTTCAAAAGCAAAAGGCTTCATTCGACCATCTCTTGCGTTAACCAATGGAGTTTTGTCTATTGGAATTCTTCCGTATCTAATAAATGAGTTTTTCCATTGGTAATGAAGGAAAAGCTCCTCCAATCTGTCTAAGTCAGATTTGTTTTCTCTGTCTAAAATATCATAAAGCTCAATTTCCCATTTCGAACTTTTACCGCTCAAAGGATCTATATAATTTAAATCCGATGAGATGGTTTGAAACGTGAAAATACCTTTCATTTCAAACATAAAACCATAAAATGGAAGAGATTCGTAATGCAAAGACATTCCAATAGCGTTAGTCCAATAATCTCTCAAACTTCCTTCATTTATGGTGTTCATGAAGAAGTTTCGAACGTGCCCTTTGACGTGTCCTTTTGAAAAATGTTGAGCTAAATTAAAAGTGTCCTTGCAAAACCCAGGAGTGTGATTGGTGGTGTCTTTGTTATTCCCTAGGGCTGAAACAGAAATCAAAATTGTTATTACAGCAACTACAAATCCTTTCATCTAAAAATCAATTTCGGGGCAAATTTAAGATTGAAAAACATAATGGTTTGTGATTTAAGGTACATTAATTGCAATTGTCTCCTCAAACTAGTTACGGTTTGTGAAAGTAAGTTTGAAAAACAGAAAAAAATTATCATGAAATATTCAATCAGAAAAATTAAAGAACAACTAGGAGTACAGGATTTGTCGGATTTTAGAAGTGTAATTAATTCGATTTCGGAATCGTTTTTCGAGAGTCATTTCTACAAGAGCAAATCAGCTTATTGTGAAGATATATTGAGATTGTTTGACCAAATAGACAATGATCATCATTTTGTTTGGGTGCTGAAACAGGAGAAATATGTATTCCAGTTGCAATGGAAAGAAAATGTTTTAAAAGCGCATTTGGATTTATTAAAACAAGGACTTACAGGTAATCATGGTTTAGGGAGGGCAGTTTAAAGTTTGACAAAATCATCAATCTAATAGTCTATTTTTAATCTCATGATCAAGATTTTAACTATCGATGGTGGAGGGATTAGAGGTATTCTTCCGGGTGAATTACTTCATAAGTTAGAGCGCATTATTCAAAAAAAGACAAATAATGATAATACTAAAATTGGCGATTATTTCGATATGATTGCTGGGACGAGTACGGGAGGCATACTAACTACATTTTTGTTATGTCCAGGAGATGACGGGAAAGCAAAATATCATGCAAAAGATGCGGTTGAGCTTTATATGAAAAATGGAGATCAAATATTTCACAAATCATTAATGCATTCCATCACTTCTTTGGGTGGAATCATTGAAGAGAAATATCCTGCTGTCAATTTGGAAAATATCTTAAAGGAAAATCTGGGTGAAGATTTATGGCTTTCTGATTTGATTAAACCGTGTTTGTTACCATCTTATGATATTCAAAATAGAAGAGCAATGTTTTTCAATCAGTTTGAAGCTGTTCGAAATGAGCATTATGATTTTAAAGTATGGGAAATTGCTCGAGCTACAAGCGCTGCACCAACGTATTTTGAAACAGCAAAAATTTCCAGTAAAACGGGAAATGAATATGCTTTAGTAGATGGAGGAGTGTTTGCCAATAATCCTAGTATGTGTGCTTATGTTGAGGCAAGAGAGCATTTTAAAAATGAAAATGGGAGAGGGGTGAGTGCAAAAGATATCTTTATGGTTTCATTAGGTACAGGTTCGGCCGAAAAACCTTACATGTATAATAAAGCAAAAGGCTGGGGGGCTGCGGAGTGGTTGAAACCAATTATTGATATAATGATGTCGGGATCTGCCGAAACAGTTGATTATCAATTAAGACATGTTTTTGATTCAGAGGATGTGCCTCATCAGTATTTCAGAATTGAACCAACACTTGGAGCTGCCGATGTGGATATGGATAATGTTAAAGAGGAAAACTTGCAGGCTCTAAAATTAGCAGGAGAAAAGTCTACTTTGGCATTTGAGGATAAACTGAATACCATTGCAGATGTTATAATTCAAGAGCATCATCAAATAGCATAATATTTACAATTTTTCTCTGATTGTAGTGGCCTATGAAAATTGGCCATAACAAGACTAATTGGTTGTTTTATAAACTTCTCGAAACCTTATTTGTGTATCAGTTATTCCGAAACTATTAGAAGCTTAGTCAACGTAATTAGTCCTATCAATAAAATCAAACCAAGCGATATTTGTTTGAATCTCTTTTGAGGGATATAGTTCAAGATTTTTTTGCCAATTGCTGTTCCAACTAATCCAATCACTAATAAGAATGGGATATATATTAAATCATGTTGGTGGATGTAACCATTGTGGTAGTAAACGAATGTTCTAGAGAAATCAATTAAAAAATCAATAAACGCAGAAGTGGCAATAAAAGTGCTTTTGTTCAAATCAAAGGCTGTCATTGTTAATCCGCGAATAGCTCCACCAGTTCCTAAAAGTCCAGCAGATAAGCCAGATAAACCTCCGCCGATTAAGGCGTTTTGTTTGTTAGGCTGAATAACTAAGTTCTTTTTAATGAGGAAAATAAGTGCTAATACAATTAAAAAAATCCCTAGTGCAAATTCTAAATATATTCCAGTGAAAAGTTTTGTTAAATAGCCTCCAATTATCACGAAAATTACCGAAGGTATTCCAATATTGATGAGTAACTTTTTATCTAACCCTTTTCTGAACAACATTATTTTACTTAAGTTGCTTGAAATATGAAAAATCGCTGTTAATCCTAAAACAGATTCAAAATCGAAATAAAAGTTAGCAATTGGAACAAAAAAAACGGAGGAACCAAATCCTCCAATAGTACCTAAAATCTCAGCAACTAATGCAAGTAATAAAAAAATAGTACTGAGTTTCATTTATGTTTTATTTTTTGAAATAAAATGATTTATTCAAACAAATTACTACTCAAATAACGATCACCTCTATCGCAAGTAATACAAACAATAATTCCTGAGTCTAGTTTTTCGGCAACGCGAATTGCGGCTGCTAAAGCACCACCAGAACTCATTCCTGCCAATATTCCTTCTTCTTTAGCCATTCTTCTAGCCATTGTTGTAGCTTCTTCTTGAGAAACATCTAATACAGTGTCAACTCTCGATGCATCAAAAATATCTGGTACCATTTCAGGTGACCATCTTCTTATTCCTGGTATTTTAGAACCATCAGTAGGTTGAGTTCCAACAATTTCAATGTTTGGATTTTGTTCCTTTAAATATTTGGAAACTCCCATAATAGTTCCAGTAGTTCCCATTGCAGAAACGAAATGAGTTATTTTCCCATCTGTGTCTTTCCAAATTTCTGGGCCAGTTGTTTTGTAGTGCATTCCATAATTATCTGGATTTGCGAATTGATTTAGCATGAAATATTCACCAGTTGCTGCCATTTCTTCAGCAACTTTTCTTGAATGCTCAATTGTTTTTTCAGCTGGAGTTAAAATTACTTTGGCTCCATAAGCTTCCATTGATTTTACACGTTCAACAGTTGCACTGTCTGGCATAAGTAAATGCATTTCCAAACCAAGTAGTCTGGAAATCATAGCTAATGCAATGCCTGTGTTACCGGATGTTGCTTCAACAAGTTTATCTCCTTTTTTTATGTCGCCTCTTTTTAAGGCCTCACTTATCATTCCATAAGCAGCTCTATCTTTTACAGAGCCTCCAGGGTTTTGTCCCTCTAGTTTACAATAAACTTTAACATTCGGGTTTGTATTAATATGACGAACTTCAACTAGGGGAGTGTTCCCGATTAAATCTTCTACAAACATCTTAATAACTTTGATTTTCAGCTTTATAATATAATTTTGATTCGGCAGGAACACTTCTGGTTAACCAAACATTACCGCCAATTACACTGTTTTTACCAACAGTAGTTTTTCCACCTAAAATTGTAGCACCAGCGTAAATAACAACACCGTCTTCAATTGTTGGATGTCGTTTTTTGGTAGCGTCTTTTTTCGCTACACTTAAAGCTCCAAGAGTAACTCCTTGGTAAAGTTTCACATGGTTTCCAATAATGGTTGTTTCACCAATAACAACTCCTGTTCCGTGATCAATGCAAAAATACTCTCCAATTAAAGCACCAGGATGAATATCGATTCCTGTTTGAGATTTCGATAATTCACTAATCATTCTTGGAATCAATGATACGTTCATGCGATGCAACGCATGAGCTATCCTGTGAGCTGCAATAGCATAAAATCCAGGGTAGGAACGCGTAACCTCCGCATAACTTTTTGCAGCAGGATCTCCTTGAAATAAACCTTCTACATCTTTATCAAGCAATGATTTTATTTCAGGAAGCTGATTGAAAAAATCGTTTAAAATTGATTCTTTATTAGCTTCTTGCTTAAGTGTATCGCAAACTAATATTTCTGAAAGCTCATTTCGTAACTCAATTAAGAAGTTGTTTATTTCAGATTCAGATTTAAATTCAATTTCACATGTACCTGGGAAAAGTATAGCTAATGTTTTACTAAACCAATTGGCTACTTTTCCTGGTGATGGGCATTTAGGAGTGGTTTGATGCTCCTCGTATAACTTGCTCACAAAATCCTTGTCCATAAACACTAAGTTAATTAAACAAGATTTGTTCAGAAGCAATATTTCTTGAAATGTATTGGATTTAACAGAGTTGAATTTTTATTTCACAGAAAGTAAACTTGGTTTTACATATAATTTAAGGTGTCGTCTTTTAAAATAGAGTTAATAAGTACAGAAACACAAGTAACCTCATTTCTTCATTTCTCCCCAGAATGAAGAACACACAAAACAGGAATTTGGCTTGCAAATCCCCAATTCCCCAAAGCCAACTGCAACGCAGTTGGCTTTTGTTTCGTAAGCAAATCATAACCTATAATTTTTTTACTATGAAAAAGTTTTACTCTTTACTAGTTGTTGTGTTTTTTATTTTTACCGGATTTGTGGATATGATGTCAGACTGTTTGAGTGATGGTATGACTTATTATAGTTTGTCTGATGCATTAAAAGAGCCACTAAAAGTGAAGAAACTTGACATTAGCATGCAAAAGTTAACAAGTATTTCTGCTGATATAGCAAAGTTGGAAAACCTTGAGTGTTTGGATTTATCATTTAATAAAATGGGAACTTTGCCTGCAGAAATAGGAACCTTAAAGCATTTAAAGTATTTAAACCTGGCTGGGACAAGGTACATGGCAAATCTACCAGATGTTGTATATAAATTAGATTCTTTACAAATTTTAGATATCCAAGACCATCCTGAATGGAAGACAGAGAAATTTAATGAAGTTAAATCTAAATTGCCTAATGTAAGAGTTATTGTGAGTGATGAAAGTTCAGGTCCTGTTGAGTTAAAATAAGTTTAATCTTTATTGAATTCAGTTCGGATTTGCTCTCTGTTTACTGGCTTCTTTAAAATGCAATTAACACCCAATAACTTTGCGTCTTCAATAACCGATTCAATTTCATCTCCACTTATGATAATGATTTTCTGATTAAAACCTTTTGAGCGCAGTTCTCTTAAAACTTCAATCCCGTCCATGTCGGGCATGCGTTTATCAAGTGAAACTATATTTGGCATTAATTCAAGCGCTTTTTTAATACCATCTTTTCCGTTTGAAGCTTCTCCAATAACTTCAAAACCAGTTTGCCTTAAAAGAGCAGAAATTATAGTTCTGTCAAAGCCAACATCATCAATTATTAATACAGTTTTACTCATTTGAAAGTGTTTGGTAATTTTACGCCTACGATTCTGAATGGTTAAGGTTTTGGAATGAAAATTGATAATTGGTAATTAAAATCGATAAAATGAAAAAAATACTAATAGGAGCCTTTGTTTTTACATCCTTCTTTGGATCAGCACAAATTAATTTGAAATCAATCAAAGAAAAAGCTCAGAGTACCGTCTCAACAACTAATTCTGTGCCTTTAACAAATGATGAGATTGTTGCAGGGTTAAAAGAAGCTTTAAATGTTGGAATAGAAAAAGCAGGAGCGAAGGCAAGTGCCGTTGACGGATTTAACAACAATCAAATCATTAGAATTCCTTTTCCAGAGGAAGCAAAAAAAATGGAAGATAAGCTTCGTTTAATTGGAATGGGAGCACAGGTGGATACATTTGAAGTCACACTTAATAAATCAGCTGAATTAGCAGCAAAAGAAGCTGCCCCAATTTTTATTCATGCAATTAAAAGTATGAATGTAAGTGATGGATTGAATATTTTAAAAGGGGATGATGATGCAGCAACACAATACTTAAATAAAACAACAAAGGATTCCTTATATGCCACATTCAAACCTATCGTACAAAAGGCATTAAAAACAGTAAATGTTACTCAATATTGGAATCCTTTAGCTTCCCGTTACAATAAAATTCCTTTAACCACCAAAGTAAATCCTGATCTTGAAGATTATACAACCAGAAAGGCTATCGAAGGTTTGTTTAAGCTTCTTGCTCAAGAGGAAAAGAAAATCAGAGAACAACCAGCTGCTAGGGTAACAGACTTGCTGCAAAAGGTTTTTGCTGAGTAAATAAGTTCGAAAAAATTAAAAGCTTTTACAATTAGCACCTATGTAAAAGCGCATAAGTCTTAAAATTTTAAATCCCTAGATTGGGAGTCGCTAAACATATTAAAATAAAAGACTTATGCGTGATAAAAGTATAGATTTTACAGGAAAGAATATCTATGTTGGACTAGAC
>CAXRIN010000011.1:0-41030 GCA_964230605.1 Flavobacteriaceae bacterium
TATTTACATCCCCTTTAGAGGGGAAGGAATGACAAAGAGGCACGATAGCTTTATCACTGGTGATTTGCATGTTAAATATTTGATTTTCATTTGTTTAGAAGTAATAAAAATCGCTATTTTTCTGCAAATCACCATATTTCCTAACAAGTTTTTACCAACATAATTTACTGAATTTCAAGCTAATAAGAATCGAGCTCAGGTTGATAATTATCAATCAGTTTAATAAAGAATTTAGCAAGCTAAATATATTAGGAAGCTGAAACCCAGTAGAACTAGACACTTCTGGTTTTGTAACGTCAAAATCTGATGAAGCGCCGTCATTTGAATTTTCAGTTTCTTTTAACTCATCAACTTCTACTTCTTCAGCCTTTTGTTCTTCAACACCCTTCACCTGATACTGACCATTTGCTATCGATTCAATTTTCTTGATAATTTCCTCTTTAGAAACCTCATTGGTATTAATGGTAACTTCAGCAGATTTCTTTTCGAAAGAAACTTTAGCTTCCAAAACTCCTTCTATTTGATTTAGCTTTTTCTCAATAAAAGGAGCACATGAGTGTCCACATGACATTCCTTCTACAGCAATACTTAAAGAAGATTTTTCAATAGTCTGCTCACAAGCCATTAAAATTAGAGATACAAATATGAATAAGTATTTTTTCATCTTACGAACCTTTAAAAGGTGTTTCACTTAATGCTTTAATTAAATCTTCTTTTGATACATTTCCTTTGACTTCAGCAGACTTACCTTCTAAAGAAACGTTTACTTCCTCTACACCATCAACTTCACTTAAAACATCGGTTACAGTTGCAACACAATGTTTGCAAGTCATTCCATCAACTTTAATTTTCGTTTCCATATTATCTTTAAAATCAGGAAATTATTCCTCAAAAACGTTCTTCAAATGTAACCATTATATGGATTAAAAACTAATATTTGTTGCAACAATTTTAATTCACTTTGTTTCGCTTCAAATATCATTAATCCCTCGTATCATTTTTTGAAATTTAGTAATTACATCTGTAGTGGCCTATGAAAATAGGCCATGAACCATTACGTGAAGGTCTGTTTTTTTACGAATTATGGTATTTTAATAAACATTATGGCTTTTTATGGCCTATTCTCATAGGCCACTACAGATATAATCTTTTCAAAATTTATTTTCTTCTAACAAGAATAGATTACTTGCAAATAAAAACCTTTGAGACTCTCGAAATCTAGAGAAACTTTCTCGAAAAAAAGAAACTTTGATAATCAAATTATAAGTCTTACCTTTGCAGACCCAAAATTTATAAAATTTAAATTAGCTGTATTATGTACGCAATTGTAGAGATAGCAGGGCAACAGTTCAAAGTAGAGAAAGAGCAGCAGATCTTTGTTCATCGTTTGGATGCTGAAGAAGGAGCTAAAGTTGATTTCGACAAAGTTCTTTTAGTAGACAATGATGGGAAAGTTAATGTTGGCGCCCCAGCTGTAGAAGGTGCGAAAGTTACTGCAACAGTAATTTCACACGTTAAAGGAGATAAGGTAATCGTTTTCAAAAAGAAAAGAAGAAAAGGATACCAAAAGCAAAATGGACACCGTCAGGCGTTCACGCAAATTAAAATTGAATCAATTTCTGCTAACTAATAAAAACTTTTTAAGAAATGGCACATAAGAAAGGAGTTGGATCTACGGACAACGGAAGAGACTCACAGTCGAAACGTTTAGGAGTAAAGAAATTTGGTGGAGAAACTGTTATCGCTGGTAACATTTTAGTACGTCAAAGAGGAACTAAGCACCACCCAGGTGAAAACGTTGGTATTGGTAAAGACCATACTTTATACGCTTTAACTGATGGTAAAGTAGTTTTTAGAAAAAAGAAAAACAACAAATCATTTGTTTCTGTTGAAGCTCAAGCTTAATTAAACACTTGATTTAAGAATATTTAAAAGGTCGCTCACTGAGTGACCTTTTTTATTTTGATTAGGCAAAATTATTTTGATGCAACTTTTTTCAGCTGATTAAAATCCATCTTTCCATTGGAGTTCAATGGTAGTTCATCTAATTGAATAATTCGGGATGGTTTGTAATAATCTGGAAATGATTCTTGGATTAACAATTTGATTTCTGGCTCGGATAAATTGGAGAAAATGACTAATTCTTGAGTTGTTTTTAAAAACAATGATTTAACCCAACCATCAGTTTTTGATGATAAAACTCTGTCTATCTCTTCCAATTCAATACGGTATCCATTCCATTGTACTTGATTGTCTTTACGACCATCAAAAATAAGCTTACCGTTTTCGTCATAATGGGCTAAATCTCCTGAAGAAAATTCCTTAATTGTTTCTTGATTTAAATAACCTTTAAAAGTTTGTTTACCTGTATAAATAATTTCTCCTTTTAGAATTTTAAAATCGATGTTCTCAAACTTCTCACCCAACGGCAATGGTAATCCATTTTGAAAATAAACCTCATCCAAATCATTCAATAATTCTTCTGTACAAACAATTACTGTTTCGGTTGGTCCGTAACAATTATAAACCTTTGCATTAGGAACTGATTTCATCCAAACTTTCGCCCAATCTCCCATTAAAGCTTCTCCACTAAAAAAGGAATACCTCAATTTTGGAAATTGTACGCGTGGCAGAAAGTCTAATGTTAAACGTATAACCGAAGGCACAAAACTAGTTACAGTAACTCCATAATCCTGTATTGCCTTAAAAAGGCCCAGTTGTTTGGAATTAGTTTGCTCGGGAAGTACTAAACTCCCGCCTACGAGAAAAGGCATCAAATAACAAAACACACTCACATCGAAAGTCAGTTCATAGCTTTGTAGAAACTTATCGCTCGATTTAAAATCAATCTTGCTATGTTGCAGATAATGGTTTGAAAATGCTTCTAAGTTTTCCTGACTAATTGGAACTCCCTTTGGCTTTCCAGTTGTGCCACTTGTAAAAAGTAAATAGGCCTTTTCTCCATAAAGAATTTCAACCTCCTCTACATTATCTAAAGGAGTAGATTCATCAATTAAAATCTTCCAATTAACCTGCTGCTTAATTTCATCAATACGAGATTTTGGAAAATCAAAATTTAACGGAACATAACCATTACCCGTTAACCAACAGGCTAAAATTGCAGGATACGCTTTCCATCCTAACGCAACATCAACACCTATCCAGGAATCTGTTACTTTAATTGCATTAGCAAATGCATAGGTAACTTTTAATAGTTCATCAAAAGTCACAATCAAATCTTTCCCTTCAATTGCATGAGAATTCGGATTTGATTTCGCTTGATTTACTATTTGATTAATGATAGAATCCACTGTTACAAATATAGTTTATTTTGTAGGCGTTTGCCTTGCGCTTGCCCTAAGCATAAGAGTTTAAAAATCGATATAATTCAATGTATTTCTCTAAGGCATTAATTTTGTAATTTAGGAGGACATGAAAAGTATTCTATTAGTAATCACAATATTTTACAGTTTATTTGCATTTTCTCAAGGCTTGTATCTTGCAAGAGACTTTGTTGACACGCTAACTTCTGAAAATTATGCTGGCAGAGGGTACGTTAAAGATGGCCATTTAAAAGCAGCAAATTTCATTGCCAATAAATTCGAAGAATATGGTCTGGAACGTTTTGATTCGGACTTTAAGCAAGAATTCCAAATAAATGTAAACACATTTGGAGGTACTGCAGATGTGTTAATTGACAAAAAGCTCATGTTTGCGGGAGTTGATTTTATTGTTGATGCAAGCTGTCCGAGTATTGAAGGAAAATTTGACTTAAAATGGGTAAACCCCAAAATTGTTGGTGACTCAAAAAAAATGGGTAAGTTTTTAAGCTCCGACCTTTCTAATTCTTTTCTTATAGTTGACAAAACTGAGATAACTGATACAACTCAATTAGAATTTTTAGACAACATGATTCACAATCCTTTCCAAGCTAAAGGAATTATAATGGTGCAAACTAACAAGTTTACATGGGCAATGAGTCAGCAACAAAGACCTTATCCAATTCTATTCATAAAAAAGAATTTAATTTCGTACAAAAACAAAAAGATTGAAATCAATATTCAATCAAAACTAAAAAAGGGTGAAATCACTCAAAATGTTTTAGGGTACGTTAAAGGAACTGAAAAACCAGATTCTTTTATAGTATTCTCTGCGCATTACGATCACCTAGGGATGTTAGGGCCTGATGCTATATATACTGGTGCTAATGATAACGCTAGCGGAACAGCAATGCTATTGAACCTCGCAAAACATTATTCTACACCTGGCAACGCTCCTAAGTACTCGATACTTTTCATTGCTTTTGGAGCTGAAGAAGTAGGCTTATTGGGAAGCAAACATTATGTTGACAAACCATACTTCCCGTTAGAAAAAATAAAACTTCAAATTAATACCGATATCATGGGTACTGGTGACGAAGGAATAATGATGGTAAATGGTAGAATTCATACTGATGTTTATGAGGCTTTCAAAGCAATAAATGACAAACAAGGATATTTAGCAAAAATAGGCGCTAGGGGAAAATCTTTTAATTCAGACCATGCTCCATTTGATGAGAAAGGTGTAAAATCTGTTTTTATTTACACTATGGGCGGATCGAAAGCATATCACGATATTTACGACACTGCGGAAAATTTAACCCTTTCTAAATACAACGAGGTGTTCAAATTAATCACAGACTTTATTGGTCAATACAAATAATGGGGACAATACATCATACTAATTGCGCAGTTTGCGACTCAACTAATATTCAAGAAAAATTCAAAATCAAAGACCATTCTCACACAGGAGAAGTTTTTCCTGTGTCCGAATGCTTAGATTGCGGATTTCATTTCACACAGGACGCTCCAAACACCGAATCAATTGGTCCTTATTACAAAAGTGAAAACTATGTTTCCCATTCAGATACTCAAAAAGGATTATTCTTCAAAATATATCACCTTGTAAGAAATTACATGTTGAAGAAGAAAAGAAATTTAGTTAATAGTGCTGTAGGAAAAAATTCAGGTAAGATTTTAGATATAGGTACAGGAACTGGCTACTTCCCTAATATCATGATTCAATCGGGATGGCAAGCAGAAGGAATTGAACAAGATGAAGAAACCAGAAATTATGCTTCATCAAAGTTGCAATTTAAAGTACACGAAACCTCTGCATTATACGATCTTGTTCCTGAAAGTTATGACGCAATTACAATGTGGCATGTATTGGAACATGTTCATGACTTACAGGGATATTTGAAAAAAATAAACTCAATTTTAAAACCAAACGGAGCATTCATTGTTGCGGTACCTAATCATACTTCATTCGACCAAGAGTATTATAAAGAATATTGGGCAGCTTGGGACATCCCTATTCACTTATGGCATTTTGATCCATCGACCATGAAAAAGTTAATGGCTAAATATGGTTTTAAGGTTGAAAAGATTATACCAATGCCTTTTGATGCGGCATATGTTTCCATGTTAAGCGAACAATATAAATCAGGAAGCAAACTACCTGGACTGCTTAAAGGAATCCAATTCGCTATTAAAGGAAAGTCCACCCCAGAAAGGTGTAGCTCTGTTATATACGTGATAAAAAAGGTCTAAAAGCATAACAATAAAGTCCGTTTATTTATTTTTTGTGTTTTTGTTTGATTGATAAACCATTGAATTTTGTCATATTAACATTTACATTTACTGAAAATGACAACTAAAATCTCAAAACAAAAACAAATCAAAGGATGGGTAATGTTCGATTGGGCTAACTCGGCTTACAACTTGGTAATTGTTTCAACGGTTTTTCCAATAATATTCAAAGCTTTTGTTCCCGATAATTCGGAGTTTTTGGGTATCAATTTCAAATCCTCAGATTCTTTGTACACCTACGCAATGTGCTTTTCTTATTTAGTGATATCCATAATCACTCCTTTACTTTCTGGAATTGCTGATTATGGCGGTTACAAAAAAAGATACATGCAGTTTTTTAGTACGATGGGAGCTGTTGCTTGTGCTAGTTTATTTTTCTTCGATGCAGAACATCAGTGGATTGGTATTGCTGGTGCAATAATAGCTAGTATTGGTTTTAGCGGAAGTTTAGTTTTTTACAACGGGTTCTTATCCGAATTAGTACCCAAAAAACTACATGATAAGGTAAGTGCGAAAGGTTTTTCATACGGATATCTTGGATCTTCTCTGCTATTAATACTTGTAATTGTATTGGATAAAACTAAAGGTCTGTTTGGTATTGAGAGCAATACATTAATGTTCCGAATCGGATTTATTTTAGTTGGATTATGGTGGTTTGGTTGGGCCAGATGGACCTTCAGTGTTCTTCCAAAAGGAGAAAAAAGTGATCTTTCGAACAAAGAAATGATGTCGAAAGGTTTTCAAGAACTAAAACATGTTTGGAAACAAATCAAAGAATTACCGAGGTTAAAAAGATTTCTTTCGGCCTTTTTTATAATTGATCTAGGAGTTCAAACAATCGTTATTATCGCTCCTCTTTTTGCAATGAAAGTATTCGATATGCAAGGGGGAGAACTTGTACCGCTTGTTTTAATTATGCAGTTCTTAGGAATAGGAGGAGCCTTTATTTTCTCTAAAGTTTCTAAAAAATTCGGTAATGTTTCCGCATTAATAGGACCTTCAATCGTATACTTGGGTGTTTGTTTATTAGCAGTATTTGCGAATCAAAAATGGATGGTATATCTAATTGCAGCCATGATTGGATTTGCTATGGGAGGAATACAGGCTTTATTTAGATCAACTTATTCTAAACTTCTCCCTGAGACTAATGATCACGCGTCATTTTTTAGCTTTTTTGATATAACTGAAAAAGTGGCTATTGTTGCTGGTACTTTCACCTATGCAGCTGTAGAAACAATCGCTGCGGGAATGGAAAGTGGATTTGCTGAGAGATTGGGAGTAGCTACTTTAGCACTATTTTTCTTAGCTGGTCTGTTATTATTGAGAAGATTAAGCAAATTCAAATCATTAGATCTAGAAGTCGAAAATGCATAATGAATTTGATTTCGCTATAGTTGGAGGAGGAATATTAGGTTTAGCTACAGCTTACAAATTACAACTTAAATTCCCCCATTCTTCTATTGTTGTATTTGAAAAAGACAAACTTCTAGCCAATCATCAAACTGGAAATAATTCTGGCGTAATTCACAGTGGACTTTATTATAAACCTGGAAGTAAGAAAGCGGAACTTTGCATGAAAGGAAAGCATGAATTAACTGCTTTTGCAAAAAAATTTAAAGTACCACATGATGTTTGCGGAAAAGTAGTTGTTGCAACTTCAGAGGATGAAATTCCACAGTTAGAAAAGATTTTTAATAATGGTAAAGCGAATGGTTGTGAAGGTATTGAAATGATTTCCTCTAACGAAATCAAAGAGAAAGAACCCTTTGTTGAAGGCATTAAAGCTATTTGGGTTCCAACAACCGGAATCATGGATTACAGAAGAATGTCTGAAGTCCTGGCAGAGCAATTGCAAAGACTAAATTCGTCTTCAAAAATATTTATTGGACATAAAGTAGATAACGTTATTCAGTCCGAAAACAGTAGTAAAATCATCACTAACAATATGACTTACAAAGCAAAAAAAATCATATTCTGTGGAGGTTTATTCGCTGATCAATTAGCTCTAAAAGATAAAGTTAAATTGGATTTAAAAATTGTGCCTTTTAGAGGAGATTACTACGACTTGACGGAAAAAGGAATGCATAAGGTAAAAAACTTAATCTATCCTGTTCCTGATCCTAATTTCCCTTTTCTTGGTGTACACTTTACCCGAATGATAAATGGAGGTGTGGAATGTGGTCCGAATGCTGTTTTCAGTTTTAAAAGAGAAGGGTACAACAAAACCGATTTTAACTTTTCAGATAGTTGGGATGCGCTTACCTATAAAGGTTTATGGAAATTATTCGGCAAACATTGGAAACAAGGAATTGAAGAATATAAAAGGGCTTTTTCAAAGAAGTTATTCCTTCAATCTTTACAAAAAATGATTCCGTCTTTAGAAATGGACGATATAAAACCTGCAAGAGCTGGAGTTAGAGCTCAAGCTTTGGACATAGACGGAAATCTTGTTTATGATTTTAAAATAGAAAGAAACAAGAATCATTACCATGTACTAAACGCACCCTCTCCCGCAGCGACGGCTTGTTTAGCGATTGGGGAATATATCGTAAATCAAATGGATTAATATTGAAACAAAAAAGCCACTCAAAAGAGTGGCTCATTCTTGTTAAAGATTATATGATCGATTAAACGAATTTCAAACCTTTCCCTAAGTACTTAGCAGAAGCTCCTAACTCCTCTTCAATTCTTAATAATTGGTTGTACTTGGCAATTCTATCAGTTCTTGAAGCAGAACCAGTTTTAATTTGACCACAGTTTAAGGCAACAGCTAAATCAGCAATTGTTACATCTTCAGTCTCTCCTGATCTATGTGACATTACAGAAGTATAAGAAGCTCTGTGCGCCATATCAACAGCATTGATAGTTTCAGTTAAAGAACCAATTTGGTTAACTTTTACTAAGATTGAGTTACCAACACCTTGCTCAATTCCTTGAGATAATCTATCAACGTTAGTTACAAATAAATCATCACCAACTAATTGAACTTTGCTTCCTAATTTGTTAGTTAATTCTTTCCATCCAGTCCAATCATCTTCATCTAAACCATCCTCAATTGAAATAATTGGGTATTTAGCAGATAATTCAGCCCACATAGAAACCATATCAGAAGACGATAACTTCTCTCCTGAAGATTTATGTAAGTGGTAAACACCTTCGTCTTTTAAGTAGAACTCAGAAGATGCAGCATCCATAGTAATGAATACTTCTTCACCTGGCTTGTATCCTGCCTTCTCAATAGCTTGCATGATAACTTCTAAACCTTCTTCATTAGATCCTAAGTTTGGAGCAAATCCACCTTCGTCACCAACGTTAGTTCCCATTCCTTTTCCTTTTAATACATCTTTTAAGTTATGGAAGATTTCAGCTCCCATTCTTAAAGCGTGTGAGAATGACTCAGCTCCAACTGGAGAAATCATAAATTCTTGGAAATCGATTGAGTTATCAGCGTGAGATCCTCCGTTGATAATGTTCATCATTGGGATTGGTAATGTGTTAGCATTAACCCCACCAATATACTTGTATAAAGGTAAACCTGCGTTATCAGCAGCACATTTAGCAGTAGCTAAAGAAGCTCCTAATATAGCGTTAGCACCTAAATTTCCTTTATTAGCAGTACCATCTAAAGCGACCATAGCTGCATCAATAGCGTTTTGATCGTAAATATGCTTCCCAACTAAAGCATCGTTGATAGCAGTATTTACATTCTCAACAGCTTTTAAAACTCCTTTTCCTAAGTAAGTTCCTTTATCACCGTCTCTTAATTCTACAGCTTCGTGTACTCCAGTTGAAGCTCCTGATGGAACTGCTGCTCTTCCGAATACACCATTTTCTGTAATTACCTCAACTTCTACAGTAGGATTTCCTCTGGAATCAAGGATTTGTCTTGCGTGAACTTTTGCAATGTAACTCATAACTAAATTGTTATTTACTTAAACTGTTTGTTTTTCTTTTACCTTTTTGATGTTCTCAATAAAATTGTCGAACAAATATCGTGAATCATGTGGACCTGGCGAAGCTTCAGGGTGGAATTGTACCGAGAAGATGGCCTTATCCTTCATTCTTAATCCTGCTAAAGTATTATCATTCAAATGAACATGCGTTACCACAACGTTATCATTTGCTTGCGCGTCTTCCATTTTAACTACGAAACCATGGTTTTGAGAAGTAACTTCACATTTTCCTGTTTCTTCATTTCTAATTGGATGATTACAACCTCTATGACCATTATGCATTTTATAAGTTGAAAGCCCTAATGCAGTTGAGATCATTTGATGTCCTAAACAAATACCAAATACGGGATAATCAGACGCTATTACCTTTTTAACTTCTTCTTGAACATCAGCCATAGCAGCTGGATCTCCAGGGCCATTCGATAAAAATATTCCATCAGGCTCCCATGCAATCATTTCTTCATAAGAAGTATTATGAGGGAAAACTTTCATGTAAACTCCTCTTGCTTCTAAACATCTCAAAATGTTTTTCTTTACCCCTAAATCTAATACGGCAACTCTGTAATCAGCATTTTCATCACCAACAAAGTAAGGTTCTTTACAAGCTACTTTCGATGATAACTCTAAACCTGCCATTGAAGGAACTTCTGCCAATTGAGCCTTCAATTTATCAACATCAAGTTCTTCTGATGAAATAATAGCGTTCATAGCTCCTTTGTCTCTAATATATCTTACAAGCGCTCTTGTATCTACATCAGAAATTGCAACCATATCTTCATTTTCAAAGTAATCTTGAATAGAAGAATTACCAGCTGGACGACTATAGTATGGAGAAAAACTTTTACAAACCATTCCAGCGATCTTCATACCTTCTGATTCTATTTCGTTTTCTGCCACGCCATAGTTTCCAATATGAGATGTTGTCATTACAACAATTTGCTTGTAATAAGAAGGATCTGTAAAAATCTCCTGGTAACCTGTCATACCAGTATTAAAGCAAATTTCTCCAGTAGTTGTACCTACTTTACCAGCAGCTTTTCCGTAAAATACTTTCCCATCTTCTAAAACGATAACTGCTTTTTTCTTCGCTACGTACTTCATTCTCTCTTTCTATAAAAAAGCCCTTTCGGGCTAGTAATTTTAATCGCGTGCAAACATAAAAAAAGGATAGCGTTTATAACACTATCCTTTATCAATTTTATCAACGAATCATTAACATTATTCTGCTTTTCCTTCGTCTTTCTTTTCTTCAGATGAATCATCCTCAGCTTTAGGCTCCTCTTTTGGTGCTTCTTCAGCCTTTGGTGTTTCTTCTTTTACTTCTTCAACTACAGTTGCATCTTCAACAACTGGTGCTTCTTCTTGAGCTTCAACAGCAGCTTCAGCTTTAGGAGCAGCTTTTTTAGTTGACTTCTTTCTTCTTGTTTTCTTAGGCTTAGCTGAAGTTAACATGTTTTCATTGAAATCAACTAACTCAATGATACAAGTATCAGCGTTATCCCCTAATCTGTTACCAGTTTTAAGAATTCTTGTGTATCCTCCTGGTCTGTCAGCAACTTTTGCAGCAACTTCTCCAAATAATTCCTGAACAGCTTCTTTCTTCTGTAAGTATCTGAACACTGTTCTTCTAGAATTCATATCATCAGTTTTTGCCTTTGTAATTAATGGCTCAACAAACTGACGTAATGCTCTAGCTTTAGCAACAGTTGTACTAATCTTTTTGTGTTCAATTAAACTCACCGCCATATTAGCTAACATCGCTTTTCTATGACCCTTCTGTCTTCCTAAATGATTGAACTTTTTTCCGTGTCTCATGTCTATGAGTATTATGGGCTATACAAACCCGAGTTCGTTATTATTCTTTATCTAAATACTTTGAAACATTCATTCCAAATGATAATCCCTTACTAATTACTAATTCTTCTAATTCAGTAAGAGATTTTTTACCGAAGTTTCTAAACTTCAATAAGTCGTTTTTGTTGTAAGAAACTAAGTCACCTAAAGTCTCAACATCAGCAGCTTTTAAACAGTTAAGAGCTCTAACAGAAAGATCCATATCAACTAACTTAGACTTCAACAATTGTCTCATATGTAATGAAGTCTCATCAAATTCTTCAGCAGCAGATTTTACCTCAGTATCTAATGTTATTTTCTCATCCGAGAATAACATAAAGTGGTGAATTAAAATCTTTGCAGCCTCTTTTAATGCCTCTTTTGGATGAATTGAACCATCAGTTTTAACATTAAAAACTAACTTTTCATAGTCAGTCTTTTGTTCAACTCTATAGTTCTCAATGCTGTAATTAACATTCTTAATAGGAGTAAAGATTGAATCAACAGCGATTGTTCCAACAGGAGCATTAGCTTGTTTGTTTTCTTCAGCAGGAACATAACCTCTTCCTTTTTCGATAGTAATATCCATATCGATTTTAACAGAAGGTTCCATGTTTGCAATAACAAGATCAGGATTAAGAACTTGGTATCCAGAGATAAAAGTCCCAAGGTCACCAGCAGTTAACTGATCTTTTCCTGAAACTGAGATCGAAACTTTTTCAGTTTCAGCATCTTCAATTTGCTTTTTAAAACGAACTTGCTTTAAGTTTAAGATGATTTCAGTTACATCTTCTACAACCCCTTTGATTGTAGAAAACTCGTGATCAACACCTTCAATTTTTACAGAAGTAATTGCGAACCCTTCTAAAGAGGATAACAAAATTCTTCTTAAGGCATTTCCGATAGTTAAACCAAATCCTGGTTCCAAAGGTCTGAATTCAAATTGTCCTTCGAAATCATCAGATTCGATCATTATAACTTTATCAGGTTTTTGAAATGCTAAAATTGCCATGATATAATTTTTTATAAAATATTCAATTAATTATTTAGAGTACAATTCAACGATTAGCTGAGTATTGATATTCTCAGGAATATCCTCTCTAATCGGAGCTTGTAAAAACTTACCAGCAACAGCGCTTTTGTCAAACTCTAACCAAGGGAAAGTTCTTGTGTTACCTTCGATTGATGATTTAACGATATCTAAAGACTTAGATTTTTCTCTTACTGCAACAATATCTCCTGCTTTAAGTTGGTATGATGGAATGTTTACTACTTCACCATTAACTGTAATATGCTTATGAGATACTAATTGTCTTGCCCCTCTTCTAGATGGAGAGATTCCTAAACGGAAAACAGTGTTATCCAAACGAGACTCACATAACATAAGTAAGTTTTCACCAGTAATACCGCTTCTTCTTGACGCTTCTTTGAATAAGTTTAAGAATTGTTTTTCAAGAATACCGTAAGTGTATTTTGCTTTTTGCTTTTCTTCTAATTGAATCGCGTAATCAGACTTCTTTGCTCTTCTTTTTCCGTTTCCGTGCATACCCGGAGCATACGGCTTTTTTTCTAAAGCTTTATCTGGGCCAAAAATTGGCTCACGGAATTTACGTGCGATTTTTGATTTAGGACCTGTATAACGTGCCATGTTTAATTTCTTTAATAATGTTTAAAATTATACTCTTCTTCTCTTTGGAGGTCTACATCCATTATGAGGTAGAGGTGTAACATCGATTATTTCCATAACCTCAATTCCAGAATTGTGAATTGCTCTGATAGCAGATTCTCTTCCACCTCCTGGTCCCTTCACGTATACTTTTACTTTTCTAAGTCCTCTCTCAAGAGCAACTTTTGCACAATCCTCAGCAGCCATTTGAGCAGCATAAGGAGTGTTCTTCTTTGATCCTCTAAATCCCATTTTACCAGCTGATGACCAAGAAATTACTTGGCCGGTAGCATTAGTTAAAGAGATAATGATGTTGTTAAAAGACGCCTTGATGTGAGCTTCCCCAATTGGGTCTACTTTCACCTTGTACGTACTTTTCTTTGTAGCTTTTGCCATAACTTATAATTTATATGATCTGAAGACTATTATTTAGTAGCCTTCTTCTTATTTGCAACAGTTTTTCTTCTACCTTTTCTAGTTCTAGAGTTATTCTTAGTGTGCTGACCTCTTAATGGTAAACCAGCTCTGTGACGAATTCCTCTATAAGATCCAATATCCATTAAACGTTTAATGTTTAACTGTACTTCAGATCTCAACTCACCTTCAACAGTGATTTCCTCAGTAATGATATCACGAATCTTTTTCGTGTCATCATCTGACCAATCCTGAACTTTTGCGTTTCTGTCTACACCAGCTTTATCTAAGATAGATTGTGCTAAAGACTTTCCAATTCCAAAAACATACGTTAATGAAATCTCTCCTCTTTTATTATCTGGTATATCTACTCCAGCAATCCTTGCCATAATAAAAATTTAATTAGTTCTTAATTCAATTAGTTTACCCTTGTCTCTGTTTGAATTTTGGGTTCTTTTTGTTAATTACGTAAACTTTCCCTTTTCTCTTGACGATTTTACAATCGGCACTTCTCTTTTTAACAGATGCTCTAACTTTCATTTTGATAAGTTTTCTATTTGTATCTAAAAGTGATTCTACCCTTTGTTAAATCATATGGAGACATTTCTACCTTCACACGATCTCCAGGCAAAATCTTAATATAATGCATTCTCATTTTACCAGAGATATGAGCCGTAATTACGTGCCCGTTCTCTAATTCAACTCTAAACATTGCGTTAGACAATGCTTCGATAATTGTTCCGTCTTGCTCTATAGATGGTTGTTTAGCCATACTTTATATTGGTTCTATTCCGTTTTTTTTGAGCTCCTCCTCAATAAAGGCGAACGAAGATAATACTTCTGGGCCAGATTTCATAATCGCAATTGTATGTTCGAAATGCGCACTAGGTTTTCCATCCTGAGTTATAACACTCCAACCATCATTTAAAAAGCGAACTTTCTGAGTTCCCATATTGATCATCGGCTCAATCGCCAGTACCAATCCTTCTTTTAATTGTATCCCTCTACCTCTAGATCCATAATTAGGCACCTGAGGTTCCTCGTGTAATTCTCTACCAACACCGTGTCCCACTAACTCACGAACTACACCATAGTTAAACTCATGAGCTTTTTGTTGAATCGCAAAACTAACATCCCCTAATCTGTTACCAATTTTAGCTTGCTCAATACCTTTATACAAACTTTCTTTAGTTACTTTAAGTAGTTGTTTTGTTTCCTCGGCAACATCTCCTACCATATATGTGTAAGCAGAATCACCGTAAAATTCATTCTTCAACACTCCACAATCTACAGAAATTATATCACCATCTTCTAACGGCTTATCATTAGGAATTCCATGCACAACCTCCGAATTTGGAGACATACATAATGTATTTGGAAACCCTCCGTAGCCTTTAAAAGCGGGAATAGCATTATTATCTCTAATAAATTCTTCTGCTATTCTATCTAACTCAAGTGTTGTAACACCTGGTTTGATTAATCCTGCAATTGCGCCATGAGTTTTCGCAACAAGCAAAGAACTTTCTCTTATTAATTCAATTTCCTCCTTAGTCTTATAAACTTCTTTTCCCATAAAATGATTAAATCATTCCAACAGAAGAAGATTCACTAAGCGAAGATTCTCCTCTTACTTTTCCTGTTTTCATTAAACCATCGTAATGGCTCATTAATAAGTAACCATCAACTTGCTGCAGTGTATCTAAAACAACACTAACCATAATTAAAAGTGATGTACCTCCGAAAAAGTATGAAAAAGAATCATTTACCTGAGCCATTCTAGCAAAAACAGGTAAGATGGCAATCATAGCCAAGAAGACAGCTCCTGGGAACATAATTTTTGACATGATACCATCAATATAATCCGCAGTTTCATTACCTGGTTTTACTCCAGGAATAAAAGCCCCTTGTTTTTTGAAATCCTCAGCCATTTGCCTTGGATTAACAACCATTGCAGTATAGAAATAAGTCATTACAACAATTAAAATTGCTGTTGTAAGATTATACCAAACAGAATTAGGATTTCCAATCTCTTGCATAACACCTCTCGCTCCTTCACCTAAGAAATCAGAACTTGCTAAACCTGTAGGCAAAAACATAATTGCCTGCGCAAAGATGATAGGCATTACACCTGCCATAGCGATTTTTAAAGGTAAGTATCTTCTTCCTCCTCCTTGAACTTTATTAATAGCGCCTCCGGCAACCATTTGTTTAGGATATTCTAAAGGAACTTTTCTTACAGCTTTTACTATTGCAATAGTAAATAAAACTATAAAGAACCAAGCAATAAATTCAACAATAAGGAAAATAGAACGACCACCGGCAGCATCACCTGCAAATGCCTCCTTAAATTCTCCTAATATCGCTACAGGCAATTTTGTTAATATTCCTACAGTAATAAGTAATGAAACACCGTTTCCAATACCTTTCTCTGTAATTTTTTCACCTAACCACATTAAAAATAATGTAGCAGATACCATGATTGCAACAGAGGTAAACATGAATAAAAAGTTATCATTCACGATAGCCCCTTTAGCACCTACATACATTCTTAAATATGCTGGAGCTTGAAAAGCCGTAACAGCAATAGTTAGGAATTTAGTATAAGTCTGCATTTTCTTTCTACCGCTCTCACCTTCTTTTTGAAGTTTTTGGAACTGCGGAACAGCCATTCCCAAAAGCTGAATTACTATAGAAGCTGTGATGTATGGCATAATCCCTAATGCAAAAATTGAAGCATTGGAGAAAGCACCTCCAGAAAATTGATTAATTAGATCTGTCCAATCATTCCCAGACTTTGACTCTACAGCCTTCGAAAGAATATCAGAGTCAATACCTGGAAGTAATATTTGAGTACCTGCAACATATACTAATAGAAATAAAACAGTATTGAGGATTCGCGTACGCAAATCCTCAATAGCCCAAATATTCTTTAACTTTTGAATAATGTTATTCATAATTATTATGCAATAGTAGCCGAACCACCTTTTGCTTCAATAGCTTCTTTTGCAGATGCTGAGAACGCGTGAGCAGTTACATTAATCTTATCACTTAATTCTCCTGTTCCTAAAACTTTGATTAATTCGTTTTTAGACGCTAAACCATTTTCTACGAAAACAGCTGGAGTAAAGTCAGAAATACCTTTTGAAGAAGAAAGACCTTGTATCAAACCTAGGTTAACAGCCTTATATTCAACTCTATTAGGATTTTTAAATCCGAATTTAGGTAATCTTCTTTGGATAGGTTGCTGACCACCCTCGAAACCAATCTTTCTAGAATAACCAGAACGAGATTTAGCTCCTTTGTGCCCTCTTGTAGAAGTAGCTCCTCTACCTGAACCTTGTCCTCTACCAATTCTTTTATCAGATTTAGTAGCTCCGCTTGCTGGTTTTAAATTATTAAGTTGCATTGTAAATTTTCTTTAATTATTTCTCAACCTTTACTAAATGTTCTACCGCTCTAACCATTCCAAGTATTTGAGGGTTTTCCTCTTTTTCAACAGTTTGGTTAAGCTTTGAAATTCCTAAAGCTTTTAATGTATCCTTTTGTCTTTTTGGATAATTAATAGCGCTTCTAACTTGAGTGATTTTAATCTTCGCCATGTTTATTTAATTAACCGTTGAACACTTTATCTAATTTAACTCCTCTTGTTTGAGCAACAGCGATAGGTGATCTTAATTCACTTAAAGCAGCAATAGTTGCTTTTACAACATTGTGAGGGTTAGAAGAACCTTTTGATTTAGCTAATACATTCTTAACACCAGCAGACTCTAAAACAGCTCTCATAGCACCTCCAGCAATAACTCCAGTACCGGACGCAGCAGGCTTCATGAAAACTCTTGCCCCTGAGAATGTACTTTCTTGCTCATGAGGGATAGTACCCTTATAGATAGGAACTTGAATTAAATTCTTCTTTCCTTCATCAATAGCTTTTGTAATAGCCTCAGTAACCTCATTAGCTTTACCTAAACCATGTCCTACAATTCCATCTTCGTTACCAACTACAACAATAGCCGCGAATGAGAAGTGACGTCCACCTTTAGTTACTTTAGTTACTCTATTAATAGCTACTAAACGATCTTTTAATTCGATTTCGCTTGATCTAACTTTATTTTCGTTATTCTTTGCCATCTCTTATTAGAATTTTAATCCACCTTCTCTAGCGCCTTCAGCTAATGCCTTAACTCTTCCGTGGTATAAGTATCCATTTCTATCAAAAACTACTTGAGCAATTCCAGCTGCGATAGCTTTTTCAGCTGCTTTTTTTCCAACAGCAGTAGCCAACTCAACTTTTGATCCTTTTGCGTCAAAATCTTTATCGCTAGATGAAGTAGAAACTAATGTTTTACCAGCTAAATCATCGATTAACTGAACATATATTTCTTTATTACTTCTGAATACAGACATCCTTGGTCTATCAGCAGTACCTTCAACTTTTTTTCTAATACTCGCTTTAATACGAGTTCTTCTTGCTTCTTTACTAGTTGCCATAACTAAATCTATTATTAAGCAGACTTACCAGCCTTTCTTCTAATTTGTTCACCAACGAATTTAATACCTTTTCCTTTGTAAGGTTCAGGTTTTCTAAGCGATCTCAACTTCGCTGCTACTTGACCAACTAACTGCTTATCAACAGAAGTAAAAGTAACAATAGGAGGTTGACCTTTTGATTGCTCAGCTTCCACTTTAACCTCTGGAGGTAAAGAGAAAACAACATTGTGTGAGAATCCTAAATTCATCTCTAATTGTTGCCCAGTAACTTTCGCTCTGAAACCAACACCAATAAGCTCTTGCTTTATTGTGAAACCTTCAGACACACCAACAACCATATTGTTGATTAAAGATCTATATAATCCATGTTTAGATTTTAGGTCTTTTGACTCGTCAGCACTTTTAACAAGAACCTCGTTATCTGCTACTTCAACAGTAATCCCTTCCGCAATTTCTTGCTTTAGTTCTCCTAACTTTCCTTTAACAGTAACTTCACCATTGTTGAAATTTACTTCAACACCTGAAGGTAAAGCAACTGGAGCATTTCCTATTCTTGACATCTCTTTAAATCTTTAGTATACGTGACACAATACTTCTCCACCTACGTTTTCATTTCTAGCTTCTTTATCGGTAATTACACCTTTTGAAGTCGAAAGAATCGCAATACCTAATCCATTTAATACTCTTGGTAACTCTTTAGCACCAGTATATGCTCTTGAACCTGGAGTAGAAATTCTTTTCAAAACTTTAATAGCTGGAGTTTTAGTTTTCAAGTCGTATTTTAAAGCGATCTTGATATTACCCTGTGGTCCATTTTCATCTTCGAACTTGTAGTTCAAAATGTATCCTTTATCAAACAAGATTTTAGTAATTTCCTTCTTAATATTAGATGCAGGAACATCAACAACTCTATGCTTAGCAGCAATAGCGTTTCTTAATCTTGTTAAATAATCTGCTATAGGATCCGTATTCATAACTTAATCTTTTTCTCTTAAACAATTAATTACCAACTTGCCTTCTTAACACCTGGAATCAGACCATTGTTAGCCATTTCTCTAAACTGGATTCTAGATAATCCAAATTGTCTCATGTAACCTTTAGGACGACCAGTGATTTTACATCTATTGTGCATTCTGATCGGCATAGAGTTTCTAGGAAGCTTTTGTAATGCATCGTAATCTCCAGCTTCTTTTAAAGCTTTTCTTTTCTCAGCGTATTTTTCAACCAGTTTAGCTCTTTTCACCTCTCTGGCTTTCATTGATTCCTTTGCCATGACTCAATTAGTTTTTAATGTTTTTAAATGGAACTCCAAATTCTTTTAATAAAGCATATCCTTCCTCATCTGTTTCAGCAGTAGTAACGAAAGTGATATCCATTCCTAAAATTTTATCTACTTTATCGATATCTATTTCAGGGAAAATGATATGTTCTTTAATTCCTAATGTGTAGTTTCCTCTTGAATCAAACTTGAAGTTAACCCCTCTAAAGTCTCTAACACGAGGAAGTGCTACAGCAACTAAACGCTCGAAGAATTCATACATCCCTTGACCTCTAAGTGTAACCTTAGCTCCAATAGGCATGTTTTTTCTTAATTTAAAAGTAGAAACATCCTTTTTAGAGTAACATGTTACTGCTTTTTGACCAGCGATAGATGATAATTGCTTTACAGCATTTTCAACTAATCTTTTGTCTGCAACACCATCACCGATACCTTGGTTGATTACTATTTTCTCCAACTTTGGCACCTGCATAACATTCTTATAGTTAAACTGCTCTTTTAAAGCAGGAACTACTTTATCGTCGTATTGCTTTTTAAAATTTGGTACGTACTGTTCCATTAGTCTAAAATCTTATCAGTTTTTTTAGCGTATCTCTTTATTTCACCGTCCACAACTTTTCTTCCAACTCTAGAGGTAGCATCACCATCTAATAGCATCACGTTGGAAATTTGAATTGGAGCCTCACTTTCAACAATTCCTCCTTGTGGGTTTTGAGCAGAAGGTTTAGTGTGCTTTTTTACTTTATTCACACCAGCTACGATAACTTTATTTTCAGCAACTAAAACCTTTAAGATTTCACCTGTTGATCCTTTATCGTTACCAGTAATAACCTTTACTGTATCTCCTTTCTTTAATTTTAACTTCGCCATTGTTAAATATTTTATAGTACCTCAGGTGCTAATGAAACAATTTTCATAAAATCTTTCTCACGTAACTCTCTGGCAACAGGTCCAAAAATACGTGTACCTCTCATTTCTCCAGCGGCATTAAGTAAAACAACTGCGTTATCATCAAATCTGATGTAAGATCCATCAGCTCTTCTAACTTCTTTTGCAGTTCTAACAACTACTGCTTTCGCAACAGCTCCTTTTTTTACGTTACCTGCAGGCATTGCTTTCTTTACAGAAACAACAATTTTATCACCAATAGTAGCATATCTTTTTTTAGTACCACCTAAAACTCTGATACATAATGCTTCTTTAGCACCACTGTTGTCCGCAACTTTACACCTAGATTCTTGTTGTATCATGACTAAATATTAATCTTCTTAATCAAAAAATTATTTCGCTTTCTCAAGGATTTCAACCAAACGCCAGTTTTTTGTCTTGCTTAGTGGTCTTGTTTCCATGATTTTTACAGTATCACCAACATTACATTCCTCTTTTTCATCATGAGCAACGAATTTGTTAGTTTGCTTTACGAATTTACCATACTTCTCGTGCTTCTGTTTTCTTTCAATAGAAACAACGATTGATTTATTCATAGAAGTACTAGTAACAATTCCTATTCTTTCTTTTCTTAAATTTCTTGTAGACATAGTTTAAAATTTTACTAGAGCCTAAGCTTGCTCTTTTTCGTTAAGAACTGTTTTTAATCTAGCAACTAATCTTCTTGTAGTTTTAATAACTACTGGATTTTCAACTGGTGAAACAGCATGGCTTAACTGTAAGTTTTCCAAAGCTTTAGTTTCCTCAGCAATCTTTGCCTTTAAATCCTCAACTGATAACTCTCTAATTTCTGCAGCTTTCATCTCTAATTATATTTAAGCTTGATAATCTCTTCTAACAATAAATTTAGTCTTCACTGGTAATTTTTGTGCCGCCAATCTTAATGCTTCTTGAGCAATATTTAATGGCACACCATCAGCTTCGAACAAAATTTTCCCAGGTTTAACAGGAGCAACCCAATACTCTGGAGAACCTTTACCTTTACCCATCCTTACTTCAGCAGGCTTTTTAGTAATAGGTTTGTCAGGAAAGATTCTAATCCAAATTTGACCTTCTCTCTTCATGTATCTTGTTACAGCAACACGAGCAGCCTCAATCTGTCTACTAGTAATCCAACCTTGATCCAATGTCTTAATACCAAAAGATCCAAAAGCAATTTGAGAACCTCTGTGAGAAACACCTTTCTCATTACCTTTCCCTTTCTGAACCTTTCTATATTTTACTCTTTTTGGAGATAACATCTCTTAAAATTTTAACAGTGAATAATTAACGTCTTTTCTTTACTTTGAACTTTCCGCCTTTAGCTCCTTTGTTTTGAGTTTCAGCGCTAGGAGTAAGATCAACTTTACCGTAAACCTCTCCTTTACAAATCCAAACTTTAACACCTAATCTACCATAAGTAGTATGTGCTTCAGACCAACAGTAATCTACATCGGCACGGAAAGTATGTAACGGAATTCTTCCCTCCTTTTTCATTTCTGTACGAGCCATTTCAGCACCATTCAAACGTCCAGCAACTTGAACTTTAATCCCTTCAGCACCCATTCTCATTGCAGAAGCAACAGCCATTTTCATCGCTCTTCTGAAAGAAATTCTTCCTTCAATTTGACGACAAATGCTATCAGCAACAAGTTTTGCATCTAACTCAGGTCTCTTAATTTCAAAGATGTTGATTTGAACCTCTTTTCCAGTTAGTTTCTTAATCTCCTCTTTTAACTTGTCAACTTCCTGTCCACCTTTACCAATGATAATCCCTGGTCTTGCAGTATGGATAGTAATAGAAATTAACTTTAATGTTCTTTCGATTACGATTTTAGAAACAGAAGCCTTCGCTAAACGAGCTCTGATATAGTCTCTGATTTTTGAATCTTCGTAAATTTTGTCAGCATAGTTATTTCCACCATACCAATTTGAATCCCATCCACGAACGATTCCTAATCTATTTCCTATAGGGTTTGTCTTTTGTCCCATTACTTAAACTCTTTCTTAATTAATTTTATCTACAAATAACGTAACGTGATTCGAACGCTTTCTAACTCTGTGAGCTCTTCCCTGAGGAGCAGGCTGAATTCTTTTAAGCATTCTAGCTGAATCAACTGCGATATTACTAATCTTCAACTCTCCGCTTTCTGGTGTTTCACCAGTTTTAGCTTCATAATTGTGAATAGCAGATTTTAATAGCTTTTCAATTTTAGAAGCAGCTTCTTTGTTAGAGAACTGAAGAACTCCTAAAGCTTTATAAACTTCCATACCTCTAACTAAGTCAGCAACTAATCTCATCTTACGAGGAGAAGTTGGACAGTTATTCAACTTCGCAAAGTACTGAGACTTTTTTGCCTCTTTCGCCGCCTCTGCAGTATTTCTTTTTCTAGCACCCATTTTTTAAAATGTTTTGCTTAATTAATTATTTTTTCTTCTTATCAGCTCCGTGACCTCTGTAAGTCCTAGTTGGAGCAAATTCACCTAACTTGTGTCCTACCATGTTTTCAGTTACATAAACAGGAATGAACTTATTTCCATTGTGAACACCGATTGTTAGTCCTAGGAAATCAGGAGTAATCATTGATGCTCTAGACCAAGTTTTGATAACGTTTTTCTTTCCTGACTCTTGAGCCTCTACAACACGCTTTTGTAACTTATAATGTACAAATGGTGGTTTTTTAAGTGATCTAGCCATGTCTTAATTATTTTTTACGCTTTTCAATAATGTACTTATCAGAGTATTTCTTTGGAGCTCTAGTTTTGTAACCTTTAGCAGGTAAACCTTTTCTAGATCTTGGATGTCCTCCAGATGAACGTCCTTCACCACCTCCCATTGGGTGATCAACAGGGTTCATAGCAACACCTCTTACTCTCGGTCTCCTACCTAACCATCTGCTTCTACCAGCTTTTCCAGATACTACTAACTGGTGGTCTGAATTAGAAACTGCTCCGATAGTAGCCGAACAAGAAACCATTACCTGACGAGTTTCACCAGATGGTAACTTTAATGTAGCGTACTTTCCTTCTTTTGCTGCTAACTGAACATAAGATCCAGCAGATCTCGCTAACTTACCTCCTTGACCAGGTTGGAATTCAACATTATGTACAACCGTTCCTAATGGGATTTCAGATAATGGTAATGAGTTTCCAACTTCAATTGGAGCACCTTTTCCAGCTTGAACTTTCGCACCAACTTCTAATCCGTTTGGAGCTAAGATGTAAGCCTTCTCACCATCAGCATAATATAGTAAAGCAATTCTTGCAGTTCTGTTTGGATCATACTCGATAGCCTTAACAGTAGCAGGAACACTAACTTTAGTTCTTTTAAAATCGATCACACGGTATTTCTTCTTGTGACCTCCTCCAATATTACGAACAGTCATTCTTCCAGAAGCATTTCTACCTCCTGAACTTTTCTTTTTCGCAATTAAGCTTTTCTCAGGACTACTTTTCGTAACATCATCAAAAGTATCAGCTACTTTGTGTCTTTGTCCTGGTGTATTCGGTTTTAATTTCTTTAAACCCATCTTCTTAAATATTACCGTAAATATCTATTACTTCACCTTCTTTTAGAGTAACAATAGCTTTCTTGAAAGATGCTGTTCTACCATCCATCGCCCAAGTTTTTCTGTTTCTCTTTGCTTTACCAGCGTAACGCATTGTGTTCACTGATTCAACTGTCACACCGTAAGTTGCTTCAACTGCTTTTTTGATTTGCACCTTATTAGCAGTGTTGTTTACGATGAATCCGTATCTTCCTAGTTTTTCTTCTAGGTTAGACATCTTTTCTGTTATAATTGGCTTAACAATAACACTCATCTCTTACTAGCTTAAACTGTTTTCAATTTCTTTAACTGAACTCTCAGAAAGCACTAATTTACTACAGTTGATTAAGTCGTAAGTGTTCACCTCTGAAGTTGCAACAACTTTAACTTTTTGAATATTTCTTGAAGACAAGTAAACATTCTTATCGTTTCCTGCAGTTACCAACGTAACTCTCTTTCCTTCTAAGTCAAGACCTTTTAATACTGCAACAAAATCTTGAGTTTTTGGTGCGTCAAATTTTAAGTCTTCTAAAACGATTATTTTATCTTCTTTTACTGACGATGAAAGAACCGATTTTTTAGCTACAGCCTTAACTTTCTTATTTAATTTGAATCCGTAGTATCTTGGTTTAGGTCCAAAAATTCTACCTCCACCTCTAAATACTGGAGATTTAACATCACCGTATCTAGCTGCTCCAGATCCTTTTTGCTTTTTCAATTTCTTAGTACTTCCAGTAATCTCGTTTCTTTCCTTCGATTTATGAGTACCTTGTCTTTGATTAGCTAAATATTGCTTTACATCTAAGTACACTGTGTGCTCACTTGGCTCAACACCAAAAACAGCATCACTTAAAGTAACTTTTCTACCAGTGTCTTTTCCTGTTTTATCTAATACTGCTAACTCCATCTTATTTCTCAATTAAAACGTAAGACCCTTTTGCTCCAGCAACATTTCCTGAAACAACTATTAAATTCTTGTCAGCTAAAACTTTTAAAACTCTTAAGTTTTGAGTCTTTACTGTATCGCCACCCATTCTTCCGGCCATTCTCATACCTTTGAAAACCTTCGCTGGCGTAGAAGCTCCACCGACAGAACCAGGCGCTCTTAATCTATTATGCTGACCGTGAGTTTGACCTCCAACACCTCCAAATCCGTGTCTTTTAACAACACCTTGGAAACCTTTTCCTTTAGAAGTTCCAACAACATCAACATATTCACCTTCTTCGAAAAGTTCTACAGTGATTTCATCACCTAAGGATTTCTCTTCTTCGAAGTACTTAAACTCAGCTAATTTAGCTTTTGGAGTAACGCCTGCTTTTTTGAAATGACCTTTCATTGGTGCAGAAACGTTTTTCTCATTTTTGTCATCATACGCTAATTGAAGCGCAGAATAACCGTCAGTCTCCTCAGTTTTCACCTGAGTAACTACGCATGGTCCTGCTTGAATAACTGTACAAGGAATGTTTTTCCCATTCTCGTCAAACAAGCTAGTCATACCGACTTTTTTACCTATTAATCCTGACATCGAATAACTGTTTTTTGGGTTATCTTATCTATTTATTTAACTACACTTTAATTTCAACTTCAACTCCTGAAGGCAATTCTAACTTCATTAACGCATCAACAGTTTTTGAAGAAGAACTGTAGATATCCATTAATCTCTTGTATGAACTTACTTGAAATTGCTCTCTTGACTTCTTGTTAACGTGAGTTGATCTTAATACAGTAAAGATTCTCTTGTGAGTAGGTAATGGTATTGGTCCACTTACAACTGCACCTGTAGATTTTACAGTTTTTACAATCTTCTCAGCTGATTTATCAACTAAGTTGTGGTCGAAAGACTTTAATTTAATTCTAATTTTCTGGCTCATCTTAATGTCCCTTAAACTCTATAATATTATGCTTCAACTTGTCCTTTAGCTGCAGCAATTACTTCTTTAGCAACTGCAGTTGGAGCTTCTGCAAAATGGCTGAATTCCATTGTTGAAGTTGCTCTACCTGAAGTGATTGTTCTTAATGACGTAACATATCCAAACATTTCTGATAATGGAACTTTAGCTTTAACAACCTTAGCACCGTTTTTATCATCCATACCTTCCATTAAACCTCTTCTCTTGTTCAAGTCAGCTACAACATCTCCCATGTTCTCTTCTGGAGTAATAACCTCCAATTTCATCATAGGTTCTAGCAACACAGGGTTTGCTTGAGGACATGCATTTTTAAATGCCATTTTAGCAGCAACTTCGAAAGATAGTTGGTCGGAATCAACTTGATGGTAAGAACCATCATGTAAAGTAACCTTTAAAGAATCAACATTGAAACCAGCTAAAACTCCAGATTCCATTGCCTCTTTAAATCCTTTCTCAATTGATGGAATAAATTCCTTAGGAACGTTACCTCCTTTAACTTCATTAATAAATTCTAAACCTTCCTTCTCATCTTCTCTAGGTCCAATAGTTACCTGGATATCTGCGAACTTACCTCTACCTCCAGATTGTTTCTTGTATACCTCTCTATGTTGAACAGGGGTTGTAATTGTCTCTTTGTAATTTACTTGAGGAGCTCCTTGATTAACCTCAACCTTGAACTCTCTTCTTAATCTATCAACAATAATATCAAGGTGTAGCTCACCCATTCCTGAAATGATAGTCTGACCTGAATTCTCATCTGTTTTAACTTGGAAAGTAGGATCTTCTTCAGCTAGTTTCCCAAGAGCAATCCCTAATTTATCCATATCAGCTTGAGTTTTAGGCTCAACTGCGATACCAATAACAGGATCAGGGAAGTTCATAGACTCAAGAACGATAGGTGCATTTTCAGCACATAATGTATCTCCAGTTCTAATATCTTTAAACCCAACTAAAGCAGCGATATCACCAGCATGTAATTCATCAATTTGATTTTGAGAGTTTGCATGCATTTGGAAGATTCTTGAGATTCTCTCCTTCTTCATTGTTCTTGTGTTTAAAACATAAGAACCAGAAGGTAATATTCCCGAATATGCTCTAGTAAAACATAATCTACCAACAAAAGGATCTGTTGCAATTTTAAAAGCTAAAGCAGCAAATGGCTCGTCTGGAGATGGCTTTCTTGAAATTTCAGAATCATCTTTCGGATTAGTTCCTTTGATAGCTTCTTGATCTAATGGAGATGGCAAAATTTCCATTACGATGTCTAGCATTGCCTGAACTCCTTTATTTTTGAAAGCTGAACCACACATCATTGGCACGAACTTAGCATCTAAAGTAGCCCCTCTTAAGGCATCTAATACTTCTCTTTCAGTGATTGAATCTGGATCTTCAAAGAATTTCTCCATTAAAGACTCGTCGTACTCAGCAATTGCTTCCAATAATTTTTCTCTGTACTCCTCAACTTCAGCAGCCATATCATCAGGAATTGGAACTTCTTCAAAAGTCATTCCTTGATCAGCTTCATTCCAAACGATTCCTCTGTTGTTAATTAAATCAACTACACCTCTGAAATCATCTTCTGCACCAATTGGTAATTGTAATGGAACTGCTTTTGACCCTAACATTTCTTCTACCTGCCTACACACGTTTAAGAAGTCAGCACCTTGACGGTCCATTTTGTTTACGAAACCAATTCTTGATACATTATAGTTATCAGCAAGTCTCCAGTTAGTTTCTGATTGTGGCTCAACACCATCAACTGCAGAAAATAAGAAAACTAAACCGTCTAATACTCTTAAAGATCTGTTTACCTCAACAGTAAAGTCAACGTGACCAGGAGTATCGATAATATTCACTTGATACTTATCGCCTCTGTATGGCCAGAAAACTGTTGTAGCAGCTGAAGTAATTGTGATACCTCTTTCTTGCTCCTGCTCCATCCAGTCCATTGTCGCACCACCATCGTGAACCTCACCAATCTTATGTGACACACCAGAGTAGTAAAGGATACGCTCTGTAGTAGTAGTCTTACCAGCATCAATGTGTGCTGCAATACCAATGTTTCTTGTAAATTTAAGATCTCTCTTAGCCATTTTGACTTATCTTTTAATTCTTTATTTTTTAATTATACTCTAAAGTGAGCGAAAGCTTTATTTGCTTCAGCCATTCTGTGTGTATCTTCTTTCTTTTTGAAAGCAGCACCCTCTTCTTTTGAAGCAGCGATAATCTCAGCAGCTAATTTCTGAGCCATTGATTTTTCGTTTCTTTTTCTTGCGTATCCAATTAACCACTTCATTCCCATAGATTGTTTTCTATTTTCACGAATTGGAACTGGAATTTGGAAAGTTGCTCCCCCTACTCTTTTCGATCTAACCTCTACTCCTGGAGTAACGTTTGCTAAAGCTTTCTTAAACACTTCTAATGCATCCTCTTCTTCAACTTTAGAAGCAACAGCATCAATAGCATCATAAAAAATGTTGAAAGCGATAGATTTTTTACCGTCTAACATTAAGTTGTTCACGAACTTAGTTACCACTGTATCTCCAAACTTTGGATCTGGTAAAACTAATCTCTGTTTTGCACTACTTTTTCTCATCTCAGTAAAATACTTTTAATTATTTCTTAGGACGCTTAGCTCCGTATTTAGATCTTCTTTGTAATCTTCCTTCAACACCAGCTGTATCTAAAGCTCCACGAACGATGTGGTACTTAACCCCTGGTAAATCCTTTACTCTTCCACCTCTTACAAGTACAATCGAGTGCTCTTGTAAGTTGTGTCCTTCTCCTGGGATGTAAGCAGAAACCTCAATACCATTTGTTAATCTAACTCTGGCAACTTTTCTCATTGCTGAGTTTGGTTTCTTAGGTGTTGTAGTGTAAACTCTTGTACAAACACCTCTTCTTTGAGGACAAGCATTAAGAGCTGCAGCCTTACTTTTTGTTGACTTGTTAACTCTTCCTTTTCTTATTAACTGTTGAATAGTTGGCATATCTTATATAATATTCACTTTCAATTAAACACAATACCCGCCAAAAAACGGGACGGCAAAGATACGCAGAATTTTTTAATATTCAAGAGGTTTCAACAATTTACCCCCTTTTTTTTAACAATTACACACAAAACCATGTGAATAAACCTTGTAAACAATAGGTTTTCAGCGAGTTGAAAATAATCAAAGTTTTTTTTCGCATACTCAATCTACTTTAAAATTCTCTTTTGGTTATTTTTGATATATGCCAAATTTTATAAACGAATTAAACGAAGCTCAGCAACAAGCTGTGCTTTCTTCCGAGGGGCCTAATATGATTTTAGCAGGTGCAGGATCAGGAAAGACAAGAGTTCTTACATATAGGATTGCTCACTTATTAAGTAAAGGAATTGATTCGTTTAATATTCTTGCTTTGACTTTTACCAATAAAGCTGCACGTGAAATGCGAGAGAGAATTGAATCAATTATTGGTTTGGAGGCTCGTAGTTTATGGATGGGTACTTTCCACTCCATTTTCGCTAAAATTTTACGTAATGAACATGAGAAACTTGGATTCCCTTATAACTTCACTATATATGATACTATAGATGCCAAAAACCTTATTAAATCTATAATTAAAGAATTAGGCCTTGATGACAAAATATACAAACCTGGCATGGTATATAATAGAATATCAGCGGCTAAAAACAATCTTATATCTGCCAAATCTTACAACGAAGATTCATCAATTGTAAGCGAAGATAAAAGAATGGGAAAGCCGGAGATTGGAAAAATATACTCAATATATAGCACTAGATGTTTAAAGGCAGGGGCAATGGATTTTGATGACTTGCTATTCAAAACCTATGAATTGTTCGTTAAATTCCCTGAGGTTTTAAATAAGTATCAAAAGCTTTACAAATATATTTTGGTTGACGAGTATCAGGATACTAATTATGCTCAATATGTAATTGTAAAAATGCTAGCTCAAGCCTATAAAAATATATGTGTTGTTGGAGATGATGCGCAAAGTATCTATTCCTTCAGAGGTGCCAATATTGAAAACATATTAAATTTTCAAAAAGATTACTCTAATGCACAATCTTTCAAATTAGAACAAAACTATAGATCATCCAAAAATATCGTTGCTGCAGCAAATGCAGTTATCTCTAAAAACAAAGATCAATTTAAGAAGGATGTTTGGACAGAAAATGAAGCCGGCGCAAGGATTAAAATCATAAAAACCAAAACTGATAATGAAGAAGGCCGGGTAGTTGCTGACAAAATATTGAATATGAAATTGGAGCATCAACTGCCCAATCATGAATTCGCGATTTTGTACAGGACTAATGCTCAATCAAGATCAATGGAAGAGTCTTTGAGAAAATTAAATATTCCTTACAAAATATATGGAGGTTTATCTTTTTATCAAAGGAAAGAAATAAAGGACATTCTTTCATATTATAGATTGACATTTAACCCTACAGATGAGGAGGCATTTAAAAGGGTTATCAATTACCCTACAAGAGGAATAGGTAAAACAACTATTGACAAGCTTATTTTAACCGCAAATAAAAACAATACAAGCTTATGGGAAATTGCCGCACATATCGATAGTTACAATACAGGAATTGGTAGTGGACCAAAAACGAAAATTAAAAATTTCGTTACAATGATCCTTAGCTTTGGAAGTGAGCTCTTTAGAAAAAACGCTTACGACCTTGGTAAACATATTGCTTCTCAAACTGGCTTATTAAAAGATCTTCATGAAGATAAAACTCCAGAAGGTATTTCAAGATATGAGAACATTCAAGAACTTTTAAATGGTTTAAAGCAATTTTCAGCTCAAGAGGAACAAACTGACAATCCAACCAAGACTTTGGATAAGTTCATGGAAGACGTTGCTCTTTTAACCGATGCTGATAATGAAACAGAAGATGACTACAATAAAGTTTCCTTAATGACTATCCACAGTGCAAAAGGATTAGAATTTCCATATGTATTTATTGTGGGTATGGAAGAGAACTTATTTCCTTCTCAATTATCTGTAAATTCAAGAACCGAATTAGAAGAGGAAAGAAGGCTATTTTATGTTGCTTTAACCAGAGCTGAAAAGGCGGCATTTTTAAGCTACGCTCAAACTCGCTTTAAATTTGGGAATATCACCTATGCTGAACCAAGTAGATTTATATCTGAAATACCGCTAGACTATTTGGAGATGCCTGAAGCTAGACCTCCTAGAAATTTTGCTGGAACAAGATTGAATCAAGACCAAGTTAATAGAGTTTCTCAAAGATCACCGATACCGCCAGGAAAGAAGTTAGTTAGTTTACAAAAGGCATCAAGCACCCCTGCATCAAATACCTCTACCCCTACCGTAAATAAAGGCAGTGGTGATGTGAAAGAAGGGCAAACAGTAGAACATTTAAGATTCGGCCGTGGAAAAGTTGTTAAAGTTGAGGGTATTGGCCCAAGTAAAAAGGCCGTAATTTCGTTTGACAAACATGGTGAAAAACAAATACTATTGAAATTTGCCAAACTTAAAATAGTTGGGTAGCTTTAGCTACTATTACACATTATATATATATATATGGAGTACAATACAACGCGCTCTTCTTTAGTTATCCCTGAGTACGGAAGAAACATCCACAAAATGATTGAATTCGCCATTTCTGTTGGAGATAGAGAGGAAAGAAATCACATTGCAAGGTCAATTGTGAAAGTTATGGGACAGGTTAAGCCGCAATTCAAGGAAGCAGACGATTTTATCCAAAGTTTATGGGATCACATGATTATCATTTCAGACTTTAAATTAGACGTTGACTCTCCTTACCCTTATCCAGATAGAGAAGAACTGGTTAAGCCTCCAAAAAGGATGGCCTATCCTCAAGGAAAAATAAGATTCCGTCACTACGGAAAATCGATTGAAAGCTTTATTGCGAAAGCAAGTAAAATGGAAGATGGACAAGAAAAAGATTCATTCACATATTACATCGCTAATATGATGAAGAAAAATTACCTTCTTTACAATCGAGACAGTGTAAATGATGATTTAATTTTTGATCAGCTTGAAACGCTATCTAAAGGCGCTCTAAAAATTTCGGAAAACCACACTTTGAGATCAACAGGTGCGTTAGTTGGTAAAAAAACAAATCAAGTAAATAAGAGCAATAACCGAAGACAATCAAACAATAACAAAAAAGGCGGAAAACGTCCATTTAAAAGAAGATAATCAACACATGGGAACTTTTGTAATTAACGGAGGAAATAGATTAGAAGGAGAAATCATTCCTCAAGGTGCAAAAAACGAGGCTTTACAAATTCTTTGTGCCCCTCTATTAACTTCTGAAAAGGTTACCATCAAAAACCTTCCAAACATTGTTGATGTCAATAAGCTTATTGATCTTTTAAGATCGATGGGAGTTAAAGTCAATCAGTTGAATGAATCTGATTATGAATTCCAAGCAGATGATGTAAACCTTGATTACATGACTTCTGAGGAATTCAAAAAGAAAGGTGCAAGCTTGAGAGGTTCAATAATGATAGTTGGTCCTTTATTAGCGAGATTTGGAAAGGGATATATTCCTGCTCCTGGAGGAGATAAAATTGGACGAAGAAGAGTTGATACACACTTTATAGGTTTCCAAAAATTAGGTGCTCAATTTGAATACCAAGCCGCAAGTAAGTTTTATAAAGTAGAATCTCCTAAACTAAAAGGATGCTATATGCTTTTAGATGAGGCATCTGTTACAGGAACTGCTAATATTGTAATGGCTGCTGTTTTGGCAGAAGGTACAACTCAGATTTACAATGCTGCTTGCGAGCCGTATTTACAGCAACTTTGTAAGATGCTGAACAGAATGGGAGCAAAAATCTCTGGTGTTGGTTCAAACTTATTAACTATAGAAGGTGTTGATGAACTTGGAGGAACTGAACATAGAGTACTTCCTGATATGATTGAAATTGGTTCTTTTATTGGCTTAGCTGCCATGACTGAATCGAATATCACGATCAAAGATGTTTCTTATGAAAACTTGGGAATAATCCCTAACACTTTCAGAAGATTGGGAATTGAAATGGAATTGTCTGGTGACGATATCATCATTCCTTCACAATCTCAATACGAGGTAGAAAAATTCATTGATGGATCAATTATGACTATTGCAGATGCCCCATGGCCAGGTTTCACTCCTGATTTGCTATCTATTATGCTAGTTACAGCGATTCAAGCTAAAGGTTCTGTTTTAATTCATCAAAAAATGTTTGAATCAAGATTATTCTTCGTAGATAAATTGATTGACATGGGTGCGCAAATAATTCTTTGTGATCCACATAGAGCTACAGTTATTGGTTTAAACAAACAACAAAGGCTTAGAGGTGTGACTATGACATCCCCTGATATTAGAGCCGGGGTTTCTTTATTAATCGCGGCATTATCTGCAGAAGGAACTTCTACAATTCACAATATTGAGCAAATTGACAGAGGATACCAAAACATAGACACCAGACTTAAAAACATCGGTGCAGATATAACTAGAATTCCTTAATGCAAAGAACCTTATCTATATTAATTGTATTAATTTTCTTGATTAGCTGTGCTGGCAAAAAAGAAAATAAAGTTGGTTTAGTTGAAAACACTTCTTTCAGAGAAATTCAAAAAGATCAACTTTATGTTAATCGTGAAAAAGATACCATTCCTGTTGGATTAAACATTGGAAACATTGCTCCTAATTTATTGGGGCCAACTCCAAATGGCGACACTATTCAACTCTATAGATTATTAGGTGATTATGTTTTAATAGATTTTTGGGCATCATGGTGCAGACCTTGTAGATTTGAAAACAGAAATTTAATAAAAACTAAAGCCCATTATCAACAATTTGATTTCAAAGTTGGACAGACTTTTATGGGCAAACCTATTCTAAAAAAAGGTTTTAAAGTATTTAATGTTTCTCTAGACAGCAACAAAGAATCTTGGAAAAGAGCTATCAAACAAGATAAACTTGATTGGCCTTATCATATATCCGATCTAAAAGGTTGGCAAAGTAAACTAGGTGATAAATACAATGTATATAGTATCCCAACTAATTACTTAATAAATCCTGAAGGAATCATTATCGGTAAAAATTTGAGAGGCCAAGAACTCGATAGAGTTCTTGAAAGTCTAGTGTACAAACCAAACAAATCTCAAAAGAAATAATTCAAGCCTTTTTTATCGTAATTTTGCCAAAATTTCAATCAACTGACAATATTCAATGTCAGATTGTCCTATTATAACTCACAATACCAATTGGCAAGCGGATTGATAAGTGGAAATTGATTTAATTAGCAAAATATAAAACAATGGCTAAGGAAGAAAAAGTAGCACAAGAAGAAGTTCAAAACGAAGCACAAGAGCAAGATCAAACTGTTGAAGAAACTCAAACTGAAGCAAAAGAAGTTTCTGTTGAAGATAAATTACAACAAGCTGAAGATAAATTTTTGAGAATATTCTCAGAATATGAAAACTTCAGAAAAAGAACTCAGAAAGAAAAAGCTGACTTAATCACAGGAGCTGCTGCTGATGTTTATAAAGTTTTATTACCTATTCTAGACGACCTAGATCGTGCAAAAGATAACATTGAAAAAGCAGAAGATATTGCTTCTTTAAAAGAAGGTTTAGATTTAATCTTCGACAAACTATCTAAATCACTTAAAGCAAATGGTTTAGAACAAATGAATGTAAAAGAACAAGACTTTAATGCGGATGAGCACGAAGCAATTACTAACATCCCTGCCCCTTCTGAAGAACTAAAAGGTAAGGTTTTAGACGTTGTTGAGAAAGGATATACTTTAAACGGAAAGATTATTCGCTTCCCTAAAGTTGTTGTTGGAGCATAAATTTAAGACCATGGACCATAGACCATGGACGATAAATTGATAATTACTATGGACTATGGACCATAGACTATGGACTAAATAAAATGTCAAAAAGAGATTATTACGAGGTATTAGGAGTTAGTAAATCAGCTGACGAAAAGGAAATTAAAAAAGCCTATCGCAAGCTGGCTATTAAATATCATCCCGATAAAAACCCTGACGATAAAGACGCTGAAACAAAATTTAAAGAAGCTGCTGAAGCTTACGAAGTTTTAAGTGATTCGCAAAAGAAAGCTAGGTATGATCAATTTGGTCATGCAGGAATGGGCGGCGCTGCAGGAGGTCACGGAGGATTCGGTGGAGGTATGTCTATGGATGATATCTTCGAAAACTTTGGTGATATTTTCGGTGGGTTCGGTTTTGGTGGTGGCGGTGGACGCTCTAGAGGCGGTCGCCGAGTTAATCGAGGATCGAACATCAGAATAAAAGTTGCTCTAACATTAGAAGAAATTGCTGAAGGAGTTGAAAAGAAAGTAAAAGTCACAAAAGATAACTCTTGTGGTACATGTAATGGGTCTGGAGCGGAAGGATCAAGTGGACACTCTACTTGCGGTACGTGTAATGGATCAGGACAAGTAACAAGAGTAACTAACACTTTCCTAGGTCAAATGCAAACAGCATCTACCTGTCCTACCTGTAGTGGTCAAGGAAGTGTAATTACAGATAAATGTAAGAAATGTAATGGTAGCGGAGTTGAACGCGGAGAAGCAGTTATTCCTATAAATATTCCGGCAGGAGTTGAAGATGGAATGCAGTTACAAGTTAGCGGACAAGGAAATATGGGAGCACGTGGAGGTGTTGCTGGAGACTTGTTAGTTGTAATTGAAGAAAAGCCTCATGATCATTTCCAAAGAGAAGGTCAAAATTTACATTATGATTTATTCGTAAACTTTGCTGACGCAGCTTTAGGAACTCAAATAGTTGTACCTACTTTAAACGGCAAGGTTAAAATCAAATTAGACGAAGGAACACAATCTGGAAAACTTCTACGATTAAGAGGGAAAGGTTTACCAAGTGTAAATGCATATGGTACTGGTGACATCATAGTAAATGTAAATGTTTGGACACCTCAAAAACTTTCATCGGAAGAAAAGAAATTGATGGAGAAATTAAGAGATTCCGAAAACTTCAAACCCAATCCTGGTAAAAAGGATAAAGGATTTTTCGAAAGAGTTAAAGAATATTTCAATTAATAAGCAGCCTCACATTGTGGGGCTTTTTTGTTCAAATTAGAACACATAAAATGGAAAAGAAACTTCCCTACAAAGATCAATTAGCACTAGACAGAACCAAACTGGCAAACGAAAGAACTTTCCTGGCTTACTTTAGAACAGCTGTTGTTTTTATTAGTTCTGGCTTTGCCATCATTAAGCTTGATCTGCTTAATGAATTAAAAGATTTAGGCGTCGCTCTTATAATACTAGGTCCTCTTCTAATATTATTTGGAATAACTCGATTCTTTGTAATGAGCAAAAAGTTTAAAAACTATACCATAGATTAATCGCTAAAGGGCTTGAAATAAAACACTAAAAGTTAACAACCTTTCACTATAATTCAATCAATCTTCTATTCCTTTTCGTTATTTTAGTTAACGCGATCTATGGCATTGAAGTACATCATAAAAGCTAACAAAGTTGTAAAAAGATACAACAATCACACAGCTTTAAATAAAGTAAGCATTAAGATTCCTAAAGGTTCTATTTATGGACTTCTAGGTCCTAATGGAGCCGGTAAAACAACATTTATCCGATTAATAAATCAAATCTCTAAACCAGACGAAGGAGAAATTCTTTTTTACAATCAACCCCTTTCAGAAGAGCATATAAGTCAAATTGGATATTTACCTGAAGAACGAGGTTTATATAAAAAAATGAAGGTGGGTGAACAAGCCATGTACCTCGCTCAACTTAAAGGCATGTCTAAAAATGATGCAAAAACGAAGTTGACAGAATGGTTTGATAAATTTGACATATTAGACTGGTGGGACAATAAAGTTGAAGACCTTTCAAAAGGAATGGCTCAAAAAGTTCAATTTATTGTTACTGTTGTTCACGAGCCTGAACTCTTAATTCTGGATGAACCGTTCTCAGGATTTGACCCTATCAACACAGAACTAATTAAACAAGAGATTTTAGAGCTCAAAAGGAAGGGAACAACGATTATCTTTTCAACTCATAACATGCAAAGTGTTGAAGAAATTTGCGATTACATAACACTTATTAACCAATCTGAAATAATTGAAGAAGGACCTGTAGAAGAAGTTAAAAAACGATTCAGCAAAAATGCCTACGAAATTCACTTCACTGGGAATATGATTACGTTCACAACTGCTTTATGGACCGGTTTTGAATTACTTAAAAAAGAAGAAATTTCTAAAACAGAGTTCAAGGTTACTGTATCGCCTATGGGGACAAACTCTATAAATGATCTTTTAGCTGCTGTAATACAAGGGTGTAAGATTAAATCAGTTCATGAATCTACAGCAAAAATGCACGATATATTTATAAGGGCTGTTGCACAAGCAAATGAACCAACTACTAACTTAAATTCCAACTAATGAGCAAATTAAGATTAGTAGTTAATAGAGAGTTTAAAACCAGGGTTCAAAAGAAATCTTTTATTCTTTTATCAATAATTACCCCAATTATAATTGCTGGTTTAATCATAGCTCCTATCCTCATTCAACAATCAACTTTCAAACAAAAAACAGTTCTAATTGTTGATGATACAATCACCTTGGGTGATTTATTGCAAAAGGAAAAAAGCTCCAGATTCATCAAATACATCAACATGCCAATTGAAGCAACTATTGATGCTGTTGCTGATAGGTATGAGAATTCAACAGACACAATGGTCTTGCATCTCAATAAGAATTTTGGTGTAGTTACAAATAGTCCTGGTCAATTATACAACAACGGACACCCTGGACCTGGCGTGATTAAAACAATTAAAAATGATTGCTTCGATTTATTTAGAAAGATTCAGGTATATCGAATGACCAATTTGAATTTAGAAAAAATCGACAAACGATTAGGTGATACTTGTAATATTCAATATGAAGGCCAAGGAATTAATCCAGAAGTTAAATCCTATCTCTCTTTAGCAGGTGGATTATTAATGTATTTACTTGTATTAATATATGGAGTTCAAGTAATGAAAGGTGTTCTTGAAGAAAAAACAAATAGAATTATTGAGGTAATCCTTTCGTCTATCAAGCCAGTAAAATTGATGTGGGGGAAAATTATAGGAATCGGACTAGTAGGAATAACACAATTTTCAATCATTATTGTAGTTGCGATTGTTTTATTTAGCATAGTTCAATCTGTTGTCGATATTGATCCTTCTGCACTTGTAAATGATCAAATTAGAATGATGGACGCTAATGGAGAATTAGTTGATGCTAAAATGCCTAGTTTGACTGTAGAACAAATGGATACACTATACGCAATTGAAGGTTTGAAGAATTTCCTTCCAACTTTTTTAATGGTCATGCCTTTCCTTTTTGTTGGCGGATTTTTACTCTATGCTTCATTTTTTGCAACTGTGGGTTCGGCATCTAACCCTGACTCTGAGGCTCAACAATACATTTTACCAATTACAGTCCCCATTATCATAAGTATGATAATCGCTGCAACAATTATGGAAAACCCAAGCTCCGATCTAGTATATTGGACATCAATGTTTCCATTAACCTCTCCAATTGTAATGGCCGCAAGATTACCATTTATAGATTGGGGGTCTGAATGGTGGCAAGTTTTAACTGCCATTTTATTATTAATTGCAAGTGTGTGGCTGAGCACCAAGTTCGCAGCCAAAGTATATAAAACTGCCATTTTAATGTACGGTCAAAAACTGAGCTACAAAAACATTTGGAAGTGGTTTAAACAAAGTAATTGATGAAAGTAGCTGTAATTGACATAGGCACAAACACCTTCAATCTTTTAATTGCCTCAAAACCAAATAGAAGATTAATTCCAATTGAAGTTCATAAAGAATTTGTATTCCTTGGAAAAGGAGGGATAAACCAAAATATAATTCAAGATGATGCAATTTTGAGAGGACTAACCACTCTAAAGCGATTTAAAGAAATAGCTGACAGGGTTGGGGTTTCAAAAATAATAGCAATTGCAACATCAGCTGTAAGAAATGCAACAAATGGTCAAGTTTTTATTGATAAAACAAGGGCGTTAACAGGGATTGAAATTCAAGTTATTACAGGAAACAAAGAAGCCGATTATATTTACTTAGGAGCTAAAGAGGCTACAAACTTTGGCCCTAATCCTGTTCTTCTAATGGACGTTGGTGGTGGAAGTACTGAATTTATAATTTGTGACAAACAACAAATGTTTTGGAAAAAGAGCATTGAAGTAGGTGCATCCAGACTTTATGAACTTTTCCATAAATCAGATCCAATTACAACGGAAGAAATAGAATCAATTGAAGAGCATCTTGAAGATGTTCTTTCTCCTGTTTTGAAAAAAGCGGAAGAATTTGAAATTGAAACACTAATCGGATCTTCAGGTTCATTCACATCGTTTGCAAAAATTGTAGCTAATAGAATACAGGAAGCTGAAAAATTAGCTTATTCATCTGATTATGAATTCGATTTAGCAGAATTTTACGAGGTAAATGAAGAGCTAATTAACTCTACTTTAGACGAAAGGTATATCATCCCAGGATTAATTAAAGAAAGAGCGCCTATGATCGTCGTTGGCACAGTACTTGTAAACTTCGTTTTGGACAGGTTAAAAATTCAACATTTCAAACTAGCTAGATACGCACTTAAAGAAGGAGTTGCTAGTGAATTTTTAAATCGTTTAACACATTAAAAAGCAGGATATGGGAAAGATTTTAGTTATTGATGATGAAAGACCAATTAGAAGAACTTTAAGTGAAATTCTTGAATTTGAAAAATTTAAAGTTGATCAAGCTGAAGATGGAGAGCAAGGTTTAAAAATGGCACAAGAAAACGAATATGATGTTATTCTTTGTGATATTAAAATGCCTAAAATGGATGGCTTAGAGGTTCTTGAAAAAATACAAGAACTTGATTATGATCCCGCAATAGTAATGATATCTGGTCACGGAACCATTGATACAGCTGTAGATGCTTTGAAAAAAGGAGCGTTTGATTATATTCCAAAACCACCAGACTTAAATAGATTATTAGTTACAGTTAGAAATGCAATGGACAAAAAAGAGCTTGTCCAAGAAACTAAAGTGCTGAAAAAGAAACTCAATAAAGTTAAATCAGCAAATATAATTGGTGAATCCAAAGCAATTCAAGACGTGATTAATGTGATTAATAAAGTAGCTGCAACAGATGCTCGAGTTTTAATCACAGGAGGAAATGGATCTGGGAAAGAATTAGTAGCACGTCAGATTCATGAAAAAAGCACAAGAGCGAAAGGTCCATTAGTTGAAGTAAACTGTGCTGCTATTCCATCAGAATTAATAGAATCCGAATTGTTTGGACATGAAAAAGGAGCATTTACTTCTGCTCATAAACAACGAAAAGGTAATTTTGAAAACGCTAATGGTGGAACCTTATTCTTAGACGAAATTGGTGATATGAGCCTTTCAGCTCAAGCTAAAGTTTTAAGAGCGCTTCAAGAAAATAGAATTACCAGAGTTGGTGGTGAAAAGGAAATTAAAGTTGACGTAAGAGTTGTTGCTGCAACGAATAAGGATTTAAAAGCTGAAATCGAAAAAGGTAACTTCAGAGAAGATCTATACCATAGGCTTAGTGTAATAGTTATTCAAAACCCATCATTGAATGACAGAAAAGAAGATATCCCGCTTTTAGCAAATTTCTTCTCCAGTCAAATCTGTGACGATCACGGTATAGCACCCAAAACAGTTACAGAAGACGGCATTAAAGAGCTTCAAAAAATAAACTGGACAGGAAATATAAGAGAGTTCCGAAATGTTATGGAAAGACTAATTATTCTTTGTAGTAAGGAAATAACCGATAAAGATGTTATAGCATTCGCTCAACCTCTAAGTCAAAGTTAATTCAATGAAAATATAATTGTCTTATGGCCTATTCTTATAGGCCATTTTTTGTTGATTACTTAATCAACCTCCAATTAAATGAAGCTCCCAATTTTGCATTAACATAGCCTCTTTCAGCAAAATTACCAGTACCAGGACGAGCCCCTAATTCAATTCCATAAGTAAGACCTACTTTACCAGTCGAATTAAACTCGAATCCAGTTCTAAACCCAAAGTATTCCATTGAATAGGTATCTTCACCTGGAATTGTCCATTTTTGTAGTTGAAAAACTTCATTAACAACCTCTCCTCCGTCTTCCCATGTGTACAAGATTTCACCAATAGTCATTTGACGAGCAACCTGAGCTCGATTCTAAAAAATAGTTAATTGGCATGTCTTAATTTCTTGAAATTTAATCTTCGGTTTTTTAGGGAAGAAAGAATATGCAATTAAAGCTGCAATAGTATTTACAATAAATCCCTTAAAAGATCTATGTCG
>CAXRIN010000012.1:0-54586 GCA_964230605.1 Flavobacteriaceae bacterium
AGTTGATTGCTGCTCTGGTTGTGCAGGTGCAGCTGGCTCAGCAGGAGCTTGGTAAGTTGGTTGAGCTGGAACTTCGTTAAAAGTTGGCTCGAAAGTTTGAGGAGCTTCTGGCTCTTCAACTTCAGCTTGAGGAGCTTCAAAAGATGGAGCTTGATATTGCTCGTCATCCTGAGCGGAGTCGAAGGATTCTACTTCTTCTGTTCCGAAATCGAAAGTTGGTCCTTCGTTTGGATTCTCATCGTAAACTTCCTCCTCGTAAGCTTCTTCTAAAGTATCCTCTTCTACTTCAGCAACAACTTCTTCCTCATCGTATAAATTATGCACAATCTTTGGAGCTTCAGCTTCAGCAACTGGCGCTTCAACTACTGGCTCTTCAGTTTTCACTTCCCAAGTTTGTACTGGCTCTTCTTTCTTCTCAACAACAGGAACATCTAAATCCATTACTACCTGCTCAACTTGTGGCTGCTCAGGAGTTTTTAACTGAGGTTCTAATGGAGAAGCTGGAGTTTCAACTTTAGTCTCAACAACAGGAGCAACATCTTCTTTTAAGCTGTGTACTACCTTCTCTTTTTTCTTCTCAGTTTGGATTCCTCCAATTGTTTTGTTCGCTTCAAATCCTGTAGCGATTAATGTGATCGAGATGTTATCTCCTAACTCCTCGTCTCTACCTGTACCCCAGATGATATCAGCAGATAATCCCGCTTCATCCTGGATGTAATCAGTAATTTGAGAAATCTCATCCATCATTACTTCATTATCTCCAGAAGTAATGTTTAATAAGATGTAGTTAGCACCTTCAATATTGTTATCATTTAATAATGGTGATTCTAATGCCTCTTGAGCCGCTTTTAACGCTCTGTTTTCTCCAGATGCTAAAGACGATCCCATGATTGCAACACCACTATCAGTCATTACAGTTCTAACATCTTCGAAATCCACGTTGATGTAACCAGTCCTTGTAATGATTTCTGCGATTCCTTTTGATGCAGTAGTTAAGATATCATCCGCTTTTGCGAAAGCATCCGATAACGAAAGGTTACCGTAAATTTCTCTTAACTTATCATTACAGATGATTACACAAGTATCAACTGAATCTCTTAATTCTTCTAATCCACCATCAGCTTGGTGTGATCTTTTTCTTCCCTCGAAACCAAATGGGTAAGTAACAATTGCTACAGTAAGGATTCCTAATTCCTTGGCTGCTTTTGCAATGATTGGTGCAGCACCTGTTCCGGTACCACCTCCCATTCCGGCAGTGATGAATAACATTTTTGTATCCTTCTCAAGGATCTCTTTGATTTCATCGATGTTCTCGATAGCAGCGTTTTTTCCTACCTCTGCAATAGATCCTGCTCCTCGTCCTCCTGTAAGGTTTAAACCTAATTGGATTTTGTTAGGAACTGGACTCATTTCTAGAGACTGCTCATCAGTATTACAGATGTAAAAATCTACACCTTTAATACCTTGCTTGTACATGTGGTTAACCGCATTGGATCCACCACCTCCAACACCAAATACTTTGATGATAGAGCTTTCTGGTTTTTCAATTTCAAATTGCATCATAACATTGGTTGGTTTTATTCTAAATTTTATTCTGAGTCATCCTCGAAAAACTCACGACTCTTCTTTAAGATTACATCAAAGAAGTTTCCTTTGCTTTTACTTGAATGTCCTTTTACTTTATTAGTTTGAGTGCTCTGCTGTTGTTTAGCAGCTTTCTCTAATCCTTTAATTACAAGTCCAACACCGGTTGCAAATACTGGAGAAGTAATTTCCTCTGCGTTACCGCTTGCTAAGTGTTCGTTTGGATAACCAATTCTAGTATCCATTCCTGTCATGTATTCAATTAACTGAGTAATGTGTTTCAACTGAGATCCACCACCTGTAACTACAATACCCCCAATTAATTTCTTTTCGAATCCAGAGTTCTTGATTTCGAAGTAAACGTTTTCAATGATTTCTTCTAACCTTGCCTGAATAATATGTGCCAAGTTCTTAACCGAGATCTCTTTTGGAGCTCTACCTCTTAAACCTGGAATACTTACGATTTCATTTTCCTGATTTTCGTTAGCTAATGCAGAACCAAACTTTACTTTTAACAACTCCGCTTGAGACTTGATAATTGTGCATCCTTCCTTAATATCTTCCGTTACGATGTTACCTCCAAATGGGATAACTGCTGTATGACGAATAATTTGATCCTGGAAAATCGCAATGTCTGTTGTTCCTCCTCCTATATCTATCAATGCAATTCCAGCTTCTTTCTCTTCATCGCTCAATACAGCCTCCGATGATGCCAAAGGCTCCAAAATCAAATCAGCAACTTGAAGTCCAGCTTTTTCAACACATTTGTAAATGTTTTTAGCAGCTGTAACTTGTCCAGTAATGATGTGGAAATTAGCTTCTAATCTAACCCCCGCCATTCCAATTGGATCCTTAATCCCCTGTTCGTTATCAACGATATATTCTTGCGGAAGAACGTGGATAATTTCTTCTCCAGGTAAAGTCACCAATTTATACATATCATCGATTAATCCATCGATGTCCGACTGTCCTATTTCATCTTCAGTAAACTGGCGAATTTTTTCACCTCTATGCTGTAAACTTTTAATGTGCTGACCAGCAATACCTACATTAACAACACGAATATCAACGCCAGATTGTGCTTCGGCTTCAGCAACAGCTGTTTTAATACTATCAACAGTTTTATCAATGTTAGATACAACACCACGAGTTACTCCAACCGACTCGGACTTACCCATTCCAAGAATTTCGATTTTCCCAAACTCGTTTCGGCGACCAACCATACACACAATTTTGGTGGTCCCTATATCTAATCCAACAACTATATCTGACGTACTCATTCTAATTTCTTTATTTGCAAACTATTTGCTTATCAAACTTCACGTTCACCTCTTTGTATTTATCCCACCCCATTTTTGGAGCAATTTCATCGTAATACCTTTTAATCTTATTAAACTTATTTTGGTAATCTGTTAATTCACCGAAAACGAACTCCTCATTTCCAACCAAGGGAATAAGAATTGCATCTCCATTTTGATTGATGTACACCTGTCCAATTTGAGATCGCCAAAACGCATCTTTATTTACAAAATTTGCGAACTCATATACATCCTCCACTAACTTGGTGTGAGTTGACAAATCAACATCTACCAAAGAATCTTTTAAGTATCGATTGTAGTTTCTTAAATGACCAGTTATTGTTAATACTCTTGGAGAGTATTTTGATAACCAAGGCATAGTTCCACCATCTTCATCTACATAAAATCCCGACGTTGAGTCAGGTTTAATTCTTGCGATTACTTTTTTAAGCTCAACTTTTAAATGAACGTCTCCATTATGTTTAACATATGCTTCTGCATTTTTAACCGAACTCTCTTTTCTTAATAGATTTTCAACTTCGTTTAAATGCAAATTCCCTAGTGGTTTTCCCACTAAGGTATCTTGTCGTGAATACACTAAATTGATAACATCATCTTTATCTAAAAAAGGATCTCCTTTTGTAGCGTTAATGTGTACATCAACATTTTTCACTAACTTTTTTTCTTGCTCATTATTCGCAAATGACACCAAAACGAAAAAGCCAATCAACAGTAAAAATCCAACTATATTTCTCAGTCCTTTCTTCACGCTAATCGTCTATTTCCCTTTAGTTTAACAAGAACTTTTTTATGTTCTCCACCTCTGCTCCAATATCACCCGCACCTATTGTTAAAACTACATCACAATCAGAAGCACTTATAAGGGAGGTAAGCTCTTTTTTTGAACAAAGCGTTTTTGAATTCATGTTAATTAAATCCAAAAGCATTTGAGAATCCACCCCCGGAATTGGCAATTCTCTTGCTGGATAGATATCTAAAAGCAGCAATTCATCCAACAACTCTAAACTCCTCGCAAAGCCATCTGCGAAGTCTTGTGTACGGCTAAATAAATGTGGTTGAAATATTCCTAAAACTTTACGCTTTGGATACATTTTTCTTACAGATTTAACCAACTTTGTTATCTCTTCTGGATGATGTGCATAATCATCGATATAAACCAGTTTATCCGATTTGATTTGAACGTCAAATCTCCTATCAACACCACTATAATTGGCAATTGCTTGTTTAAGTAATTCTGGATTAATGCCTTCTTCTATTCCTACTCCAAAAGCCACCAAAGCATTCTCCATATTATGAATTCCTGGCAGACCAATTTTTACGTCTTTTAACTCTCCTCCAGACCATTTAAAATCAGCTAAAAACTCAGCGTTTTCAACTCTAAAATTAGCTGCGTGATAATCTGCTGAGGCGTCCTCTATTGAGTAAGTTTTATAATCTTTCCCCAGAACATCTGTTAGAGAACTATGCACAATTCCTACACCGCCTTCAATAAGGTTTTCGGATAAAAATTGCTTGAAGGTTTTTTGCATTTCTTCCTTCGTTCCATATATATCTAAGTGATCTGGATCAATTGCAGAAACGGTTGCGATTGAAGGTTTTAATTGCAGAAAAGATCGATCGTATTCATCTGCTTCTATGACAGTGATTTCACTATTAGAATCATGGTAATAATTGCTTCCTAAATCTTTTGAAATCCCACCCAAGAATGCCGTAAAAGGAACTTTACAGTATTTAAAAATGTGCGATATCATGCTAGAAATAGTCGTTTTCCCATGTGTTCCAGCTACACCAACACTCCTGTTTGACTCTGTGATTCTTCCCAAAACTTGAGAGCGCTTTAACAACTCAAAGCCTTCAGATTGGAAGTAGTTCCATTCGGAATGATTTTTTGGAATCGCAGGTGTGATAATCACCAAAGTGTTTTCTTTATCCTTGAAAGCATTATCAACCAATGATAAGTCATCTTCGTAATGAATCTCTACTCCTTCCTCTACTAACTTTTTTGTAAGGGTAGTTTCAGTTTTATCATACCCCCCAACTCGTTTTCCTTGCGCCACAAAATATCGGGCTAAGGCGCTCATTCCAATCCCTCCAACTCCAATGAAGTATATATTTTCCTTTTGCGTCACTTTTTCAATAATTTTTCAACTTCAACCATTATCAAATCGGCTGCGTTTTCAATTTTCAGTTTCTCAATGTTTCGCTTTAATCGCTCTCTCTTATTATCATCGGTAAGTAAAATATCCACCTCATTGAATAGCTTTTCTTTAACCTCAGAATCTTTCACCAATATTCCTGCGTTGTTATTTACCAACGCCATAGCGTTAGCAGTTTGATGATCCTCTGCGGCGAAAGGGAACGGCACTAAAACACAAGGTTTACCAACTAAACTTAATTCGGTAACCGACATCGCACCAGAGCGAGAAATAACCACATCAGCAGCAGCGTAGGCTAAATCCATCTCATAGATAAATTCATGCGCATGTAATAAATCTGAGCCAATTGATTTTACTCTATTTTGAGATTCTGTTTTATAAAACTTACCTGTTTGCCAAAGTAGTTGATACCCTTTTTCTACAAACTTTTCTAAGTCTGCATCTAAAGCATGATTAATACTTCTTGCACCCTGACTACCTCCAATTGATAATACAATGGGTTGATCTCCTTTTAAACCAAACTTTTCTAAAGCACGTGCTTTTTTTCCTTCCAATTTGAGGATTTCTTGTCGGACAGGGTTACCTGTAATTACCAAATTCTTCGCTGTAGGGAAGAACTTTTGCATCCCTTGAAAAGCCACGCAAACGGTGTTTACATTCTTACCCAATAATTTATTAGTAATTCCTGGATATGAATTTGATTCGTGAATCAATGTAGGAACTTTCGCCCATGTAGCTGCCTTTAACAAAGGTCCACTAGCAAATCCTCCTACTCCAATACAAATATCAGGTTTAAACCTTTTTATAATCTTTCGAGCATTCCAAAGACTTGATATTAATTTAAATGGAAAGGATAGATTGGATAACGTCAACTTTCTTTGAATCCCACTGATCCACAAACCTTCAATTGGATAACCTGCCTTTGGCACTTTTTCCATTTCCATTTTTCCCTTTGCACCAACAAAAAGGATGTCCGCATCGGGATATTTTAATTTAATAGCATTAGCAATAGCGACAGCTGGAAAAATATGACCTCCAGTTCCACCACCACTTACTATTACTCTAGGCGATTTCTTCATCTTTGATATTGCTACTTGATTCTCTACTTACACTTAGTATAATTCCAATTGCAATTGCTGTGAACCACAGCGAGGTTCCTCCCATGCTAACCATGGGAAGTGGTTGACCTGTTACAGGGAAAATGCCAACTGCAACAGCCATATTACTAAAAGCCTGAAGTACTAGTCCAGATGACAGTCCAATGACTAATAATGTTGAAAATAACTTGTTACACTTTCGAGCAATTTTTATGCTTCGGAAGAATAATATAAGGTACATGAAGATAGTAAAAACACCACCTACCAATCCGTAATTTCTCAATATGGTAGCGTAAATAAAATCGGAAGCTGCTTGTGGAGGCTGGCCATATTTCCCTGGTAAAATATCAAACCATAAACCTACGGCTCCACCGTCGTATATGGATGCTTGAGCTAAATTCTTTTGATAATTTCCACTTCCAGCATCAGCGTTTTCAGCTGTAAAAGCGGTTAATCTGTTTATCCATGTTTGAAGTCTTTGAAGATTATCCGGAAACACCAATACCATCAAAGTAAATAAACCAATAATGGCTAATAAAATGATTCCGAAATGAGAAAGTTTAACTCCGCCAAAAAACATCATAATGAAACACCCACCCATAATAAGAGCAGCTGTAGAAAAATCCGATTTAATAATTAATGCACACGTAATGATTACAGGCAAGAAAAGGTGTTTTACCACCTCTTTAAAATTATCTAAGTCCCCTTGCTTTCTGCTGAGGACTCTGGCTAAATAAATGGTTAATGAAATTTTTGCGAAATCCGAGGTTTGGAAACTCAAACCAATCACAGGGATTTTTATCCACCTTTCTGCCGAATCAACACTATGACCAGCAAGCATAGTGTACAAAAGCAATGGTATGGTGACGACCATTAAAATTAGCGATAGCCGAGAGAGATAACCATGTTTAATTTTTGAAACTTGGTAAGCTATGACAAAGGCACTTAACAAAATTATTGCGTGTTTAATCACGAAATAAAAGAAGTTACCTCCCCTTAGCAACGCTAATTGTTCCGTTCCTACATAAACAATAGGAATCGAAAGCAACGCAAGAGATATAATTACACCCCAAATGACTTTATCGCCATATATTTTGTTGTAAATCTCTTGCATACGATTTTACAATACTCCCTCTTTAATCTTTTTCACAATCCACACAGTACTGAAAATCAAAAACAATAATACACTCGAAGCGATAACTGTAAAAAGGTGACGAACCTCCGTACTTTTATCAGGTTTTACTTGAGCCATAGTTTAAGTTGTTTTATAAGCTTCTCACAGCTTGTTTGAAAGAATTCCCCCTTTCCTCTAGGTTCTCGAACATGTTAAAGCTCGCTGAAGCAGGAGAAAGTAAAACAGTCTCCCCTTTGTCTGCAATGTAGTATGCCATTTGAACTGCCTCTTCCATCGATCCAGCATCTACAATCATATCTACTTTATCTAAAAAGTTTTCAAAGACTTTTGATTTGTTAGTTCCGATGTAAACGATCGCTCTAACTTTCTCTTTAGCCAACTCTTGTAATGAAGAATAATCTACTGTCTTGTCAACACCCCCTACAATCCAGATAGTTTGTCTTTGCATTCTTTCTAAAGCGTACCAAGTTGAATTCACGTTAGTAGCTTTTGAATCGTTGATGTACTCAATACCATGTACGTTTGCTACAAACTCCAGTCTGTGCTCAACATTTTCAAAATCACTAAACTTTTCTCTTAAGCTTTCCTTTCTTAAGTTCCCAACGTTCTTCTTCAAGTTTTCAGCCATCGTGTCACCGATGCTTAATTTGCTTTGGAATTCAAAATTTCCCTTTGTCATGATTTTAATTAAATTTTACGCGTTTAGTTTGGTTATTCCTTGTTTAAATTTTTTACCACGGTCTTCATAATTCGAAAACAAATCAAAACTTGCACAAGCTGGTGATAATAAAACAGTGAATCCTTCTTCCGCCATAGCAGAAGCCTTTAACACAGCCTCATCAGCACTGCTTGCATCTTCAATTCGCTCAACAATTCCACCAAATGCTTCGTGAAGCTTTTGATTATCCTTGCCTAAGCAAATCATACCATAAACTTTGGATTTAACTAAAGGGATAAGTTGGGAATAATCATTCCCCTTGTCCACACCACCAGCAATCCAAATAACGTTGTTTTCCATACTTTCCAATGCGTAAAAGGTACTATCCACATTAGTAGCCTTTGAGTCATTGATGTATTCAACTCCGTTAAGAACAACTACCCGTTCCATTCTGTGTTCAATAGGCTGAAAAGATTCCACAGCAACTAAAATTTTCTTTTCATCAATGCCTAAAACACTTGCCGCTGAAACAGATGCCATAATATTATACGAATTATGCTTGCCTTTCAAGGAAACCCTATCAACAGATATCAGCACAGGACTGTTAATATCTATTAATATATTGTTACCTTTTAACCCTGCACCTTTACCAGTTAACTCACTCAAACTGAATTGATAAACCGATTTAGGCAAGGTTACATTTTGAAGTTTTTTAGCCATGTTTTCATCATCCGAATTGTAGATAAAAACCGAATTTTCATCGAAGTTTTTAACTAATTGGAATTTAGAATCGATGTATTTATCTAAACTGTATTCGTATCTATCCAAATGATCTGCTGTGATATTTAACAAGATCGACACGTCTAATTTTAGATTTTCAATACCATCTAACTGAAAACTGCTTAACTCCAACACATAATAATCGTAATCACATGTTGCCACCTGAAGCGCGAAACTATCACCAATGTTACCTGCAACCCCTACATTTAAGCCTGCACTTTTCAAAATGTGATAAGTCAAGCTAGTTGTAGTTGTTTTCCCATTGCTTCCTGTAATTCCAATTAACTTAGCGTTTGTGTACCATGACCCAAATTCAATCTCAGAGATGACTTTAGTACCTTGATTTTTTAACTCTATAATTAATGGAGCCTTATCAGGAATTCCTGGACTTTTAACAACAACATCAGCATTTAGTATTTGCTCTTTGGTATGTTTTGTTTCCTCAAATAGGATGTTTTCTTTTAAAAGAACGTCTTTATATTTCTCAGCAATTGTTCCCATATCGGAAACAAAAACCTCGTAGTTTTTTTGTTTTCCAAGAATCGCGGCACCAACTCCGCTTTCCCCTGCACCTAGTATGACTAATCGCTTACTCATCTTAATTCCGTCCGCCGGTGGCGGTTATCTAAGTTTAAGAGTTGCGATTGCGAAAATGGCTAGCAAGATTCCTACAATCCAGAATCGGCTAACGATTTTTGCTTCGTGGTAACCAGACTTTTGATAATGGTGATGTAAAGGCGCCATCTTGAAGATTCGTTTCCCTTCACCAAACTTTTTCTTTGTGTATTTGAAGTACCCAACCTGCATGATTACACTCAGGTTTTCCACTAAGAAGATTCCACATAAAATTGGAATCAATAACTCTTTTCTTATGGCAATAGCGAACGTTGCTATGATACCTCCAAGTGCTAAACTCCCAGTATCTCCCATGAAGACTTGAGCTGGGTAAGCATTGTACCATAGGAAACCAACACAAGCTCCTACAAATGCTCCCATGAAGATTACAAGCTCTCCAGAATCTGGGATATACATAATATTTAAGTAATCAGCGAAAAAAGCGTTACCAGAAACATAAGCTAGTACACCAAGCGCTACTCCAATTATTGCAGATGTTCCTGTTGCTAATCCGTCTATTCCATCTGTAAGGTTTGCTCCGTTTGAAACTGCTGTGATAATGATAATTACAATTGGAATAAAGATTATCCATCCCCACTGATCAGCATCTAAACCAATCCATTCTACAGCATCACCATAATTCAGCTCATTATTTTTAAAGAAAGGAATTGTAGTTGAAAGCGATTTACTTTCCTCCCAAACTGTATTCTTCACGACCTTGCCGTCAACAACCTCAATTGTTGAAGTTGGTGATTCTTCGGCAATAACTACATCATTACTAAAGAAAAGAGTTGCTCCTACGATCACGCCTATTCCAACCTGACCAACAACCTTCATCTTCCCTTTTAAACCTTCTTTGTTCTTTTTAAATACTTTAATATAATCATCTAAAAATCCAATTATTCCCAACCAAACTGTTGAAAGTAAAAGCATTATGATGTATATATTATCTAACTTAGCGAATAATAGTGTTGGAATTAAAATTGCCGACAAAATCAATAAACCTCCCATTGTTGGAGTTCCTGATTTTTCAATTTGACCTTCTAATCCTAAATCTCTAACAGTCTCACCAACTTGTAACTTGTGTAGCATTTTAATGATTCTTTTTCCAAGAATCATAGAAATGATCAGTGATACTATAATTGCAAAAGCCGCTCTTGTTGTAATGAATTGGAAAGCTCCAGCTCCAGGGAAATCAATTTCGTTTAAGTATTCAAATAAGTAGTATAACATCTTATTTCTGTAATAGTTTAAATGAATCTTCTAACACTTCAAAGTCATCAAATGGATGCTTAACACCATTTATTTCTTGGTACTTTTCATGCCCTTTACCAGCAACAAGTATTATGTCACCAGGTTGAGCCAAAGTACATGCAGTTTTAATGGCCTCAGCTCTATCTGTAATAGATAGAATTTTGGCTAACTCAGTTGGGTCTAAACCTAACTTCATTTCATTAATAATTGCCTCAGGATTTTCAGATCTTGGATTATCCGAAGTAGCAAAAACACGATCACTTAAATTCGCAGCAATACGCGTCATCAATGGTCGCTTTTCTTTATCTCGGTCTCCTCCACAACCAACAACTGTTATTAATTGTTCGTTCCCCGATCTGATATCTTTAATGGTATTCAAAACCTTCTTTAATGCATCTGGTGTGTGGGCGTAATCAACAATTGCAATTACTCCACTTGGGGATTTGAAATGTTGAAATCTACCTTCAACGGCAGATAGACTGCTTAATGAAGTTAACACCTCCATTTTATCTTCACCTAATTCAATTGCTGTTGCGTAAACAGCTAGTAAGTTATAAGCGTTAAAAGACCCAACAATTCTCGTCCAAACATCTTGTCCGTCAATATTTAATTGTAATCCTTCAAATGAATTCTCAATGATCCGACATTTATAGTCCGCCATTGCCTTTAGTCCGTATTTCTTAACATCTGCTTTTGTATTCAAAACCATTGTGTTACCATGTCGTTCATCGGCATTGGTAATCGCAACAGTTCCAACTGGCAAATCATCGAAAAACTGTTTTTTGGCTTTGATGTACTCATCAAAAGTTTTGTGATAATCTAGATGATCATGAGTGATGTTTGTAAACAAAGCAATATCAAACTCTAAACCGGCGATTCGTCTTTGATGAATTGCATGAGAGCTCACTTCCATAAAGCAGTGCGTACATCCCTTATCTACCATTTGCGCTAACAATTCATTAATTGCAATAGCATCAGGTGTTGTATGTGTTGATGGTATTGTTTCTCCAATAATTCTGTTTTTTACTGTTGATAGTAGTCCTGCTTTTTTTGCTAAGCTTCTAAACAACAAGTACAATAATGTAGCTGTAGTGGTTTTACCATTTGTTCCTGTAACTCCAACTAGCTTTAATTTCTCAGAAGGATTATCATAAAAGTTAGACGCTATGATTCCTAGAGCATTGGAAGAGCTTTTTACTTTCACGTAAGTAATGCGCTCTAAAATCTCCTCTGGAAATTCTTCACAAACAATAGCCATTGCGCCATCGTTAATTGCAGTTTCAATGAAAGAATGACCATCAACGTGAACTCCTCTTGTAGCAATAAAAAGACTGTCACGAGTCACTTTTCGTGAATCGAAACATATTGAAGTAATTGCAAGGTTTGTATTTCCTTTCACCTCTTCAATCCCTGTCTTGTATAATAAATCAGATAGTAATTTCATTATCCTAAAATGATTTCTATTTGTTTTCCCTTAATCACCTTGCTACCTGGTGATAAGCTTTGTTTTATAACCTTTCCTCTTCCTAAAATCTTCACTGTTAAGCCTCTTTCTTCAAGCAAAGAAATCGCGTCTTTTGCCGAAAGCCCTCTAACATTTGGAACTTTATCTCCTTGAATTGTAATTTCTTTCGTGGATAATGCGCCATTATTAATTGAACCCGCTACATAAGTGTTTTCTCCTCTAACCTCAGCTTTTAAATTCAACTCTTTAGCAACAGACAGAATTTCATTCTCTAATCCGTTTTTAGTTTCTAAATCTGGCTTTTTATTCTCTGCAATTAGTTCTGTTCTCAACTCCTTATCAAGCGCATAAACTCTATCGGATATCTTTCTGAATACTGGGGCAGCAGTGCTTCCTCCATAAAACCCATTTTCACGTGGGTTGGTAACTACTACTATGCATGAATATCTTGGATTATCAGCTGGGAAATACCCCGCAAATGAACTTCGGTATTCCACCTTGTTTTTACCGTTTTTAGCATAATTGATTTTAGCCGTTCCTGTTTTCCCTGCAACTTCATATAGCGATCCTTTGAAAGGCCATTTTGCAGTTCCATTTTCAACAACACCTTCCAACAATTCCTGCAATTTCTTCACAGTAGTTTGAGAACAAATTGAAGACTTGATTACATGTGGCTCAAATACAGTTTCCTTTTTGTTTTCATCTACTATTTTTTCGATGAAAATTGGTTTAACTAGCTTTCCATCATTAGCTACAGCATTATAAAAAGCCAAAATTTGAAGAGGAGTAAATTGCGTTTCATAACCATGTGAAGTCCATTGTAATGTCGTTCCATACCAATCTTCATCAGAAGGAGATTTGATTTTTGGCGTTGCCTCTCCAATGATGTCAACATTCAATTTATCGTGTAACCCAAAGCTATATAGCCTTTCAATATATTCTCCTGGATTCTCTTTGTATAATTCTTCAATTAATTTAACTGTTCCAACATTCGATGACTTCTCAAAAACTTCTCGAGCAGTGAAAGTTGTTCGGGTTGGATAAGTATGAGAATCTCTTACTTTTCTATCATAAACTTTATAAACTCCGTGTCCTACATCAAAAGTCTTCTTATCCAAATCAAATTGCTGTTTTTCAAGTGCAGCCATGAAGCTTGCCAGTTTAATTGTTGAACCTGGTTCCTCAGCATCAGCAACAGCGTAGTTTCTTGCCTCAGTAAATTGTCCTGTAGCTGTATCAATAAGTAAATTGGCAATTGCTCTAATTTTCCCTGTATTAACCTCCATTACAACAGCGCAACCGTAATCGGCTTTATTATGGAATAATTGATCTTTTAAGGCATTTTCTGCAACTTCTTGAATATTAATATCAATAGTTGAATAAACATCAGCACCGTCTATTGGCTCTTTAATATTAGTTTCATCAACAGGCACCCAAACATTGGATTTTCTTCTTTGCAGTTGCTCTCCATCTTCTCCTCTCAAATAAGAATCATATGCTCCCTCTAAACCAAATGGTGCTTTCGAACCAATTGTTCTTGAAGCCAAAACACCAAACGGTTTTTTACGCTTGGTGTACTTTCTGTATGCTAATCCGCTTTCTAATTTCCCTTGGTTAATGAACGGGAATTTTTTCAACTTCTGAAATTCTGGATAATTCAATCCTCTACTCAAAGGGAGCCATCTTACATCATTTTTATACGCATCTGTTATTGCCCTATAGTATTCTTTGGAAGTTTTCTTACCTATTAAAGCTGCTAAAGAATCAGCAAGCGGTTTTGCATATTTGTTTAAAGTGTCTTCATTAATAGCAGGCGAAGTCATATCCAATCCTACTTCATAATAAGTCAATGAAGTAGCCAACAGACTACCATCTTTGGCATAAAGATCTCCTCTTTTCGCAGGAAAAGTTCTCTTTTTAACACTCGTAGTTTTAACGTTTGCAACTACTGTTTCAGCCTTGAAATACTGAATATTAATAGTCGCCGCTATAATCAGCAAGCTAAACGCCACTAACACGAAAAAGAAAAGGTAAACTCTTTTGAGTATGTTTGCCTTTGGTTCCACTTAATTAATACAACTATTCGTTATCTATTTTGCTATTATCTTTTTCTAATTGAAAAGGAGGCTTTTTACTCTCTTTCAAACCTAACTTTTCAACTTTCTCCACCACCTCATTCCTTTGTCCTTTTAAACTCACTTGGGTTTTAGTAATTACAAACTCATTGTTTTGATCATTAATTTGATTTTTTATGCTTTCCATCTCTCTTACCGTCTCTTCCAAATAGTAAGAATTAGTGATGTATAAAAAACCTAACCCAGTTAAAAAAAGAACGAATGGCAGGTTTTTGAAAAACAATTTTTCATTTAACCCAAACCACTTTTTTATTTTAAGTTTCTCTTTCACTTAAACTTTCTCTGCTATCCTCAATTTTGCACTACGTGCTCTATTGTTCTCTTTAATTTCTTTATCTGTTGGAACAATTGGCTTTCTAGTAATCACCTTAAATGGTGAAAGTGAGTTTCCAAAAAAATCTTTTTCTTCTTCTCCCGAAAACTTCCCAGCTTTCATAAAGTTTTTCACTAACCTATCCTCAATTGAGTGATAAGAAATCACTACCAACTTCCCACCTGGCTTTAAAACTTTAGCAGTTTGCTCAAGCATAGATTTAAGGACTTCCATTTCGTTGTTCACCTCAATTCTTAACGCTTGAAAAACCTGAGCTAAAAACTTATTATGCTTATTTGGCGGAGCTAATTTCTTAACCACATCAACCAAAGCACCTGTTGTTTTAATTGGCTCAGCGTCATTTACATCTTTAATTCGACGTGCAATTCTACCAGCTCCTTTCAAATCTGAATAACTTCGTAACATTTCTGCTAACTCCTCCCAAGTGTATTCTGTAATAATATCGGCTGCAGTTTTTTGAATTCCCTTGCCCATTCTCATGTCCAATGGACCATCAAAACGGATAGAAAAACCTCTTTCCTCAGCATCAAATTGATGTGACGAAACTCCTAAATCGGCAAGAATTCCATCAACTTGATTTTCACGATACAGTTTTAAAGAATTTTCAAGGTCTGAAAAATTAGAGTGGATCAATGTTAATCGATCGTCATCCAATTCATTTTCCAAAGCATCCTCATCCTGATCAAAAGCATACAAAGAACAATCTTCGGCTCTGCTTAAAATTTCTTTGGAATGACCTCCGCCACCAAAAGTAACATCAACGTACACTCCTCCTTCAGAAACTTCAAGTGCGTCAACGCTTTCCTTAAGTAAAACAGATTGGTGGTATTGCATTTATTCGTCCAGGTTAATATCTCCCATAACTTCTTCAGCAAGACCAGCAAAATCGTCATCACTCATGTCTAATTCTGCATCGTACGCCGCCTTATCCCAAATCTCAATTTTATTACCGTATGCAAAAAGGACTAATTCCTTTCCTACTCCTGCATACTCTAACAAATTCTTTGGAAGGTTAACCCTTCCAACACTATCGAGTTCTAGTTGCGTTGCACCACTGATGAACTTACGGGCAAATACCCTGTTCTTTTTAACGAATTGGTTAAGGCTACTCACTTTCTCGGAAACAGACTCCCAATCGTGTTTTTGGTACAACTCCAGACACTTCTCTATACCACGCTTGACAAAAAGCTTTCCTTCAGCTTCTGGAGAGAATTGCTTACGAAGACCTACAGGCACCATTAATCGGCCTTTCGCGTCCACTTTGCATTCATATTCCCCAATCAAATTTGTCATAGCATTTTTTGGCATCATAAAAGTACTGATATTCTACCACCTTTTACCACCTTTTACCACGTTGTTGATAACTTTACAACGAACTAAGATAGCGTATATTCCATTACCAGTCAAAAACCTTTATTTATTAAGGGTTTTTGCATTTTTATAGCTTGTGGTAAATGGTGGGAAGAAATTTTAATTGTTGAAAAGTAGGAGGTAATTAACACTCCGTAATTCTTCCATTTTCAGTCTGGTTTTTTTTACCATTTTCAAGACAAACATTTATAAACGTTTCCCATTTTGAATAAAATGTTTGAACGCGAGAGCGCTTTTGTTATATTTGCGCTTGATATTGACGTCAGGAAATATGAATTACGAAATCAAAGAAGAGGGAAAATTCAAATATTTGGAAGAAGGTGAAGGTGATGTAGTTATTTTACTACACGGTCTTTTTGGAGCTTTATCTAATTTTCAAGATTTATTCGAACATTTCAAAGGAAAGTACAAGGTCGTAATACCAATGCTTCCTTTATACGATCTTCCTGTTATAAAAACAGGGGTTAAATCTTTAGCAAAACACGTTAAAGAATTTATTGATCTAAAAGGTTATGACAACATTACTCTTCTTGGAAATTCTTTAGGAGGGCATGTTTCATTAGTTTATTATGCTAATTGGCCAGAGAAAGTTCACTCTATGGTATTGACTGGATCATCTGGATTGTACGAAAACGCTTTCGGAAATCAATATCCAAGAAAAGGAGATAAAGAGTATATCCGTGAAAAAACGGCTAAAACTTTCTACGACCCTGCATTAGCTACAGACGAACTAGTTGATGAAGTTCAAGGAATTATTGGAGACAGAAATAAGTTGGTAAGAATCTTAGCTTTAGCTAAAAGCGCTATTCGTCACAACATGGAAAAAGACCTTCCTAATTGTAACATTCCTGTTAACCTAATTTGGGGAAAACAAGATATTGTTACTCCACCCGAAGTTGCTGAAGATTTCCACAGATTAATGCCAAATTCAGTTTTAAACTGGATAGACAAATGTGGTCATGCTCCTATGATGGAACATCCAAAACAATTTAATGAGATTTTAGAGCCTTGGCTTGATGAAGTTAGAGGAAAATAATATTTATAGAATCTAAGAATGGCCGGTTAATCCGGCCATTTTTTTTGTGCTTAACTTTGTATCATGGAAATTAAATCAGCAAGCTTCGTTGTAAGTAAACCACATTGGAAAGACTGTCCAAACCCTGTAATGCCAGAGTATGCATTCATAGGGCGATCTAATGTTGGTAAAAGCTCTTTAATTAACATGCTATGTAATCATAAAGGATTAGCTAAAACTTCATCAACTCCCGGAAAAACTCAATTAATTAACCATTTCCTAATTAACGACAACTGGTATTTATGCGATTTACCAGGTTACGGTTATGCTAAAGTGAGTAAAAAGTCGAGAGAGAAATGGGAGAAAATGATTAAAGATTATATCCAAAATCGTGAGAACTTAATGAACACTTTTGTTTTGGTTGATTCAAGAATTAAACCTCAACAAATTGATATTGATTTCATGTTGTGGCTTGGTGAAAACGGCATACCATTCTCAATCATATTTACCAAAGCTGATAAGCTTAAACAAAAAGAACTCAACGCCAATTTAAAAGGCTATGAAAACGAGCTTTTAAAATACTGGGAAGAGCTCCCTCCTTACTTTGTAACTTCATCTGAAAAGAAAAAGGGAAAGGATAAAATCCTATCCTATATATCAGATATAAATACATTATTTGAAAAATAATTCATAGTTATCAAATCACTTATTCAACTTTAACAATTGAATAAATATTTCAACTTGCTCTTTTTAGCTCAAACTAGAGATTTATTTTAGTATATGCCTTTAACAAGAGCTCAAAAAAGTATTGCAACATTTTATGATATTTCCTTTTGGGTAGCATTAAGTGGCTTGCTTGTTTTCATCATAGATTATGGTTTTAAGCAAGATGAAGATGTTCAGCATATTTTCGACACTTATTACTATGTTGCCATTGCCATTGGTTTAGTAGCAACAGGTTTTAGATACTTACAAAAAATCCGACGAAGGTTATTTAAAGTAATTGCTTTCGATACAATTTTTCTTGCCGTAGCGATTTATCTTTTCTACAAAAGTTTTCATGAAGAATACGGTTTTTTACATTGGTTTTGGAATCCAGGAATATTTCTAAAACTACTTGTTCTCTTCACTTTTATCAGAGAATTATCCGAACGAAAAATCAACTTTAAACGAACCACTTTAAACCCAGCTCAGCTTTTCATAATAAGCTTTATTGCGCTTGTAATACTTGGTGCATCACTATTATTATTACCCAACGCCACAACCGGCCCTTTTACAGTTTTAGATGCACTTTTCACCTCAACAAGTGCCGTTTGTGTTACGGGATTAGCTGTTGTTGATACTGCTACCCATTTTACCGATTTTGGAAAAACCATTTTGATGATTTTAATTCAAATTGGAGGTTTGGGAATATTAACCTTCGCCAGTTATTTCAGCTATTTTTTCAAAGGTGGATCAACCTACGAAAACCAATTGGTTTTGGGTGACATGACAAGTTCTAAAAGGCTAAACGAAGTGTTTAGTATGTTGAAATACATTTTGGTTATCACTTTTGGAATTGAAATTACATCAGCTGCTTTGATTTATTTTTCTCTTGATAGTCAACTTTTCTCCTCATTCGGTGATCAGGTTTTTTTCTCGATCTTCCATTCCGTTTCTTCCTTTTGTAACGCTGGATTCTCAACGCTACCGTATGGATTATTTAACGAAGGATTCCGTTATAATTATGGTTTCCAAACCATCATTATTCTTACATTCATTTTTGGAGGTTTAGGATTCCCAATTGTTACGAATATTTTAAACTTTTTGAAGTACAAATTGCTCTTTTTAATTCGAAATAAGGATCGCAGATTATACAAACCGTGGGTATTAAACATTAACAGTAGAATCACATTAATAACCACAATTAGCTTATTTGTAATTCCTACAATTCTATTTTTCTTTTTAGAATACAACAACACACTATCTGAACATAATTGGTTTGGTAAAATCATCAACGCATGGTTTATTGCCGCAACTCCAAGAACAGCCGGATTTAATACTGTTGATATGGCTTCTTTAGCATTCCCTACAGTTATGGTGATGTTTTTATTGATGTGGGTGGGAGCTTCTCCTCAATCAACTGGAGGAGGTATTAAAACCAGTACTTTCGCTATAGCTACTTTAAATATATTCAGTCTGGCAAAAGGAAAATCAAGAATTGAAATTTACAGAAGAGAAATTGCTGATATATCTGTTAGAAGAGCTTTTGCAACTATTTCTTTGTCTCTAATAGTAATTGGTTTCGGCATAATGCTTATTTCAATGCTCGAACCGCAGCAGGATTTAAAAAACATTGCTTTCGAATGTTTTAGTGCCTACAGTACAGTTGGTTTAAGTTTGGGAATAACTGGTGATTTAAACGAATGGAGTAAGGTTATTCTCATTATAATAATGTTTATTGGTAGGGTAAGTATGTTATCAATTGTGATAGCATTGATGAAAAAATCAAAGTATAAAAATTACAAGTACCCAACAGAGGAAATCACGATTAACTAAGGAAAATGAAGTACATCATCATAGGATTAGGAAATTTTGGAGCATCGTTAGCCGAAAAACTAACGGCACAAGGAAACGAGGTTATAGCTATCGATACTAGCATGGAAAAAGTTGATTTGTACAAAGAGAAAATCTCTCACACCATATGCATGGACTCCACCGATGAATTAACCGTAAGAGGTTTGCCTTTAGAAGAAACTGATGTAGTTATTGTTGCAATTGGAGAAGATCAAGGGGCAAGTGTAATGACTACTGCTTTGATGAAAAATTTAAATGTAAAGCGATTAATAAGTCGAGCAATCAATCCCCTTCACGAAAAAGTTTTACAAGCTATTGGGGTTAATGAAATAGTTCATCCAGAGGAAGAAACCGCAGAAAGATGGTCTAAAAAACTTTGCTTATCCAACATTAAAGATTCATTTGAATTGGGCGAAAATTACAGTATAATTGAAGCTGGTGTACCCAATGAATTTGTTGGCAAAACAATTAAAGAAATTGGATTCCGAACATCATATAACTTGTTAGTTTTAACCACCAAAAGTGAATCGCAAGAAAAAAACTTTTTTGGAAAAGAAATGACTTGTGAAAATGTAAAAGGTGTAGTTACTCCTGATCAAGTTTTACAGGCAAATGAAAGCTTAGTGCTTTATGGCGCAAATAAAGATTTACAAAAATTCCTAAAACGAGAAATTGAATAATATGCTCCCTACACTGCTCCAACCAGGTGACAAAATTGGTATTGTTGCCTTCGCTAAAAGAATAACCCTTGAAGAAATTCAGCCAGCAATAGCTGTTTTTGAAAGCTGGGGGCTTGAAGTTGTTGTTGGAGAAACAATTGGGGCACAATGGAATCAGTTCGCTGGCAACGACGAACAGCGCAGAGCCGATGTTCAAAAAATGCTCGACGACCCTTCAATTAAAGCGCTAATTTCAGCGCGCGGAGGATATGGATCTGTCCGAATTATCGATCAAATAGATTTTACTCATTTCAGCAATCATCCTAAATGGTTAATCGGTTTTAGTGATATCACCGTTTTTCATTCTCATATTGCTCAAAATCTGTCAATACCAACTTTACATGCAACAATGCCCGTATTTTTCAAGGGCAATACTGAAGAAGCAATCTCCTCTTTAAAATCGGTTTTATTTGAGGGCACTATGAATTTTAATTGTTCTTCAAAACAGATTGAATTTTGTAAAAATGGTATTGCGGAAGGAGAAATCATTGGTGGAAACCTCTCTATATTATACAGTTTATGCGGATCTGCTTCTTCTGCTGAAACCTATGATAAAATTCTTTTCTTAGAAGATTTGTGTGAATATCTATACCATACCGATAGGATGCTCAATAACCTTAAAAGAAATGGAATGTTTAGCAATTTAGCTGGTTTAATTATTGGAGGATTTACGGATATGAAAGATGGACCAGTTAAGTTTGGAAAATCTATTGAAGAAATGATATTTGATTTCTGCAAACATCTTGACATTCCAATTTTCACCGGTTTCCCTGCTGGACACATCAACGATAATCGTGCAATTGTTTTTGGTGCAAAATGTAAAATGGAAGTGAATGAAGGAAATATTCAACTTAATTTAATTCAATAAGCTTGATTTGATTACCTGGATAGTCATAGGAATAATTATAGCTTACTACGTTGTTGGATTTATTCTTCCGGCATCTGTAACTGTGGCTGCTTCTTTACGAATGTCAGGTACGAGTGAATCAATTTTTACTACAATTAAAAACTTTAGAAACTGGGAAGGATGGGCGATTTGGAATTCTGATAATTCAATGAGTATCACGATTTCAGATCCTGCAAACGAAGTTGGTTCGCGCTATCGATGGAAAAGCCAGATTAAAGAAATTAAAGATGGCTTAATTGTTCTAACGTCTGCTTCCGAAAACGCAGAACTAAATTATGATTGGTTTTACGGAAAAAGAAAACGAGGCACCATCATGTTTAATATTGAACAACAAGGAAATCACAGCTTTGTAACCTGTTCAATTACTATCCATAACGAAAAGAAAATATTTGCGCGTTATTTCACGCAGCTCATTAAAAATTCAATCTTAGATAACATCGAAGATGTATTGCTTAAAATAGACGAACGCAGCATGTGATTTTTTCTCACACAGATCTCGCAGATTCCACAGATTTTCTTTTAGACAACAAAGTTGTCTTACATAATAGTTTTTAATATTTGGCTTTGCCGAATGAGAAAATCTGCGGAATCTGCGAGATCTGTATGAGAAAACAAGGCAAAAAAAATCCCGCATAAGCGGGATTTCGTTTTTAGTATTCATCCTCATTAAAGAGAAAATCTTCTTTTGTTGGGAAGTCTGGCCATATCTCTTCGATACTTTCGTAAGCCTCAACCTCCTCTTCTAACTCTTGCAAGTTTTCAGTCACCTCTAGTGGCGCTCCAGATCTCATGGCGTAATCAATTAACTCGTCCTTAGTAGCTGGCCAAGGTGCGTCTGTCAAATAATTCGCAAGTTCTAATGTCCAATACATATTATAAATCTTTAAGTGTGATGGTCAATTTTCCGCAAAAATATACTTTTTAAAATACCATCAAAATTTTTTGATAAATTATTAAAAACAATTAATTCACATGTCTCTATCTTACTGAAAGACAAAGACTCTAACTAACTGCAAAAACGCCAATAAATCTAATTTTGTTACTGCTTTAGGATAACTTTTTTCAAAAACATTAATTTTGCATGATGGAATCCACAAAATGGTTGTCTGCATTCGAAAATCATCCTGCATTTTCTTCTTTAAAAGACGCTTTAATTACAGATGAAAAATTAGTAATTCAAGGAAATAAGGGTTCCTTCCTGCAGGTTTTAATGGCTGCACTTCAAAACCAAAAAGCTCAAAAGCAATTAATTATTGCAGCTGATCAAGAAGAAGCAGCCTATGTTTACAACGACCTTCAGAATCTTTTAGGAGAAACTAAAGCTTTATACTACCCTGCAAGTTCCGTTAGCCCATACACCGTTAGCCGAACTCAAAATGCTAATGTTGTTCAAAGAGCTGAAGTATTATCCGAATTAAATAACAACAAAAAGAAATTCATAGTTACCTACCCTGAAGCCCTACTTGAAAAAGTTGTTTCGAAAAAGGAATTAGCCAAGAATAGCCATCAAATAAAAGTTGGGGATACGCTCTCAATGGACTTTTTGATTGATGTGCTATTTGAATATGAATTCACAAGAGAACAATTTGTTATTGAGCCAGGTCAATTTGCTGTCCGAGGTGGCTTAATGGACATTTGGTCATACTCATACGATAAGCCTTTCAGAATTGACTTTTTCGGTGATGATGTTGATTCAATTAGAGCCTTTGATCCAGCCGATCAACTTTCAATTGCCTCTTATGACAACATTCAAATTGTTCCTAATGTTCAAGAAAAGATTTTAAAAGAGGAGCAAACTTCATTTTTAGAGTTTTTAGGACTGTCTTCCATAGTTTGGGTTAAAGATGTGCAATTCACGCTGGATAAGGTTGAACAATATTATCAAAAAGCTGTTGATGCCTGGAGTAAAATCGAGGAAAACACTATACAATTACCACCTAATGAATTGTTTACTTCAAAAGTTGGATTAGAAAGAGCGCTTACCGAAACAAAGGTGATTGAATACGGTGGATCTAATTTTTATAAATCTCCAACCATTAAATTAAACACAACTCCTCAACCTAATTTCAATAAGAATTTCAAGTTACTTATTGAAGACATTAAAGCGCATGATAGTAATGGTTATGAAGTCAATATAATTAGTGAAAATGCGAAGCAAATTGAGCGTATTCACAACATATTTGAAGATTATGAATTTAATGGACAATCAATAGGTAAAGACTTAAAATTCAACCCTCAATATTTCACTTTACATGAAGGATTTATTGATAACGACACTAAGATTGTTTGTTATACCGATCACCAAATTTTTGATCGATATCACAGATTCCGAGTAAAAGACAGTCTGCGTAAAAGCAATCAATCCATAACCATAAAAGAATTAACGGGGCTTCAAAAAGGCGATTTTGTAACGCATATTGATTACGGGATTGGTGTATTTGATGGGCTTGAAATCATCGATCAAGGCGGTAAAAAAACAGAATCAATAAGATTACTTTACAAAGATAGAGACGTACTGTACGTTAGTATTCAATCTTTGCATCGTATTGCTAAATATTCAGGAAAAGAAGGTAAAGAGCCTGTACTTAATAAATTAGGAACTAACACTTGGAAAGCTAAAAAATCAAGCACAAAGAAAAAGGTTAAAAAAATCGCTTACGATTTGATTAAGCTTTACGCAAAAAGGAAAGCTACTCAAGGTTTCCCTTTCAGTAAGGATTCGTACTTGCAAAACGAACTAGAAGCTTCCTTCTTATTTGAAGATACCCCGGATCAAGTTACCTCAACCGCTGCAGTAAAAAAAGACATGGAAAAGCCATTTCCAATGGATCGTTTAATTTGCGGAGATGTTGGATTTGGAAAAACAGAAATTGCTATTCGAGCCGCCTTTAAGGCTGCAGTTGATGGTAAGCAAGTTGCCATTTTAGTCCCTACTACAATTTTAGCTTTTCAACATTATCAAACCTTCTCTAAAAGATTAAAGGATTTCCCTGTTACTGTTGATTATATCAACCGATTTAGAAGTACTAAAGATCAAAAGGAAACACTTAAAAAGCTAGAGGAAGGTAAAATCGACATTATTATTGGAACGCACAGATTAGCGGGAAAAGATATTAAATACAATGATTTAGGTCTTTTGATCATTGATGAAGAACAAAAATTTGGGGTATCGGTTAAGGATAAACTTAAAACCTTAAAAGCTAACTTAGATACCCTAACGCTTACTGCTACTCCAATTCCAAGAACATTGCAATTCTCATTACTTGGAGCACGCGATTTAAGTGTAATTAACACTCCTCCCCCTAATCGATATCCAGTTGAAACTTCAATAACTGGTTTTAATGAGGAAACCTTAAGGGATGCTATTTCATACGAGTTAGCCCGAGGCGGACAGGTTTACTTCATTCATAACCGTGTAGAAAACATCAAAGAGGTTGCAGGAACATTACAAAGGCTAGTTCCAAACGCCAAAATTGGCGTAGGACATGGGCAGATGGAAGGAAAAAAGCTAGAAGGAATCATGATGGATTTCATGAGCGGTGATTTTGATATTTTGGTCGCTACAACTATCATTGAATCTGGTTTAGATATTCCTAATGCCAACACGATCATTATTAACCAAGCTCAAAATTTCGGACTAAGTGATTTGCACCAAATGCGTGGAAGAGTTGGTCGATCTAACAAAAAGGCATTCTGTTATTTATTAGCTCCTCCTCAAAGTACTTTAACTCCTGAAGCGCGTAAAAGACTTCGAGCTTTAGAGGAGTTTAGCGATTTAGGGAGTGGTTTTAACATTGCCATGAGAGATTTGGATATCCGAGGTGCTGGAGATATGTTAGGTGCTGAGCAATCTGGTTTTATTTCAGATATCGGTTATGATACTTATCAAAAAATTCTCGACGAAGCTATTCAGGAACTGAAAGAAGGTGAATTTAAGGATCTGTATGCTGAAGAACTGAAAGAGGAAAATCGTGTTTTCGTAAAAGATTGTGTTATTGAAACTGATATGGAGATCTTAATGCCAACAACCTACGTTAACGCGGTTGATGAGCGTTTAAGATTATACAAACAATTGAATGATATTGATAACGAAAAAGAGCTTCAAAAATTTGCCGATAATCTTATTGACCGATTTGGAGAGATTCCACATCAAACAAAAGAGTTGCTCTCTACCATGCGTTTAAAATGGTTAGCCCAAAATATAGGGTTGGAAAGACTATATATGAAGAACGGAATATTGCGAGGATACTTTATTTCAAACCCTGATAGTGATTATTATCAGACTGAAAAATTTGGCAAAATTTTAATGTTCGTGCAGCAAAATCCAACAGCTTGTAAAATGAAAGAAATAAAGGGAAAACTGGCGCTTACATTCAATAAAATACGTTCAATAGAAGAAGCTTTTTCGGTATTGAAAAATATTGAAGAGAAATTCTAAAAGCCTATTTTATCCGTCTAATTGGTACCAACGAAGCAATTGAACCAATACTATTAATCACCAATGCTATAATTAGTAAATCGGTATAATGAAGCTCTACTGGAAAACAATCGAATCCGCTTGTTGTCCCATACCCAAAGAAACAAAATTGCAGTTGCAAAAGAATTAAAACAACGCCCAAAACAATTCCAATCAACGAACCAAAAACAGAAATTAAACTTCCTTCCAGCCAAAATATAAATCTAATTTGTTGAAGGTTAGCACCCATGCTTTGAAGTACAAAAACATCTTTTTTCTTATCAATCACCAACATAGTCAATGACCCCATAACATTGAAAATAGCTAAAACAATTACCAATGAAAGAATAAGCAGAGTAATCCATTTTTCGGCATTAATCGATTTAAATAAAAACTCATTTTGCTCAAATCTTGTTTTAACACTAAACTCCTCTCCCAGCAAGTTTTGAATATTCAATTTCAAATCTTCTACGTCTATAGTTAAATCAATTCCTACATCAATTGAATTAATCTCATCTTTAATCCCTATCAAATTCCTAGCTTGATCAATTGAAACAATAATGTATTTGCTGTTAAAATCAGAATTAATATCAAAAATACCTCGAGGGTAAGAAGTGACAGATTTGAACAAATCCATTGGCCCAGCACCTTCTCCATTCAAATTTGGTATATACATTCTCAAAGGAATATTCGAGTCTGTATTCACTCCTAATTTATAGGCAATATTTACACCCAAAACACTCTCATTTGCCCCACCAACTTCTGGCCCATAATACCCTTCAATAATGGCATTTTCAATGTTAGATATTTGAGGAAAGTAATTTGTAACACCCTTTACTGTAGCAACTTCCTGGTTATCTTCATATTTCAACAATGCAGTTTCCTCTAACGAGAATGATAACATTGAAACACCCGGCAGTTTCTCTAACTCATGGATTGGAATACTATCAGGATTAAAACGAACGCCTCTTTTAGTCTCAATTTTTATTTCAGGATCAAAATTGGAATATAAACTCATCACCGAAGTTGATAAGCCATTCATCGCACTCATGATGATTACCAATGCTCCCGCTACAATTGCTACAACAGACACAGAAATCCATGTAATCCAATTGATTACATTGTTTTTCTTTTTCGAAAAAAGATATCTAAGCGCTATGGAAAAAGAGAATTTCAAAATTTAAATTATGGTAGATAACACCCTATCAAAACAGGAATTTAAGTGATGACTTATTATGGCCTATTTTCATAGGCCACTACAAACAAAACTTTTAAGTTATTCTTTTAAAAGTTTATCTATCGTTTCGTAATAATCTAGGGAATCATCAATATAAAACTGGAATTCAGGTACTTTTCTCATTTGGTGACGAACCTGCTGAGCAATAATATGTCTGATTTCCTTTGCCTGAGCTTTCACAGTCTTTAAAACTGCTTCACCTTCTTTACCAAAAACGCTCAAATAAACCTTAGCATATGACATGTCCGTAGTTACTCTAACATTAGTCACTGTAATAAAGGCTCCAGCGAACATAGATCGGGATTCTCGTTGAAAAAGAGATGCCAAGTCTTGCTTTAAAACGTTGGCTATTTTTTGTTGTCTTCTACTTTCCATAATAAACAAAGGGAAATGTTATGTTAACTTTAAGTTAACATCGGAATGCTAACTTCGCGCAAAATCCAAAGGTACATGGCTTTCATGTTCTTTTATGGATTAAGAGCAAATTTAATTTTTTAATTTTGTCGCGAAAATTTAAGTGCGAACAATAATTTAAGTAACTAAGACTTACAAACATGAAAAAACTAGTTTCAACGTTAATGCTTTCTTTAACTCTTGCGTTAGGGTTATTCACTACAAATGCAGCTTTTGCAAGTGCTGATTCTGCACAAGTAGAAACTGCAGCGACAGAAGAAAATAATGATGCAGTTGCTGAAGAAGCAACTTCTGAAAGCTCTGCAAATGCAGCAGTTGAAGGAGGTAAAGAGCCTTCGTTTACTCAAATCGTTAAAAAGAGATTTATCGAAGGAGGTGTAAACTTCATGATTTCAGTATTAGCATGTTTAATCTTAGGTATTGCAACTGCTATTGAAAGAATCATTTATTTAAGCCTTTCAAACGTTAACACAAAGAAAGTTCTTAATCAAGTAGAAGAAGCGTTAAACACAAGCGGAATCGAAGGAGCTAAGGAAGTTTGTAGAAATACAAGAGGTCCTGTTGGAGCTATTTTTTATGATGGTTTAACAAGAGCGGACGAAGGAATTGAGCAAGTTGAAAAAGCGGTTATCGCTGGTGGATCTGTTCAAATGGGATTAATGGAAAAAGGTGTTTCTTGGATTTCATTATTCATCGCATTAGCACCAATGTTAGGGTTCTTAGGAACTGTATTAGGTATGATTGGAGCGTTTGACTCGATTGCTGAAGCTGGAGGTATTGAGGCATCTGCAATGGCAGGTGATATTAAAATGGCCTTAATTACTACGGTAGCTGGTCTTATCGTTGCGATTATCCTTCAATTATTCTACAACGTAGTTATTGCTAAAATCGACAACTTAGTGAACCAAATGGAGGATGCTTCTAACGCGTTCATTAAAATTGTTCAAAATAAAATTGGTTAATCAAAACCACTAATTCTATAAGAATATGAAATTAGGTTTAACAGTTGGAAAGTGGGCATTAATTCTTGTAATATGGATATTTATCCTTCTTACAATGAATGATGGGATTGATGTATTAACCATGATACAATTCTCATTAGGCTTATGCTACACTGCCGTTGCTGCAGCAGTTGGTTTTTGGTTGTTCAATACAGCTGAGAATCCAAAATCGGCAATGTCGTTTATTATCAGATATGCTTTACTTGCAGTATTATTATTCGTTTGTTACGCAGTTTCATCAGATAGTATTGATGAAGAAACTGGTTTAGTTATCGAGGGAAGTAAATTAACTGAAGGAGGTATTTACGGTTTATACACTGTTACAATTATTGCTGTTTTAGCAATTGTTGCCTCTGAAATCAAAAAGATGTTAAAGTAATGCCAAAAAGACAAGCACCAGAGGTTAATGCAGGTTCGATGGCTGATATTGCTTTCTTACTTTTAATCTTCTTCTTAGTTACTTCTGAGATGAGTAAGGAAGCTGGTATGTTTCAATTGCTTCCTGAGAAAACTGATGAAAAGCAGGAGATTACTGATAAAGTAAAACAAAGAAATATCATTGAAGTTCTTGCTAGATCAAAGGGAGAAATTAAATTTGGAGCAGATTTGAAAGCAGTTAAAATGACTGAAATACCTGCTTTATTGGGTGAAATGATTCTGAATGAATCAAACAACCCTGATTGGCCGGAGAGCAGAGCTATTACAACTGAAGAACTTCAAGCAATAGTTGACAAAAATAAAGCTGCTCTTGAAAATGCTTCTGAAGAAAGAAAAAACTCAGCTGAAAAGGCACTTAAAAAATCTGAATTAAGATTAAAAGCCCTAGAAATTTTCGGAGATGATTTTAGAAAATCTCAACACGTAGTTAACTTACAGGCGACTCAAGATGCTGAGTACGATACTTATATTGAGCTAAAAGATGCCTTGAAGAAAGGTTATACTCTATTAAGAGATAAGTTGGCGAAGAAAACATTAGGTAGAGGTTGGGATAACCTAACGCTTGAAGAAAAAGAAATGTTGAAAATGGTGTATGATGAAAATATTTCGGAAGCACCAGTAGTTCAAAATTAATAAACAACCGATATGTCTAAATTCGACGGAGGTAATAAAAAAAGAGAAGAACCAGGAATATCTACGGCATCCCTACCGGACATCGTATTTATGTTACTTTTCTTCTTCATGGTTGCTACAAAATCTAAGGATAATGAAGCAAGCGTTATGGTTAAATTGCCTACAGCTACCGAGACTGGAAAGTTGGAAGACAAAACACCTACTGCATATATTCAACTAGGAGTTCCTGTAAAATCAATGCAAAAAATTTACGGTGATAAAACCGCAATTCAGTTGAATGATGCCATTAAAGAAAAGAAAGATATTCGCCAATTCTTAGATGAGAAGAGGGCAAGTATTAAAGCTAACTACTCGGATGTTGCACCAGAAATTGGGGCTTCAAAAGCCAAACAGATGGTAGTTTGTTTGAAAGTAGATAAGAAAACAAAATTAGGTGTAGTTTCTGAAGTTAAAGAAGAATTGAGAGATGCTTCAGCGCTTAAAATTAACTATATCGTAAACGAAGGTAAATAGTAACTTTCACACTCAAAAAACGTATGCCACTTCCAATTGGGAGTGGCTTTTTGTTACTTTTCATTTGCTTTAAAACCTTTCATATGCCATTAGATCTTGAGCGTGTCGCCTTAATTGGACGAACTTACAACGAGTATAAAAGAATGTTTGATGTTACCAGAGAATCTCTTGAAAACAAAAAGATTTTAGACGTTGCTGCTGGTGTAAGTAATTTTTGTGCAATTGGTAATGTCTTCGGTTTAAACATAACTGCTGTAGATCCTATTTACCATTTAATGGCGGATGAAATTGAAATTCAAGCAGAAAAGGATTTAGAGCTTGTAGTTATTAAACTCCCTGTAAATTCTTCCCATTATAACTGGGATTTTTATGGAGATATAGAAGGTGTTAGAGTGAGTAGAATGAAAGCTTACCAAACCTTTTTAACAGATTACCAAAATAACCCAAGTAATTACATACCGGGCGAAATTGGAAATCTCCCATTTGAGGATAAAAGCTTTGATGTAACACTCGTTTCTCATTTGATGTTCCTTTACGACAATCTTTTCTCAGCTGAAGACCATATTGCTATGTTCCGTGAATTATTGCGCGTAACAAGAGAAGAAATTATCATTTTCCCTACCAAAAACTTAAGTGGCGAAAACTGTAAATGGGTTGATTTAATTATTAAAAATCCAGAGTTTTTAGATCATACTTTCCGACTAGAAAAATCTCAATTTGAATTCCAAAAAGGAAATTATTTAAGATTAAGGGTGACGGTTTAACTCTATAATTTAAAGGTCGACTCCCTCAGAGCACTCCGAGTTCTCGGAGGGAAATGTAATGAATTAAGATAGCATAATAATATGAGTTGCTATGGCCTATTTTCATAGGCCACTACAGAAGAGTTCAATAATGTATTAAACCCTCTGAGTACTCTGAGGGAGAAAACAAAAAAAGGCTGCTCGTTGAGCAGCCTTTCAAATATTTAAATCGAAAATTAATTCAAAATAGCATCAACTCCTGGAAGAACTTTTCCTTCTAGAAGCTCTAATAAAGCTCCTCCTCCTGTTGAGATATAAGAAACTTGATCAGCTAAACCATATTTGTTAATTGCAGCAACTGAATCACCTCCACCAATTAACGTGAAAGCTCCATTTTCTGTTGCTTTAACAACTGATTCAGCAATAGCTTTTGTTCCACCACCAAAAGTGTCTAATTCAAAAACACCTACTGGTCCGTTCCAAAGTACAGTTCCAGATTGCTCAATTACGCTAGCAAATACTTTTCTTGATTCTGGTCCAGCATCTAAACCTTCCCATCCATCAGGAATTTCACCAGCTGTAGCAACTTGAGTGTTAGCGTCATTTGAGAAACCATCAGCAATAATTGAATCAACTGGAAGGTAAACATTAACACCTTTTTCTTTAGCTTGTTTTAAAACATCTAAAGCAGTGTCCAAGTAATCCATTTCAACAATTGAATTACCAATATTTCCACCTTTTGCTTTCGAGAAAGTATATCCCATTCCTCCACCAATGATTAGATTATCAACCTTATCTAACAATTGGTTAATGATTTGGATTTTTGAAGAAACTTTAGATCCTCCCATAATAGCAGTTAAAGGAGCTTTTCCAGACTTGATTGCTTTATCTATACTTTCTAATTCGCTAGCTAATAACAATCCAAACATTTTATCATTTGGGAAAAACTTTGCAATAATTGTTGTTGATGCATGAGCTCTGTGCGCAGTTCCAAAAGCATCATTAACATAACAATCGGCTAATTTTGAAAGCTTTTCAGCGAAAGCCTCATCACCAGCAGTTTCTTCTTTGTAAAATCTTAAGTTATCTAACAATAAAACTTCTCCAGCCTTTAAGTCTGCTGCAGCAGCTTCAACATCAGCACCTACACAATCAGACACAAACTTTACGTCAACACCTAAGTGCTCAGAAACTTTTGCAACGATGTGTTTAAGAGAAAACTTGTCTTCTGGACCATTTTTTGGTCTACCTAAGTGCGACATTAAAATAGCACTTCCTCCTTTCTCTAAAATAGTTTTGATAGTAGGAGCGGCGGCTCTAATTCTTGTATCATCAGTTACATTGAAATTTTCATCAAGAGGCACGTTAAAGTCAACTCTAACAATTGCTTTCTTACCTGAAAAATCATAATCTCTTACAGTGTTCATATTGAATAAATGTTTATTTCTTAATTAATACCTTTTCGGTCGGTCTCAAATTTAATGATTCTTGTTGGTTTATTATTCCTGTTTTGCAATAATGTTTTTAACGCCCTCAGAGCACATCAACTTATAAAAGAAATACTTTTAAAACCAATTGTAATACTGTGAATTCTCTAACATCTCTGAGGGATAATTTTTTATCTTTATATTTCATGCAATTCAAAGATGTTGTTGGACATAGCGAGGTTAAAAAACACTTAATTGATAGTGTAAAAAACAATCGAATTAGCCATGCCCAATTATTTTTGGGCAACGAAGGGAATGGTAATTTTCAACTTGCACTAGCTTATGCCCAATTCATTAACTGTGAATCACCGTTAGAAGTAGATTCTTGTGGGAAATGTAGTAGCTGTGTTAAGTATCAAAACTTTCAGCATCCTGACTTAAATTTCTTTTATCCTACTTCAATTGGTAATGATGTAAAAACTCAGCCCTCTAGCAAAAAATTACTTGGTCATTGGATTGATTTTTTACACCAAAACGAATACTTTGAATTAAAGGATTGGATGAATCATATTGGTGCTGGTGAACGATTATCCATAATCAACAAATTGGATAGTCAGGACATCATCAAGTCTTTATCCTTAAAAAACTTTGAAGCCAAATACAAAGTGGTAATTATTTGGTGGCCAGAGAAAATGAATATCGAATGTTCGAACAAAATTTTAAAAGTTTTGGAAGAACCAACTCCAAACTCACTTTTTCTTTTAGTTGGACATAACTCCGATGATATACTCGCTACAATAATTTCCAGAGTTCAAATTATCAAAACAGGACTGTTATCCGATTCTGAAATCCGACAAGGTTTACTGGATAAAGAAGGAGTTCCAGAGGATTTAGCCGATTCTTTATCGGTAATGGCTGGTGGTAATTTCACAAAGGCTTTAGAATTGGTAAACAACCCTGAAGGAGATGAAAAGTTTATAGCGCTCTTTCAAACATGGATGAGATTGTGTTATGTTGTAGACTACCTCGGACTTGAAAAATGGGTAGATGAAATCCACAACATGGGAAGAATAAAACAAAAGGATTTCTTGGAATACGGATTGAGAGTTTTTAGGGAATGCATGGTATACAATTACGCCAATCCCGAATTAAATAGACTTCATCGAAAAGAAGAAATTTTCAATGCAAAATTTTCTAAATTCATTCATGGAGGAAACATTTTAGATATTATTGAAGTTTTCGAACATACCCATACAGGTATATTAAGAAATGCTTATGCTAAAATTGCTTTCATGAACCTGAGTTTAAAAATGTGTAACCTTTTGAAATACAAGCCTTAAATGATTCCTGAGTCAATCAAAGATCTTCATGTGAAATCTAAATTCTTTTTTGGATCTCAGTTTTTAAAAGAGATTCTACCTAGGATTAGTGAGGATTTAGATATTGATTTTCTCCTGATAGGAAAACTCATTTCTAACTCTACTCAAATTCAATCTTTAGTTTACTCAAAGAATGACGATAAATTTCTTCCTCTGAAATACGACTTGCGCGCAACTCCTTGTGAACTTACAACGCGGGACAATTATTGTTGTTATGAAAGTAACGTTTCAAAACTATTTCCAGATGATTACTTGTTAGAGGAAATGCAAATTGAAGGATACATTGGTATTTCATTTGCCAGTTCATTGGAAAAAGTTGAAGGGGTAATTGTCGCATTAACTCATAATCCTATCAACAATACCAATTCCATTACCGAAAGCTTAAAGTTGTTTCAAAATAAAATTGCTGAGGAAATTAAGAAAGAAGGCGTGAAAATTTTAAACCCTGAATATTATCAATAAAAAAGACTGCTTCGGGGGCAGTCTTTAGGGTAACAAACTAAAACAAAAGGGTGGGGTTATTAATTCATTAGCGAAAGTTTTCTTCTTTTATTGCATCAACAAACTATCTTTATTTCATGGTTATTCTTTTTGCTGGGAGATATACAAGTGATTATAATAGAAATAAAATCATTTTAGATGGTCTTCAAAAAAAAGAAGGAGTTAAGGTGATAGAATACAAATTCCGAAAACGAAAGGAGTTTGATCCAGTTAAATTCAAAGCCCTAGTTGAAGAAAGTGATTTTGTTTACTGCCCTTCCTTTTCACATAAATTTGTAAGATTAATCAAAAAGTATAGCAACAAACCTGTAATTTTTGATCCGCTCATATCTAACTATCTCACCAAGGTTTTTGACTACAAAAATGTTTCTCGATGGTCACCAAGAGCTTATAAAAACTACTTAAAAGATAAACTTCCATTTAAGGCTGTAGACCTACTCTTGGCGGATACAGAGCAACACAGACAATACTATCATAAAACCTTCGGAATTCCTTTGAATAAAATTGAAGTTCTCCCAGTTGGCGCGAATACTTCAGAATTCCAACCGCAAGATATTTCTCAAAATGAAATTTTCACCGTTGGTTTCTATGGCGGATTTATCCCTCTTCAAGGAGTGAAATTTATCATTGAAGCAGCAGAACTATTAAAATCAGAACAAATTCAGTTTCATTTAATTGGTACTGGTTATCAATACCAAGAAATGCAAGACTTAGCGAAAGAGAAACATCTGTCTAATATTCACTTTGATGGTTGGTCGGATTACAAGGATTTACCTGAAAAAATATCAAAGTTTGACATTTGTCTTGGGATATTTGGTGACACACCCAAAGCACCACTTGTAATTCCAAATAAAATATATCATTACGCTGCAATGGGTAAACCTATAATTACAATGGAATCACCTGCTATAAAAGAAGTTTTTTCCTCAAATGAAAACATCATTCTCACACACAATGATGGTCAATCCTTAGCCAATGCTATTCTCGATTTAAAAAATAACAAAGAGAAAAGAACCCAACTAGGAAATAACGCCAGAAAGCTTGCTGAACAAAGTTTCAGTGAAGATAAGATAGCGGAAAAACTTATTGGATACGCAAAAAAGCTCCTTAATCAATAAGGAACTTTTTGCTGGAATAACAATCGATCACGAACTTTTCCAAAACCTTCAAACAAGGATATTTATCCTCATAAAAACACATATGCCCGCCTTTTTCTGAAAGATGAAATTGACCATTTTCACACAATTCACTTTGAGATTTCAAATCGCGCCAACGAATAACCTGATCATTTTTGCCTGCAACACATAAAACTGGATATGGTGCAAATCGAAGAATAATTTCACGATCAGGACGAATTTTCATCCCTTCTAAAGCCGCTAAAATCCCTTGTTTAGGAGTAGAAAGCGCCATGTTTAAAACTCGTCTAATCGCACCTCGAAGTGTTGGCGTATTATTCGCAACAAACAGATTAGGAATTGCCTCTTTGATGAACATTTCGTGATTTCGTTTCACCACTTCAATTGCTCTGTTTCTAAACTTCACTTTTTCCTCTGAATCCGGTTTTGCTGTTGAATTGAATAAACACAATCCATTTAAAGCATCAGGATATAAATCCCCAAAAGCTAGTGCTACATAACCACCTAATGAATGCCCAACAATAATCGCTTTTCGTTTGTTATTATCCTCTAAAACTTGCTTAACACATCCAGCCATTTCTTCCATTGTATGGACATAACCCATACAATCACTTGCTCCATGCCCAGGAAGATCAATAGCATAAACCGTATTGTGTTTTGCTAATACCTTAGCATAATCATCCCACACTTTATGGTTTTCCATAAAACCATGAATTAAAACCACGGTTCTTTTAGAATTCCCTTTTCGAGAGTAGTTGATTTTTGTGCCCTTATAAACAGCTGTTTTAAGCATGAAGCAAAAATAAAAATAAGGTCATTTTTCTGCTAATGAAGTTATAAACAAGTTATAAGCGAGGTGAAATATTGAATTAGACGAAAAATAGGGTTATTTTAGTAGCTAAACTAAAACATAGGAATATGAAAAAACTTTTACTATCAATCTTCGCTATTGCTTCTTTAACAGCATCCGCTACTGGAACTACTATAGGTTCAAGTGAATTAAATTGGACAATTGGAAATGCATGGTACATGGAAGTGACAACTGGAAAATCAATTGCTGATTTCGCTAGTTCAGGAACAGGTGTTTCATGGGATTTCACTTCATATGAAGGTGCCTCTACAAAAGATACAATCAAAATTTCAGCGGCTACTGTTAGTGGTGCTAATCTTTCGATTAAATCAGACGTCATTCCAAATACTAATTACATCTCAAACGCTGGTGATTATGAAATCAAATCGTTCAATGTTATGAATATAGATGTTTCAATGAATGGTTCGTTATCAATTGGTTTAGATCATATGGATGGTGTTTCTTGGAATCCATCTACAACTACTCCTAACTTAATTAATCCAACTCTTCCTGCTATCCCTACAACTTTAACAGGATCTGTTTTAGCTTCAGGACAAGTAACAACAAGCTATGGTACTTTTGATGCATTATTGGTTAAAGAGCAATTTGTTATTACAGGTTATGTTGACATGACTTTCTACTACTGGGAAACTGCTGAGTATGGTAGAATTGCTACTTTAATTGATGGAAGCTTTAGCTTAATGGCTCAAAATAACTTTAACGTTATTACTTCATCAAACAATGTTGAAGCAAGCTCATTTAATGTATTTCCAAACCCTGCAACAGATAACTTTACTGTTCAAGCTGAAGGTTTAGAAAACGTAAGAGTTTTTGATGCTTTAGGAAATTTAGTAATTAACCAAACAGTTATGGGTAATACTGTAATAGTTGATACTAAAACTTTAAACGCTGGAGTTTATTTTGTACAAGCTACTTCAAATGGCGTTGCTTCTACTTCAAGAGTTATTGTAAAGTAATTTATTGCACTGCATAAATTCAAAGCCAATCCTTTTACGGATTGGCTTTTTCTTTTTCAAAGAATTGGGGTTGTAACATTATGATTTGACACACGTTTATTATATTTACACCCACTATCCTTATTACCTGAAACTTTAAACCTTTAACTGTTAAGGTGTTAGTTGAGAATTTGTTTCCTTAAATAATAAAAAGGAACTTTGTCTCGCTAATTAACGTTGGTAGGCGCACAATAAATGACCTAGAGACTAATGAAAAATTGGATAGTAATCTTACTAGTTTTTTGTAGCTTGAGCCAATATGCTCAGGTAGACTCTCTGCGTAATGACTCCATAATAGAAACTCATTTTATCCCAGACGATCCGTTTTTGGCTATGTTGGATAGTTTGCATGAGGCTCAAATTTTTAATGAGAATCCTATCTCCTATAGCACTCAAGAATTAAACATTCATGGTTTCCCATTAGATTCCATTCCCGTTTATAGTGATTCAATCATGAATTTAAGATTCCAAAGCTTAAACCATTGGTCACCTATAGAATTCACCTTTAATGAAAAGGTTAAGAAACACATTAAAGTTTATGGAACTCACAGAAGGTTAATGTTATCCAAAGTAATGGGTATGTCGGAATTATATTTCCCCATGATTGAAGAACAGCTTGAAAAAGAAGACCTTCCAATGGAGTTAAAATATCTTCCTGTAGTTGAATCTGCACTAAACAACACTGTTAGGTCAAGAGCGGGAGCCCTAGGAATGTGGCAATTTATGTATCGAACAGGAAAGTACCTAGGCCTTGAAATCAACTCTTATATTGATGAAAGAAGAGATCCAATAAAATCAACTCAAACTGCCATAAAGTATTTAAAATATTTATATGAAATGTACGATGATTGGTCATTGGCGTTAGCTGCATATAACGCAGGACCTGGAAATGTAAACAAGGCAATAAGAAGAGCTGGTGGACAAAAAAACTTTTGGGCGATTCAATATCACTTACCACAAGAAACAAGAAACTATGTGCCTTCTTTTATGGCTGTCACCTACTTAATGACTCACTCCGCTGATCATAACTTGTATCCTGTGAAACCTAAGTTTGAAATTAGAAATATTGATACGATTACAGTAACAAAATCAATACACCTTAATCAAATTGCCAATGTTTTATGTGTTCCATACGAGGATTTAGTTTTCCTGAACCCTCAATATAAAAGAGCCTACATTCCTGTAAAAGAAAACGACTCTGTTACTTATACAATTACTCTACCGGTTAACATGATTGGCGATTTCATCGCTAATGAGGAAATAATATACAATTACAAAGATCCAGAGGTAAATACGGCTCCTGAAGATTTGTATGCAAACAGAAGTGAGGTAGTTCATCGCGTTCGTAAAGGTGAAAGCGTGGGACTTATAGCACAACGTTATAATGTAAGAATATCTGACGTCAGAGAATGGAATAACTTGAATAGCAGAAGCTACATTTATCCGGGCCAGAAACTAGTTATTTTCGCCAAAGATGGCTCAACAGCTGCTAGAGGTTACACAATTAATAATGAGGAAACATATAATGGTTACCTTTACTATACTATCCGTAGCGGAGATACGTTATGGGATATAGCTAAAAAATACCAAGGTGTTTCTGCTGATGATATTATTAAACTTAATAGAATTTCATCCAGAAAAGTATTGAAGCCTGGTATGAAAATTAAAATTAAGTCTACATAAAAAATGCGCTACTTAAGCCTTATTCTTTCCGCAATGATTTTATTGTCATGCGGAGAATCAAATCAACCAAAAGAAGAATTTTCATATTTACCAGATGCCGTTGGTGGTTATAGTACTTTAAATATAATTGCCGATCAAACTCTATGGGATGCTGGATTAAAGGCATACGTTGAACCTGTATTCTGTAAGGAAATTGAGGGGCTACTTAATCCTGAGCAAGAATTCGATATTACAACGATTAGATCAAAAGCTTTTAACAGACTTTTTGAAAGACAACGTTTCTTGTTACTTTTTGCTACTTCGAAGAAAATTTTAAAAGAAGGTGTAAGTGTAAAAAATGACGTTTATGCCAATGGTCAAATTATCGTTCAGATATCAGCCAAAACAGAAGAAAGAGCTATTGAAGTTTTTAAAACAAATCAAAACGATATTTTTCAAGCAATTGATAATTACAGAACCACCATCATTCAAAAGCTAGCTAAACAAAAAAACAACGCCAAATTAGAAACTCAATTAGCCAATAATCATGGTATTAAATTAACAATACCACAGAGTTACAAGGCTGGAATTGATTCAACAAACTTCTTTTACGCATTTAAGCAAGGAGAAATGAAGTGTGAGAAGTTTGAACACAATAACTGTTACTATCAAACTGGAATTTTCACCTACTTTTTTAACTATACTTCTCAGGATGTATTCACCCCCGAAAAGTTCATTGCAATGCGTGACTCTGTGACTAAACTTTATATTGAAGGAACTACAACATCCGATTCTGTTAGGTCATATATGCAAGTGTTTAAAAAACTTCCTGTTTCAACAGAGAATGTAAACATCAATGGAAAATTCGGCTATGAAGTAAAAGGCTGGTGGGACATGAAAAACGGCGCAATGGGAGGCCCTTTCATAAGTGTTGCTTTTGTTGATGAATTAAGAGATCGAGTTATTGTGACTGATGCTTTTGTATTTGGTCCAAACTTTAACAAAAGACGATTCATTAAAGAATTGGAAGCAATTTGCCTTTCGGCGAGTGCTATTGAATAAATCCCCTCACCCTTCGGGAGCTCCCCTTGTCAAAGGGAGCGGTTGAAACATTATCCTTTGTTTTTGGTTATTTCAAGTTTTATGGCTTCCAAAACTAAATCTAAATGATTTTTAATTGTTTGATTCTCAAACCTTAGAACTTTAAATCCCAATTTAGTTAATATCTCATCCCTAACCGTATCATTCACCCTTCCGATAGGAGTAAAATGGTTTTGACCATCTATTTCAATAATGATTTTGTTTTTCAAGGCTGCAAAATCGACTATAAAATCACCAATACTTACTTGTCGCCTAAACCTGATGTTTAACTTATTATTCCTTATTTCTCGCCAGAGCAAATTTTCATAGTAAGTTGAATTATTTCTTAGATATTTTCTAGTTTCTTTTAGTGAATGCTTGTATGTTTTCATGTCTCAAACATAAAGACTCAAGAAATTTTAAGGAGAAAAAAAGTGAAATTTAAAAAGATTAAATCCAAAACGTTTTATAAATGGTTAATACTGAAAATATTTCACCAAATATTCCAACCGCTCCCTTTGACAAGGGGAGCTCCCAAAGGGTGAGGGGATTTTCAAGCCAATTCCTCCTCCCAAAACGATTTGGTACTCAAAGGCTCCCTTCCAAGTACTTCTTTCAATTTGCTATTTTCATGAATATTATCCTCGCCTAGTAAGAGATATTGATCCTTATTCATAATTTGAGGAAACAAAGCAATCACTAATCTGAACGGTTTATCAATTAACCACTTCGGGATTCTGATAATTTTAATCTTCCCTTTACCGGCAATATTAATCCAATCTTCTAAAGAATAAATTTCTGGACCTGTGGCATAAATTTCTTGTCTGTTTAAATCTTGTTTAATGCATTCAATGGCAGCATGAGCAACATCTTCCCCCATTACAGGTTGGAACTTAGCAGATAAAAAATGAGCAGGACAAGGCAGGAACCCCAATTGCCACTTTGCCATATTTTGAAGCATTTTTATTTTGCTGATAATCATTGTTCTAGGGGTACAAACAAAACTTGGATGGATAATATTCACGTTATCCTCTTTCATCAAAATTTCATCTGCAACTCCTTTTGTTGAAGCATACCTAGAAGGAGAATTCTTGTCGGCTCCTAATACCGAAACATGAACAATTTTCGGATTGCCTAACTGAGGTCTTTCAGTGATGATTTTCTTTACAACATCAATATGAATTTTTTCAAAAGTATTCTCCCCTTTTTCTTCGATTATACCAACAGAATTGATAATAACATCCAACTTCCCCAAACTACTCCAGTCCTCCTGAAAAACATTAAATTGAAAACCATTCGCGCCTTTTCCGCTTCGGGAACAACTTAGAATTTCCGCATTGGGAAATGCCTTAGAAACCTCTTGGTTAATTACAGTTCCAATTTGTCCGGTACCTCCTAATATTGCTAATCTCATTGTTGTCTAATTTTGTCATTCTGAGCCTGTCGAAAGATTTTTAACCCATCACCTTTCTTGGCTCATTCCATGTGTAATGGATAACATCTTTTACTTTAAAAGCACCTAAAAGTTTAGCCGACTTAAAAAAATTCGTCGCAAAGTGATAACACTTTACCGGCTCAATAGGCCAATGCTTTCTGGCTATTTTCGTAACGAATATGCCATTATCTTCTGTTGCATATGCCCTATCAATTCTATGTATTTTTTGATAAAGTGCATTATCTTCATTTACTTCCGAAAAAGGATCTAAAGCATAATCTACATATTTACCCATCTGCTTCAATGAAAAAGCATCGTAAATCTCTTTGATTTTCCCATTGGTTAATTTGTAATTTGAGATTAAATTCCCCACCCAATTCATCAATGGTCGATTTGAAAAACTCTTTAAAAAGTAAATTCCTTTAGGCTCAATTTTGTTAAATTTCGAATCATCCAAAAGCAGTCTAAAAGCAACATGCCGATAGCCAAATTTGAAAAATGGCAACCAAGTGGGTCGCATGTTTTTTAACTGCACATCCACCATCGAAATAATTGCTTTACCATTCTCCTGAAAAACTTTCAATGATTGAGGCACCATTGGTAAAACCTCCTGCAAATCAACCGAAAAGTTGATTAGTTTAACATTGTGTAATTCTCCTGTAAATTTCATGATTAATTAGTTTTATTTAGAGCTAATTCAATTCTGCATCTAAAATTTCAGAATCGTTGTATTGATAATCTGTTTCCTGATTGAAAATGTTATTCAAATAAAGTGCTTCTAACCACCATAAAATGGTTGTGAAGATTAGAAATAATGAACCTGTTACCCACCAGTTTTCAATTGATAAAGGACCAAACCGTGAGAATAACCAAAATAAGCTTGTTGGTATTGCGACAATTCCAGACCATTTGAAATAACTAAACCTACCCGTTGAAGCTAGAAAAATAAATTCTAAAGCCAATGCATTTGCCAGTATGCCAAAAGGAATTCCTACTTGATAAACCATACATGAAAATCCAAATAAGAATGGATTGAGCAACCAAATGAAGGCTCTTGGTCCAACCTTTTTGTTAAGCATTATTGCTTGTCCGATAACCACTAATAAAGTAGCTGAAATTGGAATGTAAAAAAGTGTAAGCAGACTAACGAAAATGGCTATTGTGTTGTATAAAATCCAATTTCTTTTAAATGTATTTTTCATAATTATTAGGTATTAGTTTCCCGCAGGGTCTGGCTTTATGCCTGCCCTAACAGTTTAAATTTATATGTTGTAAGATTTTGGGAGGGTATGTGCCCTTCCCTACAAATAATATATTGTCAATAAAACACCAGCTGAAAAATGGAGAATTAACCACCAAATAAATGTTTGTTTTTGCGAAACTCCCAGCATTTTCACTCTTTTAAAATGCATCCAAATCATGAGTAAATCACTCAAAATCATCGATCCTATCACCCAGGCTAAATTGGGAAATAACGTATAACCAACAAGGGCAAAACTTTGCAATAAAATAGCAGTTCCTGCAATTACAGCTAAATGTCCCCAATAATCCCACTTGTTAGCTTTTTGATACAATAATCCAGTAATTAACCATCCTGCTCCTGTGACAGAGATTAATTTCCAACCATTTAAAAATCCAAACAATTCAGAAGTACTCAAAACCTCTCCTTTCTTGTAAGTGATAAAGCCAGCAAAAAGTGCCAAAAGCATCAGCAAAGCAACTCTATATCCCTTTTTTAGTTTAGGTTCACAGGTAGATTCATTAACTTCCAAAGGAGCCAAAATCCTCCGATTGCTTGCAAAGAAAATGTAAACTGGATTTAGTAACGCTTTAACCAAAGCTAACTTCATCAAGCGGGCTAAAAAATCACTTTTTAAACTAATAATATCAACCCATCCATCATATCCGTAAGTTACTTCAAGCGTATCCAAATCAATTACGGCCATTTCATCGCAAGCCCTATTTGGATCAACATTACAAGCAATGGCGTTATCTTGAAAACTATCCAGTTCAATCCCCAGCTCATCAGACATTAAACCGAGAGATTTAAAATTTCTAGCACCCAAACCGCAAACTGCACATTTATTATCGAAAACTATACTATACCTCTTCATACCATTCCAATTTTAAAATAAACCACTGTCATGTACACCCAAAAAAACGAGAATAAAATATGCATTGTCGTTTCAAAAAACTTTCCTTTCCAAATTTGGGAGGAGTATCCAAACCACTGTATGAATGATCGAATTCCCCAAAAAACGCCAAGCCCTAAACAAATCCATTTACCTAATTGAGTAGAGATTAAATCCTCCGTTAAAAACACATTCATCAATCCAACCATTAAAACGAATAATGCTATAAAAAACACGTGAACCTGGAACATTTGTTTATTAATTAAACTCAATTGACTTAGTTCTTTCTTCCAATTAAATCGTTTAGGAAAAACAACATGCATTAAGCTCAATATTATTAATAAAGCTCCTATTATTTTTAAATGATACCCCATAACTCATTTTTATTCGTTCAGAATTTTCAATTTTTCCTGAAAGTTTGTAGTCAAATTTTTTTACTTTTTAATCAAGAACTTCATTAATGATCCCGTGAACCAATGCTCGTCTGCCTTAACCATTTTATCCAACATCTTATTTGTACTTTCTCCAAACCTGGAAATATCTCCCATCAATTTTTTAAACTGCTCGCCTCCTTCTTCTTTAATTTCTTGTTTCTCTAAATCAGATAATAACTCTAAAACAGGAACCAACTCTCTTTTTCTTCTCTCTTTAAGAATTTGAATAGCTGTTTTGTAAATATCCTTTTCTGCAGTAAAAAACTCTTTTCTCTCCCCAAACTTAAGGACTTTGTGAACAATCCCCCATGACATTAATTCTCTAACATTCATGTTAACATTTCCTCTTGAAATATTTAACTGCTGCATAATATCATCGGCAGATAATGGATCTTCACTCACCAAAAGAAGCGCGTGAATTTGAGCCATGGTTCTGTTAATACCCCATTGAGTACCAAAAGCTCCCCATGCCGAAATAAACTTTTCTTGTGCTTCTTTTAATTCCATAAAACAATATTAAACATAACTTTCTAAACTTTCAAAAATTTTTGAAAGTTTAGTTTTTAAAACACTAAAAGGCTGCCCATTGGACAACCTTCAAAATATATTTTACATTAATTAGTCTTGCTGTTGCGCGTTTTTAGCCTCAATTGAAAGCGTAGTGTGAGGAACTATTTTCAAGCGTTCTTTAGAAATTAATTTTCCAGTAACTCTACAAACACCGTAAGTTTTGTTTTCAATTCTTACTAAAGCTGCTTTTAACTGCTGAATAAATTTTCTTTGACGGTGTGCTAATTGAGCAATCTTTTCACGAGATAATGACTCTGAACCATCTTCTAAACTTGTAAACTTAGATCCGTCATCACCTGTATTATCTGCTGAATGATCAATCTGACCTTGGTAATGTTTTAAATCTTTTTCTGCGTTAGCAATCTTTTCTGTAATTAATGCTTTGAATTCTGCTAACTCAGCATCTGAATATCTTACTTTTTCACTCATAGTTCTAAAAATTAAGGTTTTAACAACCGCAATCTTCTCTACCTTTCCCAGTCAGACCGCAGTGATTGTGCAATTATAACTCAAGTTTCTCAATTAAGGTTTCATTATTAAATAGAATTTTTCAACTAAAACATGCAATAATTGCACACGTTAAAAAAACAAAAGGCTGGTTTTTGAAGAAACCAGCCTTTTCTTATAATTCAAGTTGTTTTATTTCAATACCGTTACTCTAGTTGAAACTGCTCCTTTAGAGCTTTGAACAACTACAAAGTATGTTCCATCAGATAATAAATCAGACGAAATTTGGAATGTAGTATTGGCGTTTACATTTTGATTATAAACGTTGTTTACAATCACTTTTCCTGTAATATCAACCACCATAACTCCAGTTAAGTCTTCCATATCTTCGGTGAACTTCAAGTTAAACTGTCCGTTGTTTGGATTTGGATAAATAATAATTCCATCACCAACCACTTGCTCAATCTCTTCAGAAGCTGTTACTATTGAAGCTTCAAGATCAAGCTTCCACATACCAGTTGAAGATCCAGCGATAAGCGATCCGAAAACTAAATCTGGAATCAACTCTCCTGGTAAACCTCTAAATGCTAGAGTTGCAACATCGTTAGCTAAATCATAAATGTAAAGCTCTCTTCTAATTGCTGTATAAACTGTATCAGGGTTTTCCAAGTTGATCATTACTGAACTAAATGCTCCTTCTCCAGTCACGTTAACATTTGTCATTGTGGCACCTCCATCAGTTGAGACTGCGAAAGCATTATCCAAGTTAGATCCTGCACAAATGTAAAGTGTATCTGTTCCTCTGGGATCTACTGCTAAATCGTGGATTGGTAAATCTGTTGAACCAGAATTATTGATAGCAGTCGGACCAGTACCTAACTTTGTCCAAGTTGCTCCTTTATCAGTTGATTTCCAAAGCGTACCTTTTGCTTCCTCGCTCATAGCTAATTCCGAACCACATCCAGCGTAAATTACAGTATCAGTTGCATTTGATCCCATTGCTAAAGTGTTTCCAAAATAGAAACCAGTTGGTGTAACAATTGTCCAAGAGTCACCTCCATCTGTTGAACGGTAAATGTTTCCGGCAGAACCTTGTAATCCACCATTACCTCCACCAGTTGTAGCAATTACAATGTTAGAATTAACAAATAAGATATCTGTTACTGACGGATCTTGAGCAGTTGAATTCCAATCTGTTGGTTGAACATTTCCAAATCCAGTAACACCAGTATGTGTAACAGTAAATCCATTTGAATAACCGTCAATAACGTGATCTGTATTACTTTGGATCGATTGCTACAGCAGTTAAACCTGCATCATCTCCTGCACCCGAAATTGGGAACTCTCCATAAGGGGCATTCCACTTATCAAAGTTATTCATTCCATTATCTAAATACTTAGTAGTGTATGCTAAACCTGCACTTGTTGCTACATAGAAAACAGATTTGTCATCAGATCTAGTAATCTTGTTAATCTTTACAGCTTCTAAACCAAAGTTTTTAGCTATTTCAAAATTACCTTGAGTTCCTGCATTACTTACAACAACTCCTCTTCCTACAGTACCAACAACTAAATTAGGATCTGCTGGACTAACCGCAGCACCATTGTTAGTTAACTGAATATTCTCCCAGTTTTCTCCTAAATCGTATGAAATTGCATCTCCTGGAATAATTAAAATTGTTCCATCACCTTTTACACCAGCTAAACTAGGATGATAATCAACATCACTTAAACTCCATCCAGATTGCATATTTAAGTTAGTCCATGAAGAACCTCCATCAAACGATCTGTAAACATCTTTCCCTCCAACTGTTTGGCAAGAAATAAATAAAGTATCTCCCGAAGCATGTCCGTTACTTACAAAAACCGCAGCAACTCCATTAATACCTGCAGGCATAGTAACTTGCGTGAAAGTACTACCATCATACTTGTATAAATCAGCTTCGCTGTTGTTTGGATTACCATCTGTATCAATCGCTAAATACATTGGATAACCATCAGAAGTATTGCTCGCTGCTATTTTCAATACAGATGCATTGCCGCTAATACTTGCAACATCAGCAACCTTTGTGGTAGTAGATTGGTTAATAGCATATACAGATTTCCCAGACCCTACATAGAAATTGTAATCTGTCATCGTAATACATTTTACTGCATCATGTGAATCTCCTCCAAATTGGTTTTGAGAAATGTAACCATCAAAAGCAGTTCTCCATGTTCCTGTATCTCCATTCGCAAATGAAATTACAGCACTCGTTAAAGTTCCAGCCTCTTGACTAGTTTGAACTCCAACCCATCCATTGGTGTTAGTTAAAACCCTAAGAGCTCTAACTCCCCAACCTCTTCCACAGTCGTACTCTAAAGAGTCATTTGGGAAAGCTTGGTACCAAGTTTTTGCAGTATCATCAGTAATAAATAAAGATGCTGGTGTAGAAATTGCACCGAATAATCTACCAGTTTGTGAGAAAGTTAAATCGATACTAGCACCACCATAAAGCCCTAGGTTCTCTCTATCTCCTTGAGATGCCGTATTACATTCACCACCTCCATTATTATTGTTGTTATTGTTATTATTGTTGTTATTTGAACCATCACTTACATTGGCTGTAATCGTATCCTTACCAATTCCTGGAATATTGATTTCAACATCGTAATTTCCAATAGCGTCAAAAACTAAGTCTCCAACATTTGCAAACTTGGCAAAACTACTTGTTAAGGTACCCGTCATATTTCCAGGTCCATTAACTTTTGTTAATGTATAAGTTCCAGAATACGAAGTATCTAGTTTCATGGTACTTTTTGAACCTGCACCAAAAATTAGTTGGTTTGGTTGATTAACAACAGCTTTATCTAATTCAGAAGCTAAAACCATGTCTCCACCACCATTTTGGCATCCTGGACCATCACCAGTACAAGGATCGAAAGTTTCCCCGCCTCCGTTATTATTTGAATCGTCTTTAATATCTGGTTTCAATGTATCTTTCCCTATACCAGGAATTGCTACTTCAATTTCGTATAATCCAGGAGCATCAAATTTGAAATCAGGTATGTAAGCATACTTGAAAATGCTTCCCGTTAAACCAGTGCCAGTAATATTTCCTGGACCAGTAATCTTTGTTACAGTATAATTCCCTGTAAAGGAAGTATCAATTTTACCCGTTCCTTTGTCTCCAACTCCAATGAAAAAACCATCAGGTTGATTAGGAACAAATTTTGAAAAATCTGATGTCATCACGAAATTCCCGCCTCCATTTTGACACCCAGGACCTTCGCCTCCACAAGGGTCCATTTGCTGAGCATTTCCAATTTGGAACGCAGCTAATAAAGCAGCAGAAACTGCTCCTTTTTTGAGTAATTGTTGAATCATAAAACGAACTTTTAGTAGGTTAACTTGAGCTCGTGTACACCTACTTTTGGAAAAAAAAAGTTTCGTAATGGACTGAAAAACAACATTATGCTTTTTGACGAAACCACTATGCACTAGAACTACATAGGATTTCAACTTATGGATGAATGAAATTCACCTAACCTAACATGGTGACTTATTTAAGGCCTATTGCTCCTTTAATTCCGATTGTTCGTCTTTCCTCCTCGGTTCTCATAAAGCTACTACAATCTAAGATAATGAAAGACGAGACTGAAAGGTATGCATTGAAAATACATAGTTTTAACTTCTGTAATTAAGATTATCTTAACTTCCCAAGTTAGGATAAGAATACTAAAACTTTACTTTTATTGAATCTTTTATTAATTAAAGATTTGATGTCTTTACATTTTCCAAATCTTGGATTTTGTGTACAATTAATTTTATTTCACATGTATCAGCAATTGAAAAAGAAGAGTTTACAAAATCGATATTAACAAACTTATAATCTCCCTCATACCAAGCTTCAATATCAACTCTTGATGCTTGCGTCAAGTTCATTAAAGATGCTTTTTCCTGCTCATACATCAAATACTCACCATGATGAATTAAATCTCCATTAAAAAAATATTCCCATTTACCAGTCGGGATGCCACTTTCGTATTCACACAATGTTCGATGGTTTCCATTTTTGTAAGTCCCTCCAATTGGTTTTACAATCTCAAATTGGCCATCTAAAACTTCATTTGATATTGAATCAACATATAATCCATTATATAATTTAACACCAGATATTTTATTCAGACAACTTGAAGCAATAATGCAACATGTAAACAATAGACCAAAAACTTTTCTCATTTCAAAACTCATTTTTCATTTGGAAAATTAAAACTAATTCATTTACTTTGAAATTCAAAGTACTTTTGAAATGAGTGAAAATCAAAAACATTTAGAAGATTTACAGCAAATACGCTCAATCATGGAGCGCTCTACTACTTTTATTTCTTTGAGTGGTTTAAGTGGAATTTCTGCTGGACTTTTTGGATTAATCGGAGCGGCTTTAGCATACTTAAAGTTAGCGGGTGAGTTTTCAATTTTACATTCGGGTGGTTTGTATTCAAGGATTGAAGTTATTGATGTGAACTTTTTTAATGTGGTTAGAATGAATTTGGCCTACGGACCAACTTTAGATTTAGTCATTATTGCAACAGGTACTTTAGGGATGGCACTTATTTTTGCTACTCTTTTTACCGCTAGAAAAGCAAAAAAAGACGGAGTTGGATTATGGTCGTCTACTGCTAAAAAACTATTGTACAATACTGCTTTACCGCTTGTAGTTGGAGGATTATTTTGCTTAGCATTACTAAAGCACGGACTATTTGGATTAGTTGCTCCATGTACTTTAATATTCTACGGATTAGCATTAATTAATGGAAGCAAATTCACTTTACCAGAAATTAAATATGTTGGGATCATTAACATCATTTTAGGTCTACTAAATACCATTTACATTGGTCAGGGATTATTTTTCTGGGCGCTTGGTTTTGGTGTAGCGCATATCATTTATGGTATAGTGATGTACTTTAAATATGAAAGAAAGTAATAGGTAATTATGAAGTCGATAAAACACACCCTCTTTAAAAGAGCCTTAAAAGTGTGTTAAACGAAAACAAAATGAAAGGATTAATTACAGATTTAAACAAAGCGTTTGAAAATCGAATTCGATTAGGTATTATGAGTGTGCTCATGGTAAATAGTGAAGTAGATTTTAAAACGATGAAGGAGACGCTTGATGTTTCGGATGGAAACTTAGCATCGCATACTTCGGCACTTGAAAAGCAAGAATATATTGTCATTGAAAAAAAATTCATCGGAAAAAAACCAAACACAACTTACAGAGTTACAAAAGCTGGAAAAGAAGCATTTCAAAATCACTTGGCAGCTCTTGAAACTTTGCTAAAAAGAAGGAAATAAAAAATTTTATCATTTTACTTTGAATTTCAAAGTACTTTAAAAACGTAAAAACCATGAAAAAGTCAATCATATTTTTATTAAAAGTCACTGCCTTTACAGTACTACTGGCAAGCACATTATTACTATTTAAACAAAATGGTTGGATAACCACTTTATTCCTTTCAACTGCCATTCAATTTACACTTGGATCACTAGCGTTAGCCGGAATAATGTTTTATTTAAAAAGATATAAATCTGTTGTTTATAGTTCAGTTGCTGCAGTTCTATTTTCGGTTCAATTCATAGGCTACTTTTTCGAGCCGGAAGAAACTATAGCAGAATTTGAATTTGCGCAACCAAGATTAAAAATTGCTCAATTCAATGTGCTTACTTCTAACAAATCAAAGAAGGAAACCATTCAACGTATCTTGAGTTCAGACGCAACTATTGTTTCTGTTCAGGAAACAGATATGGCGTGGGCAAAAGCTTTATCCGATGAATTAAAAAGAGATTATCCATTTTCGGTTTACTTTCCTACTGAAAGGTGTTGCTATGGAATTTCATTATTAAGCAAAGTTCCTCTGCAGAATTCAGATGTCACTTTTCATGGAGGCGTTCCCAATATTGAAGCGGACGTGATGTTCAATCATCAATTAACTCATGTCATTTCAAGCCATGCTCCATCACCGGTTTCAAGAGAAAACCTGATTGCCAGAAATCAACATTTAAAAGAGCTGAAAAACCACGTCGCTAAAATTGATAGCCCAACTATTATTATGGGAGATTTTAATACTGTTCCTTGGGACGAAAATTTAATCGCTTTACGCGAAGAAGCCAATCTAAAAGATAGTAGGAAATCTTACAATGCCACCTTCCCCTCCTATTTCGGATCAGCGGGAATACCTATCGATTACATTTTACATTCAAATGAAATAAAATGCACAAAATTTAGTTCTATTGCCATTCAAGGGTCAGACCATCGTGGCATAATAGGCGAATATGTAATTAACTAATAATCTTCCCCTCAGCCTTCGGCAGCTCCCCTTAAAAAGCGGAGCAGTTGATACTAAAATCGAACTTTTTAAAAGGATCGACGGAGATTAAACTGTCTAAATCAAAAACCAATAATCATGGAATCAGAAAATCAATCAACACAAAATCCACGCAAAGGAAACATTGCAATCACATGGGTTGGAAGGGTTTTAGTTATCCTTTCATTCCTAAACTATTATGCTATAAAAGGCTCTAAACTGAGCAGTAATCGATTTATGGATGACGACGGATTTGTTTTCATCACCTTCGTTGTAGCCCTGGGATATTTTATCACCATTTTAATCAACTCAATTACCTACAATAAATTCAGGTTTTTAAGATTGGACAAAGGACATTTCTCAATTTCAGTTGCACTACTTTGTATAAGTGCCTACACTTTGAATTTAGAATTTGATGTCTTCGAACAATTCAGTTTATGGTGTGAGCTTACTTTGTTTGCCATACTAATTCCACTTTTTACCAACGACTGGTTTAATAAGCTTCCCGGAATTGGTAAATGGATTTATAGTTTCGTCATGGGATTCGGGATGATTTTAGCATTGTACTTTACTATTTACCTTCTTCCTGCTTGGCCGCTTGGTGTATTAGCCATCTTGTTTTTAGGATTAGGAATGCATTTCTTTGCGCCTGCTATTTTACTGTTTACTTTAATTGTTCAATACAAAAAACTAAAACGTTCAAAAAGAGATTTAACCGGATTACTTTCTGGAATTTTATTCCCAGTTGTCGTGGTAATTTACTTATCAATAAATTGGGGAATTGCAGTGAACAAAATCCATAAAGCAGAACAAAATGTGCCAGCATTTCCGAGGGAATTTCCTGAATGGTATTACTTGAGTCAGCAATTATACAACGATTATTTTGTAGATCTTGTTCTACAAGGAAACCTAGCCTATAGTACGCCGAAAAACACAGATGTAACAGGATTATTTAATGGAAGAGGTGGAACTTCGGCATACGGAGATAGATTCCGTCATGACCCATTAATTTTTACAACTGCACTTTTAGGAAGAGAAATTAATTTAGATAAGGAAACTCGATTCAAATTACTGGAAGTTAATTATGCTTCACGTCATCAAACCGAAGAAAAACTGTGGGCGGGGAAAGATTTAGAGACAAAAAAGATTGAAAATAATGTTCAAATATTTCCAGAATATCGAATGGCTTACAACGAAAAGACTATCACAATTCATAATGGCAGAAAACCAGGTTGGCGAGATGATCAAGAGGCTTTGTACAATTTTCACTTGCCTGAAGGTGCATCTGTAAGTTCTTTATCTCTATGGGTAAATGGCGTTGAAAGACAATCTCGATTAACCACAAAAAAGAAAGCTTCGCAAGCTTATAATCAAATTGTTGGTGTACAAAGACGAGATCCTGCCATTGCTCACTGGCAAGAAGGAAACCGTGTTACTGTTCGTGTTTTCCCTTGTCCACCTGAAGAATACAGGGTATTTAAAGTTGGTATTACAAGTCCGTTATTAAAAACAGGAGAAACACTCACGTATTCCGACACCTATTTAGAAGGGCCAATTTTAAAAAATGCCGAAGTTGTTTCAAATATAATTATTGATGGGAAGGAAATAGACTTAGATATGCCTTTTAGTTTTAATAAAGTAGGTGAAAAAAGTTACCAATATAATGGTTCATTCAACAACTATTTAACCATATCAATGAAAGACCCTGGACTAAGTAAAAATTCGTTTTGTTTCAATGGAAATTGTTACCAATTAACTGAATCAAAATCAGAAAATAAATTCAAGCAATACGATAATATTTACTTAGATATAAATGATTCATGGAATGATGAAGAAATTGAGCAAGTATTCTCAGTCTTTAAAAATCAAAAATTATGGGTTTACAATGCAGGGAAAATCAAAAGTGTAAAATCTGCAGGTGATGAAGTAATTAGTCAATTACATGATTTGAGTTTTAACCACATCCCGCTCTACGCATTAGATTCGACTAATTCGTTAATCATCACCAAAAATTCAGGTATCGCTCCAAATGTTGGCGATTTAAAATCCAGTGGATTCGCCATAAAGACAAAGAAATTTATGGCCAACACTTCATTTGTACCTGATGTTTTCTCATTAAACTATTTGAATGATTATTGGGGGACGCTTAACCAATTACAGTTAGTGAATGTTAGTTATGGGGATTTAAACGAATTGAAAGACATGGTGATCAATCATAGGTTTGAATATAAATCAGAAAATGATGATTTGGTTTACATTGACCAAGCTGAAATGATGATTGTGAAAACTGATAGTTCAGCTAAAAGCGAAGCTCCTGATCACTTATTAAGGCTTTTTGGTTACAACCAAATCCTCAAAAAAATTGGTAGAAAGTTTTATGACAGAGAGCAATGTGAAGACGATTTATTACACATTGCCAATGAAGCCTTTGTACTAAGTCCAATTTCCAGTATGGTTGTTCTGGAAACCGATAATGATTACGATCGATTTGGCATTAAGGAGAATAAAAACTCATTAAGTAACGCGAAAATGAAATCATCAGGGTCTGTTCCAGAACCGCATGAATTGGTGCTTATTTTCTTAGGAGGAGTAATATTAATGTATTTGTACAGACGAAAAGTGAATATGGCGGCTTGATTTAATTTAAAGCGTCTGTAGTGGCCGATGAAAATCGGCCATAGCAAGGCATTAATTAAGTTAGATTTTGAAGTACAAAACTGGTTATGGCCGATTTTCATCGGCAACTACAGAATTTAAATTCCATGAAAAAAACAATAACAAAATACCAACCCTTCCTCCTCATTGGAATCGCACTTGCTTTAGGTTTTCCAATCTTGAGTAAATTCTTCAAAATGAACTTTGAAGCCATTATTGGATTGATGTGTTTTCCTTTTGTGATTAGTTTTAAAAAGGAAACAAAATTCAAATTTAAATGGGCAATTGTTTCAGCATTGTTCTTGGTTCTATATGTACTTACAGGGATAATGACCGCCAATTATTTTGCTATTGGATTCCTAATATTTTTTCTTTTAGAAAACATTTGGGAAAGTGTTAATTGGCCTTCTCTAGCGCTTCTTTTTGCTGTTTCCCCATTTTTCAATTACATCATTAAAATATTGAGTTTCCCACTGCGAATTCAGTTAACAAAAGGAGCTGTTGCAGTACTAAGCGTAATTCATCCAGATTTAGAAGCACATGGAAATGTTATTCAAAATGGGGATGTTTGTTTCAGCGTTGATCCAGAGTGTATGGGATTAAATTTGATTGTTTTTTCCCTTGGAATTGGTCTGGCAATTTTAGTCCATTTTGAAAAAGGAAAAGGTCACCTGTTGAACTTTTGGCGAACGCTATTTTTTATTGTTATACTGCTGCTTTTATCTATTCTTGGAAACTACTTTCGAATTATTTTAATCACGCTTTTTGAATCTAAACCAGAAACGTTGAGCCATGAAATGATTGGAATATTTTGCTTAATTATCTACACAATAGTTCCCTTTTAACCTGAGCTCGATTCTTATTAGCTTGAAATTCAGTAAATTATGTTGGTAAAAACTTGTTAGGAAATATGGTGATTTGCAGAAAAATAGCGATTTTTATTACTTCTAAACAAATGAAAATCAAATATTTAACATGC
>CAXRIN010000013.1:0-37379 GCA_964230605.1 Flavobacteriaceae bacterium
TTCCTTTTATTCTTAAATCGGTTGAGCTCCCTGGTACAATAATATCCCACTTAGAGGAGGCTGTTCCCGAGTTTTCTATTTGAACCCCTGTTCCTGTGGTAGCTTTTTCGTTCTCGATGCGCAATAAGGCGGAATCTAAACCAGAACCCGAGTGATTATTAAGGTGCAAAAGTGTGTTTGCATCCGGATCACTCCCATCGGTATTTATTCCAACATTTTGAGCAAATGTTAACGTACTTGCTCCAAGTGCTAATGCGATTAAATAGGATGACTTTTTCATGTTTTGGATTTTTTCAATTCTGTTTTTATTTGATTACTAACTGTTGACTACGATTTCCGTTTTCATCTTCCAAAATGAAGTAATAAGAGCCATGTGCCAGCATTGAAGATTTAAACGATAAGTGATTATTTCCTTTATCCCCTATAGTTTTAGCAGAGTAAACCATTTGTCCTTGCTGATTAAGGATGATTAAGTTAAATACGCCACTCTCCGGGGCTGAAAACGAAATATTTGCTATTGTGTAATCGCGTTGGGTTCGCTTTACTCTTTGTTTGTTGTATTCTTCCATAATAAGTTGTAAATGTGTCAACTTATTTCAGGACGTGACACATAAAACAAAAAAGCCTCATTTTCATGAGGCTTTTTTGTTTTTTAGATAATTAACATCGCATCGCCGTACGAGTAAAACCTATATTTTTCTTTAATTGCTTCTTGGTAAGCTTCCATGATTAAATCATAACCACCAAAAGCACAAGTCATCATTAACAAAGTACTTTCAGGCATATGGAAGTTTGTAATCATGCTATCAGCTACAGAGAAATCATAAGGAGGGAAAATAAATTTGTTCGTCCAACCTTTGTATGGTTTCAATAAACTGTCAGTTGAAACAGAAGTTTCAATCGATCTCATCACTGTAGTACCAACAGCACAAACTCTATTTTTATTTTCTTTCGATTGATTAACAATATCACAAGCAGATTGAGGAATGATAACTTCCTCAGAATCCATTTTATGTTTCGTTAAATCTTCAACCTCAACCATTCTGAAAGAACCTAAACCAACGTGAAGTGTTAATTCAGCACTATTGATTCCTTTAATCTCAAAACGCTTTAATAACTCACGTGAAAAATGTAAACCAGCAGTAGGCGCAGCAACAGCACCTTCTTCTTTAGCAAATATTGTTTGATATCTTTCAATATCCTCAGGCTCAGGTTCTCTATCCATATATTTCGGGATAGGTGTTTCTCCTAAATCGTATAAAATCTTACGAAAATCTTCGTAAGGACCATCATATAAGAATCTTAACGTTCTTCCTCTAGATGTTGTATTATCAATTACCTCAGCAACAAAATCATCATTTTCTCCAAAGTAAAGTTTGTTACCAATTCTGATTTTTCTAGCTGGATCAACTAATACATCCCACAATCTACTTTCAGAATCAAGTTCTCTTAAAAGGAAAACTTCAATTTTAGCTCCAGTCTTTTCCTTTTGTCCATACATTCTAGCTGGAAAAACCTTTGAATTATTGAAAATAAAAGTATCCCCTTCATCAAAGTAATCAATAACATCTTTAAAGATTTTGTGTTCAATTTTACCAGAATCTTTATGTACTACCATCAAACGAGCTTCATCTCTGTGCTCACTTGGATATTTGGCTAGTAATTCTTCTGGTAAATCGTATTTAAAAGCTGATAACTTCATGCAGATTTATGTTTTTTTTGAAGCCCGCAAAGATAAAAATTTTATATGCATGTCCAAAGATAAACCGCTAAATAACAGTATGTAAAATGTAGAAGCTAGGAAACAGAGAGAGATGGCTTCTGCCATTCGTAAACACTTACTACAATGAGTAGCATCAATAAATTATAAACACTATCTTCAATTGGAATAGTTGTTACTCTAAAACCAATGATTTCAGAAGAGTTATAATTCACAGCAGGAGCCTGCGTAAAATTACCTGTTAAAGCCCCATTAACTAATAAAAAAGGAAGCCAACTTACAAGGTACATAAACAAAAATCGACCGATCCATTTTGGATTCAACCAAGCCAGAATCAAAACAGCAATCCCAGTCAATCCAAAAGTGACAGAAGTGTAAAGCCTAGGAATGTAAAAAACAGTTAAGGCAACTAAAATGAGTCCTAGGATCACAAAAACATACCTACTTAGCTTGAAGAATATATCTCTTTTCACATAATAGTTAAGCACTTCATAAATAAAAATACATGCGTACGGAACTATGATAAAAAATAGCCATTCCTCAATAGGTAAAAGGAAAATTTTAAACCCAGAGATGTAGTCATCTCTAAACCACCAAACGCCATAATCTGTAAACCAAATGTCCCATGGAATGAAAACTAACATCATGATTGCCGTTCCCAAAAACAAAGGTTTCCATTTTTTGTAGAGTTTTATTCTCCATTCAAAACTTTGAACCAATGGGTAACTAATTGAAAAAATCAACAGTCCTAAATAGAGATATTTTGACTCCAAAAAATCCATCAGAAAATCAAATTAAGCACTCCAAAGAAGAAAACCTGTGCAAGGAAAACATATGCGCTCACTTTAAAGTTTATTCCAGAGGATAAATTATCTACGAAGTAATTTATAACTAATGCAGCGATAAACCACATTACAAAATTTTGAATTGGAATAATACCATTTTCCCATGACCAAAAATCTAATTCAACAGCAATAGGCTCAATTAAAACATCAAGAGCAACCATTAATAAACTCGATAGAAAAACCTTTAAATATCTGTTTTTAAAAAGCTGACCAACTATACCTAAACTAGAAAAAGAGAGCAAAAACCAATTTATCCCAATCATTAAAGGAACATCAAACAACTTTAATCCTAAAGGCTCTCCATATTTGTAGCTTCCGAACAAGACTCCAGTTTGAACTCCCACAACCTCAACTAAAAAACCAAGTACGAAGGCTACGATAACCGCCGAAATTATCCTCACATTTAACTTTCCATTGCCCCAAAGCAATAAAAACATGGTTAAAAGTAAATTCATGGGCGTTAAAGAAACTGTTAATGATCTTAAGTCATTAATACTTATCCCAACTATTCCAACTGTATAAAAGATGAAAAGAATAAAGGGGATTATATTAAATTTAGCTAATCTCAATCTACTAATTCACTTACAATTTTTGCTGATGACAATGCTAGTGGAATCCCACCACCTGGATGCACAGAACCTCCACAAAAATAGAGGTTGTTTAAATCTTTACTGAAATTAGGATGACGAAAGAACGCCGCCATTTTACTATTGGATGAAGTCCCATATAATGAACCTTGAAAAGAGCTCGTTTTTTGTTCAATTAATCGGGGATCTAGGATCTCTTCATACTCAATCAATGTTTTAACATCAATTGATAATATTCTACTTAATTTCTCGATAATATTCTTTCGACTTCGGGAAATAATTTCATCCCAGTCTTGCCCTTTATCGCCAGGGACATTAATCATTACAAACCAATTTTCTTTTCCATTAGGAGCATCAGATGGATTGTGTTTTGAAGAGATATTCACATAAACAGTGGGATCATCAAAAACATCGTTTTTATTAAAGATGTAATCAAACTCTTTCTTGTAATTATTACTAAAAAATATATTGTGAAGAATGAGATTCGGGAATGATTTTCCTATACCCCAGTAAAATATTAATGCTGAACTGGAGCGCTCCTGTTGAATTACTTTTTCAGGCTGTTTTTGATCGGGCATCAATCTTTGATAAAATGGAACAACATCCATATTACTCACTAATAAATCGGCCTTAACCTCTTCCCCATTGACTTGAATAGATGTAACTTTTCCATTCAAAGCAGTAACCTTTTCTACTTTAGAATTCAACTTAAAATTAACTCCTAAACTTTGTGCTTTTTCGTAAAGCTTTGATGTAATACTTTGCATACCGCCTTTTGGAAAAAATGCTCCACGTCCAAACTCCAAATGAGGTATAATGTTTAGAATTCCAGGAGCTACGTAAGGATTTGATCCATTATAAGTAGCGTATCTGTTAAAAAGCTGAACCAGTTTATCATTTTTCAACACTTTCTCATTTACCGAGTTCATAGATCGGTTAGTATTAAGAAATGGAAGTTTGAGAACCGATTTTAAAGTTGAAAAAGTTAAATAGGTCGAAATTTTATGCAAGGACTTCTCCAAAAAGAGCTCATTAGTTGCATTGAAAATAAATTCACTTTTACTTAAATGCTTCAAAACCGTAGCTTTTGAAACTCCTAAATTATCTTCAACCTCTTGGGCAAACTTCTGCGTATCTCCGTATCCTTGAACAACCGTTCCATCTTCGTAGAAATACCTGCAAACTTCATCTAATCTTTCATAACTAAATTCAGGCTTAGCAGAGCCAGGTAATTTCAGTAACTCATCAACCTTTTCGGGCATTGTAAACAATGATGGACCAGCGTCAAATCTAAAATCTTGATTTCCTATCTGAGTTAGTTTCCCGCCAACATAAGTATTGGATTCAAAAACATCAACTTGATAACCTTTTGATTGCAAACGAATTGCAGTAGCTAAACCTCCAATACCGGCACCTATTACAATAGCTTTCTTCAAACTACTTTTGTTTAGCTTCTTTTAAATATTTGAACGGAACCCATAACATTCCAAAACATTCTCCATGTTCCTTCCCTAAATGTTTATGATGAACCTTATGTGCTCTTCTTATACCTCTGAAATACCAACTATTGGTATTTCTTAACCATTTTAATCTTTGATGAATAAAAACATCGTGGACTAAAAAATAACAGAAACCATAAGCGGTAATACCTAAACCAATTGCAAAAGAAATTTCATTTCCATACAACGAACCTAGAACAGTACATAAAATACCAGGCGTAGCGAAAATGAGAAAAAAACTATCATTTTTCTCTATAAAACCTGGATTATTGTGGGTATGATGGTCTTCATGTAAATGCCATAAAAATCCATGCATTACAAACTTATGAGTAAACCATGCAACGCCCTCCATAAAAAAGAAAGTAATGATTAAAACTATCCAAAACATTAACTCGCTTCTTTTAGAATATTAACTTTTTGATTTGCAATTGGAAACAATATTTTAAACCATTCAGTGTATGCTTCTGGCTCTATTTTCATGCTTAATTCCAATTCAGTAGATGACAAGTAAGCCCAATCTTCAGCTTCTTCAGTATTCAAATTAGGTTCGTCATCAGAGTAACCTACAAATACATGATCAAATTCATATTCAGTTAAACCTTGATCGAGCTCTTTTTTATAGATGAAATCAAATGATTTCGTTAAATCAACCTTCATTCCCATCTCCTCCATCAATCTTCTCTCAGCAGCAACTTTAATATCTTCCTCTGGATAAGGATGACTACAAGCTGTATTGGTCCATAAACCTCCAGAATGGTATTTAGCAGAAGCTCTTTTTTGCATCAACCACTCTCCGTTTGAATTAAATATTAGAACAGAAACAGCCCTATGCAACATGGCTTTTTCATGAACATACATTTTAGGATAATACCCTAAAACCTCGTCCTTTTCATTTACATGCACTACCAATGGCTCTTTCATTACATCAAGGTATTAATTAAAACTAGGCTAAACAATGTTAAACTTTATATTAAAATAAGATTGCAACATCAATCCCATTTTATGATAATCGCTAACACGAATTCTTGTTTCCATTATTTTGCTAGATGGTGTTTTTTGCAATTTCTTTAACAACTGCTTATAATATCGGTAAGCAGTGTAAACACCAAATTTTGATGAAGCCGGTAATTGCTTGATTCCTTCATATGCAGCATCAAAATCAGCTTCAATTTCAGCAATGATTTTTTCCTTTGCGTCTGGAGTTAAATTCTTCAAATCAACGTCTGGAAAATAACTTCTTTCTAGCAGTTCGGCATCATTTTTTAAATCTCTAAGGAAATTGACTTTTTGAAAAGCAGAACCTAAACGCATTGCTGTGGGCTTTAATTTTTGATATGCTTCTTCATCTCCATTCACAAAGATTTTTAAACACATTAAACCTACAACGTCTGCCGACCCATAAATATATTCCTCATACTCTGCTTGAGTATTGTAATCCTTTTTATCTAAATCCATACGCATACTTTTCATGAATGCGTCAACCAATTTGAGATCAATATCATACTCTTTGATTGTTTTTTGAAAAGAATGTAAGATTGGATTTAAGCTTATTCCATTTTGTAAAGACTCATAAAAGTCCCATTCAAACTTATCCAAAAGCAATTGCTTGTCTTTATCATGAAACGTATCCACAATTTCGTCAGCGAATCTTACAAAACCATAAATTGAATGAATCGCAGGGCGAATACTAGGTGCAAGCATTCTAACTGCAGAAGCAAAAGAAGTACTGTAACTATTAGTCACTTTTTGACTACATTCATAGGCTACTTTATCGAAAATTTCAATCATGATACAATCGATTTAAGGGTTTCTTTTTGAATTTGTTTTGATACAATTTTACCTGAAATCAAAGCAGGAGGAACTCCTGGTCCTGGGACGGTAAGCTGTCCCGTAAAAAACAAGTTTTTCACCTTTTTACTTTTAATTCCTGGTCTTAAAAAAGCCGTCTGACTAAGGGTATTAGCCATACCGTAGGCATTTCCTTTATATGAATTATAATCCTTTTTAAAATCCTCAACACAGTATGGTATTTTAAACAGCACTCTATCTTTTAATTCTTGACCGGTTTGCTCCTCTAAACGCTCAATTAAAACATTAAAATATTGTTCAGGAAGGTCTTCAGAATATTCCAAACCAGGAGCTAGTGGCACCAAAAAGAAAGCACATTCTTTTCCTTCCGGAGCAACCGAAGCATCTGTAATACTTGGGAAACTAGCATAAAACAAAGGTTCTTTTGGCCAAGTAGGGTTATCATAAATTTCGGCAGCGTGATCATCAAAACTTCTATCGAAAAATAAGTTATGATGACGAACATTTGACAATTTACCTTCAAACCCGACATAAAAAAGCAATGAAGAAGGCGCGAAAGTCTTTTTATCCCAATATTTTTCTGAATATTGACGTTCAGAAGTATTTAACAACGTTTCGGTATGAGCATAATCTGCTCCACTTAAAACAATATCAGATTTAATAGAATTACCATTAACCAATAATCCTGTTGCTACACCATTATTAGTTTCAATTTTGGAAACATCAGCATTAACTTCATACTTCACTCCTAACTCAGTCCCTAAACTCACCATTCCTTCAACAATCTTTACCATCCCGCCATCAGGATACCAAGTACCTAAAACAAAATCGGCGTAGTTCATAAAGTTGTAAAACAGTGGAGTGTCTTGAGGTTTAGCACCTAAAAACAAAACAGGGAATTCGAGTATTTGAATTAGTTTTTCACTTTTAAAATTCTTTCTGATCCGAGAGCTAATGTTTGTAAAAAACTGGTTGATTTTAGAAACAGTTTCAGGCGTCACCAACTCTAGTGGGCTAAATCCTGGTTTATGGACTATTTTCTCTATAGCTACTTTATAATTGTAAGCAGCATCTGCCATAAATTCTTTAAGCTTTTCACCACTACCTTTTTCTTCCTTTTCAAAAACCTCTATAATTTCTTCAAAAGTCCCAGGAATTTCAATTGGTTGAAAATCGTTAAAGAAAACTTTGTAAGCTGGGTCTAATCTAATAAGATGATAATAATCCGAAGGTTTTTTGTCAAAATCTGAGAAGAATTTCTCAAAAACATCAGGCATCCAGTACCAGCTTGGCCCCATATCAAACATGAAACCTTCATGTTTTAAGGTTCTAGCTCTTCCTCCTAACTGACTATTTTTTTCGAAAACGATTACGTCATAACCCTCTTTAGACAAGTAGCAAGCTGCTGATAAAGAAGAGAACCCCGATCCTATTATTGATACCTTTTTCATCTGTTACAACAAATGAACGAAAGGTTAAACAGAAAAGCAAGTATTTAGCTAAATTTTGTTTATGAATTCATCAATTCTAGCAAACACTTTTACTGACTTGCCTTTTTTATCTGCATACTGAGCGTTTCTACCGAGAACAAAAAACTTAGATTTCTTCTTAGACAAAACTTCTTTTTCAATGGTATCTAGATATTTCTGAACATCATCTTTAACTGGAGAAACTGTGAAGTAAGAAACAAAATTTACTTCCTCAAAAGTATCCACAACCGTTAGAAGATTGTCCATAGGAACACTTGAACCTAAATAGATTGTTTGATAACCTTCGAGAGATAATTCGTAATTAAGATATAACAACCCCAATTCGTGAATTTCATTTTCAGGCAGAAAAAGTGCGAAAACTTTATGTTTTTGAGCCTGTGATTGCTGAACTCTTTCAATATTAATTAAGAGTTTCTGCATAATTAAATTCGAAATAAAATGCTCATGCGCTGGAGTAATGCTATCCGATTGCCAATGAATTCCAATATATTCTAACATCGGAATAAAAACCTCCAAAAACATTTCTCTGAAAGAGATTTCAGAGATTATTTTATTGTAAGTCTGCTCAAACTTATATTGATCGTAGCTTAACATCGCTACTTTTAATTCATCTAAAAAATGGTTCTTATCACCATTTTTTCCAGCATGTTCTTTAACAGCTGTTTTAATTTCCTCCTCGCTCATTTTGGCGATTTTAGAAATCTTAACTCCATGATTGTTTAAATAAGTAACATTAAGGAGCTTTTGAAGATTCTTCAAATTGTACAAACGAATATTTGTATCCGTTCTTTCTGGCACAAGAATGTTGTAACGCTTTTCCCATATTCTAATGGTATGCGCTTTTATTCCGGAAAGATTCTCTAAATCTTTAATTGAAAAGTTTGTAGAAATATTGTTCAACTATAAAACTAATTTGGTAAACAAAATTAAAGTAAGATTTTTTTAAAAGCAACTATTGTTCTAACCAGTTTTTGAACACAGGCGTTTTTGCTCTGGAAACGATTACCTCTCCCTCTTGAGCTGGATTCAACTCAATTTTTAATTTTCCGTTAAAATATTGGGAGATTTTAGCAATGGCATTAATGCTTGTAATGAACTGTCGATTTAATCTGAAAAATTGCGATGGATCCAACTGACCTTCCAAATCATCCAAAGAATAATTCAAGAAATAACTTTTACCCTCAGTAGTTTTAATCATCACAGCTTTATCTTCGGTATAGATGTAGGCAATTTGCGATGTAGCAACCGGAATTAATGCATCTCCTTTGGAAATCAAAAATCGTTGCTTGTATGAATTACCATGAGAAACTTGCTGTATTAACGAACCTAAATCCAATTCCTTTAAACTTGCAACAGGTTGCAATTTTTCCAACTTATCAAAACTCTTTTGAAGTGTTTCTTTATTGAAAGGCTTCAACAAGTAATCAATACTATTTAACTCAAAGGCTTTGATGGCGTATTGATCATACGCAGTTGCAAAAATGATGGGGCACTCTAAATCAAGCTCTTCGTAAATTTCAAAACTCACACCATCAGCTAATTGAATATCTGAAATTACTAAATCTGGTTCGTCATTATTGTTAAACCATTCTAGTGCGTCTTCAACGGTATCAATCACCTCAATGATTTCAGCATCAGGCTTACATTCTAAAATTAATTTTTCCAGTCTTTTAGCCGCTGGAATCTCATCTTCGATAATAAGGATTTTCAAAACTTCGAGCTTTAGATAACTAAGTTAAAATAACAACGGAAAAAAACTTCAATTTGTTTAAATAGTTGATGGATAAATCAGTGGAATTTCAACACGAAATACTTCATCCGTTTGTTCTATGTGGATTTTCCTTGTTGAAAATTGCTCAATTTGTGTTTTAATATAATTCAATCCAAGGTTTGTAGATTCATTTCTGAAGGTCTTTTTGGGATTGATATTATTTTCAATAATCAAGTAATCATCCATCACTTTTATGTTAAGCAAAAGTGGCTTCTTTCGGGTAACAGCATTATGTTTTGCAGCATTTTCCACCAAATTCTGTAAAGTTAATGGAGGAATTAACGCTTTATAATACTCTTGAGGAATTTCGATTTTAATTTGAAAATATTCACCAAACCTAGTTTGAATTAAAAACCCATACTTCTCTACAATCTCTAATTCTTCACTTAATTCAATCAGCTGGTTTTCATTGTTTTTCAAAATGAATTTATACAAGTCTGATAACTTATTTACAAACTCTTCTGCAGATGCTGGTTCATCCGGAATAATACTCGCTGCAGTATTTAAAGAGTTAAATAGGAAGTGCGGACTTACAAGATCCTGCAATGTTTTCTTTTGAGTAATATTGGACAATTGGTGAAAGCTCTTGGTTTCCTTTTGTAAAAATTCATTTTGCTGTATCAAGTAAAACAAATGATAAAGAAAATTCAGAACAAAAGGTTGCGAAAATCCTACTAACCAAGTGAAGGTTGTATAAATTTCCAAATCATAGGAAGTGGGGATTAAAACGTAACCTATTCCGTAAAGTAATACAACCTGCACAGCACCTATTGAAAAAGCATAGAATAGCTCATTTTTAAATTGCTTCAATGGAACCCTTTCCCATGATCTTGTCCCGTGAATTTCTTCAAATAATTTCTTTTGCAATAGATATTGAGAAAGCATAGAAATCCCCGAAAAAACTACTAATCCCCCTAGAAGAGGAATAATTTCAAAAAAATTATAAAATGGTAAAATCGAAATGGTAATTCCAATTAAAACCCAAATGACAATAAAATGTTTTTTCAGTCTCAAACCTCTACTAAAATAACTACTTTTGCATCAAATTACACCACAAAATGAAAATCGCAATAGGAGGAGATCACGCTGGTTACGACTTGAAACTTAAAGTGATTGAAAAATTAGAAAAAGAAGGTCATGAGGTAAAAGACTTCGGACCATATTCTGCAGAAAGCTGTGACTACCCAGATTATGTTCACCCACTAGCTCAAGCTGTTGAAGCTGGGGAATTCAAATTTGGAATTGTTATTTGCGGAAGTGGAAACGGAGTTAACATGGTTGCCAATAAATACCAAGGGATTCGTTCGGGATTATGCTGGGAGCCAGAACTAGCTGAAATGACTCGACTACATAATGATGCAAACGTTCTTGCTGTTCCTGCAAGATATATCCCAGAAGAAAAAGGTTTAGCTATTGTTGATGCTTTCATCAATACTGAATTCGAAGGAGGAAGACATCAAAAAAGAGTTGATAAAATTAGATGTGCATAACATAATAGCCGAAAGCGGGCATTTAAAACACTAAACCCGGAATTGATTATTCAATTCCGGGTTTTTATTTAAGTTTTCTATGTGTGACCTTGAGCTTGGCGAAAGGTTGGTGCTTTTTGGGTAGCCCCTTCGACAGGCTCTGGGTGACAACCTTTTACAAAGAAGAAACTAATTTCAAGCTTTCTTATTGTAATTTTTTCTATTTGAGTTTGGCTTTCTCCCTTTACTTTTTGAACGATCTCTTACTTTCCACTCTGGGCCATCACCAAGGAATTTAGGCATTGGGGCTTTGTAAACTTTTTTCTCAATAAGCTTTTCAATCGCATCAAACTTCTCCATGTCAGCTTCATTAATAAGCGTTAACGCAACTCCCTCTGCTCCTGCTCTTCCTGTACGCCCAATTCGATGAACATATTCCTCTGCATTCCCAGGAACGTCGTAGTTGAAAACCAAATCTATTTCAGGAATATCAACCCCTCTACTAATAACATCAGTTGCTACCAGAACCCTAATTTTATTCGCTCGGAATTCACGCATAATTTCCTCACGTTTACTTTGCTCAAAATCAGATGAAATGGCTTCTACTCTATATTTATTATTTCGTAAACCTCTAACTATTTCACCTACTTTCTTTTTAGTAGAAGTAAAAACAATAATGCTACTGTAATCCTCTTGATTTTCAATCAAATGATTAATTAAAGCCGTTTTTTGATTATCGTATGTTAAATAAGCACCTTGAAAAACACGTTCAGCTGGTTTTGAAATTGCTATACTAATGTGCTCGGGATCATTTAGAATTTGTTTAGCCAATGCTTCAATCTTTGGAGGCATTGTTGCACTAAACATAAGAGTTTGACGCTTTTGGGGAATTTTAGCAATAATCTTTTTGATGTCATCCAAAAATCCCATATCCAACATCCTATCCGCTTCGTCTAAAATTAAATGTTGAATTTTATCCGTTTTGGCATAATTCATATTCAAGTGAGACAATAGCTTACCAGGAGTAGCAACAATCACCTCAACACCATCTCTTAAAGCTTTCTTTTGTTGCTCCCATTCATCTGCATCTCCTCCTCCATAAACAGCCAGAGAATTAATTCCTAGGAAGTAAGAAAAACCTTGAATTTGTCTATCAATTTGAAGTGCAATTTCCCTTGTTGGAGTAATAATTAAGGTGCTAGTTCCTTTTATTTTATTCTTTAAAATATTGTGTAGAATTGGTAAGGTAAAAGCAGCAGTTTTACCTGTTCCTGTTTGAGCAACGGCTAAAACGTCTTTCCCTTCAATGGCCGCGGGAATTGCCTTTTCTTGAATTGGAGAGGCCTTTTCGAACCCCATATAACTTATTGCCTCAATAATTTCTGGGGCTAATTTTAAATCTTCAAATTTCATTACTTGCAAGATACCCTAATTTATTTAAATTCAGTGTTAGATTTATAGCCCTAAAAGCTATTAACCAATAAAAAAATGGCCGATTTTCATCGGCCAATAATAAATTAAAATTGTAGAATTTATCGACTCCTTATTTAGCTGCTGCTATTAAATTGGCTAACTCTTCTGTGATAATAATTCCTTTGTATTCACCCACTAATTGTGCATTAAAACCAATTTTCGTCACCTTTTCTAGTTCCTGATTAGAATCTAGCGGACTATTGAAATAACTCGTAGTATAAATCTTTTCTTGGGTCTTTTTAAAAACTTTAACTGCTCCTAATAAAGAATCCATTTTACTGTAAGTTAAATCGCTCAATTGTTCTCCCTCAGTTTTTAATATTTCAATTCTATAAACAACTTCAGACAAATCATTTCTTCTTAAATCATATTTAATGATGTCTTTAATAGTATCATTCTCCTCAACATTACTGTTGTTATCAATCCATAACATCAATTTAATTCTATTCACTTTTACCGCAGTTGTAATTTCACCTTTAACTACATCAACGTGAGCATTTTTCGCATCTTGTTTTCCATAAATTGCGTCCTGAAATTTAATACCGTTATACATTACGTCGCCATTTGGTAAAACAGAATCCTGTTCAACTACTTCATTCATTGGCTTAGCACCGTACTTATGATTCTTCTTTCCGTCTTCCTCTTCAGTGTGACACTCATCATATTTTTTATGTTCCTTTTTAGCCTCCGAGATATAAACCAAACCTGATGAAACACTCAACAACTTACCAGACTTATAAACTCTGATTTCGCTGTTTTTAAATCCCATATTCTTTTGTTGCTCTAAAGCTGCTTCTGCCTCTTTAATACAAGTAAATTCATCTGTAAGGAAATAACTTATAATCCCACTTTGATCGATATAACTACTGTATTCAAGCATTTTTAAGCGCTTCATTTCATTCGCTGAGCAATTATTACTTTTTGCAACATTGATTTTAAATACAACCTGATTACCCGCAAACGAAATCGATGCAGCGAACACTAACATCAATAATATTCTTAAAGTCCTTTTCATATCTCTATTTCTTATATCTATACCCAAAGTTCAATAATTCGTATTTGGGTAAAAATGAGATTTGTCATGGAAATTCGAAATTAGCTAACGAATTAATTTCAACCCAAAAAGAAACAAAAAAGCCCGAACGAAATCGTTCGGGCTTTCAAAATATTTCAGAAAATCTTATGCGTTTTTCTCAGCGTCAGCTAACTCAACACATAAACAAACGATTTCCATTGCTTGTTTAATTTCATCAATAGATGGTAATGTTGGGGCTAATCTGATATTTGTATCTCTTGGGTCATTCTTGTAAGGGAATGTTGCTCCTGCAGCAGTTAATTTAACACCAGCCTCTGCAGCTAATGCTACTACTCTTTTTGCACATCCTTCATTCGTATCTAAAGAAATAAAGTATCCTCCTTTTGGATTTGTCCAAGATGCCAAACCTCTACCTCCTAATTTTTCTTCTAAAATTGAAATTACAACTTCAAACTTAGGCTTAATTAATTCAGCATGTTTAACCATGTGTTTTTGTAATCCTGCAAAATCACCAAAAAATCTCATGTGACGAACTTGGTTAATTTTATCTGGACCAATTGTACTGATGTTTAAGTGAGATCTCATCCAATCCATGTTCTTAACAGAACCACCCATACCAGCCATTCCCGATCCTGCAAAAGTGATTTTTGAAGTTGAACCAAAAATGAAAACTCTATCCTCGTTTCCTTCAGCTTTAGCTACTTCAAATAGGTTTTTGATTACATCAACATCGTCAGATAAATGGTGAACTGTGTATGCATTATCCCAGAAAATTCTGAAATCATTTGCTGCAGTATTCATTTTAGCCAATCTGTCAACAACCTCATCAGCAACTGAAGTACCTGTTGGGTTTCCGTATTTTGGAACTACCCACAATCCTTTAATTGAATCATCAGCAGCAACTAACTCTTCAATTTTAGCGATATCTAAATCATTGTTTACATTCTCAACTGTGATCATTTCAATTCCAAAATGCTCACAAATTGCAAAGTGACGATCGTAACCTGGAGATGGACATAAAAACTTAACTTTTTCTAATTTCCCCCATGGAGTTGATGATGATGCGGTACCGTGAGACATACATCTTGCAACAGTATCGTGCATTAAAGTCAATGAAGAGTTTCCTCCAACAATAACTTCATCAGTTGATGAAACTTCTAAGAATTCTTTAAATAATTCTTTTGCCTCTGGAATACCATCTAATCCACCGTAGTTTCTTGGGTCAGCTCCCGCTGCAGTTTTATAATCAGATGATGTTACTAAATCTAACATTGGTAAAGTCAAATCCAATTGCTCAGATCCTGGTTTACCTCTTGTCATATCCAAAGCTAAATTTTTCGCTTTAGCTTCCTCGTACAATCCTTGTAATGTAGCTACTTCAGCCATAGTTATAATTTTTATGCAGTTTAACTGCTTATAATTAATAAATTGAGCTGCAAAGATAATTGATAGTCGTGAATTGAAGCTACTAGAAAGTAGTTAATTAACAGTATTTTGTTTCAATTCTTCAAAGTATGGAAAAACTATAGTAGAAGTTTCTTTTAAATACCCGTACAACTGAGATTTTTGAATAACCTCTTCTTCAATAAAATGAAATGTAGAGTTGGCATTTTCGAAAAACAATAAAACCACCGCTAAAACAACTACCACCTTTCCTCCTCCGAAAATAGCACCGGCAATCTTATTAAAAATTCCAAGCGCTAAAACATCAACAAATTTGCTAAGTATTTTCCCCAGAAAATACATTCCAATCATAATCACCAGAAATGTTACTGCAAATGCAACTAAAGGAATATCGATTTCAAACTCATCAAACAAGAATTTGGAGGTTATATGAGAAAACTTTACCCCACCATAAATTCCTAATATTAAGCCCAACATGGTTGCTAAACTTAAAATCAACCCTTTTGTAAACCCTTTATAGAGTCCAAAAAGTATAGGAACAAGTATGATTAAATCTATATAACTAAAATCCACCTTCGGAAAACAAATTTAGTATCGTTTCTGCAATATCTCGCTTGTAAGCTGGTTTTTCTGGAAAGTCGGCATTGATTTGTTTGTTTGCTTGAATTAGCATGTGAATAATTTGAAGACTAGTTTTCCTTTCTTCCCATTGCATTTGAAGCGCAACTTCTATTTGATCATTATTCAAACCTTTAAGTTCCCTAGGGAGGATGATTTTATCAAAATCCGTAAAGTTTTCAAAATGGAATTTCTCCACTAAATCCCAATCTGTATTTATACCTTGAAAGTAAGAACTCCCTTTAAATTGTATCCTAGAGGATAGTGTATTATAACTGATTTTACTTGACTGTTCATCTAATTCATTTAATCTGGCGAGTCCCGTTTCAGCCATTTCCCCATAGCCTAAATAAGTGCTATTTAAATATTCATTTTCGTTGATGATTTTCTTGTCGTTTTGATTTGTTCTGTAATCTGTATCACCACCAATTAAATACTGAGGAACAATAGTTTTTAACTTCCCTCCACTCATTTCTGTTAACGCTAACCAATAACTATGATTTTTATCTTTTTCGCGATACAAAACATATAAACTGTTTACAACAATGTGTTTCTTTTTTGCTTTAGCACAAACCTTCTGAGCCAAAGAATAATTATCCTTTATCGGACCATTCCCAATGGTAATAATTTGCTTTTTTACCGATTCATTCGAATCCCAACTCAAGGAATTCAAGGCTGTATTCAGAGCGTGTCCTACATTATTTTCTGCAACACTACTACCTTCTTTATTAGCAACTAAAAACTCAAAAGCCCTTTCAGGAGAATCTTTGAATTTTGAAATGACTTTTACATAATGATGTTCAGATCCAAAAGATTGTTTTGAATATCCAATTAATGCTAATTCTAATTTCACATTAGGATGTTCCTCTCTAAATGAATTGTACAAATCCCAATAATTAGTTGTGATAGCTTGAATTGCCGTTTCCCCACTTTTTGAAAAATCAACTACCAAGGCTAATTGGGCTTTCTTCTGAGGTTCATCCTCTGAAAAGGCAAGACTTACGAAAAAGCAAATCCCTAAAAAAGCATACAAAACCTTTATTGACTTGATCACTACAATTGCATTTTTAATATAAATAAAAGTACGAAATGAACTTAAGGAGCAATCATAATAAATTTGTGTTTTATCCATTTTCATCGGTGAATAGCGGCTTTCCAATGTTAACTTTATGTAAAGTCTAGTTTATGAATTTGGTAAAACAAGGCTTATAAAAGATATACTTAGTAATTTTACAGGCTAATTCACGTTTGGCAAAACAAACCCTGAACAATGAAAAACAGAAAAAACGATAGCGCGAATCTTGAGAAGATGAAAGGTGTATTCCGTGGTTTGGGATATGTTATGGTCATCAGTTTGGTTTTTCTAGCTTTCTCAATGAAAACTTACAATAAAGTCTCTTACGATTTTAAGGTGTCAATTGATGAAATGCAAGAAGAATTACCACCTTTAATTGCACCAGCAACTCCGCCGCCACCGCCACCGCCACCACCTGCTCAAAAACCGCCACCACAGGAACCTGAATTGGAAATTGTAGATAATGAGGAAGAAGTTGAAGAAGAAGAATTCGATGATACCGATGAGGAAGATTTAGAAGTTGAAGAGGGTATTGAAGATGATGGTGAAGAAGAAGTACTTGAGCAAGCTCCTTTAACATTCGTTAAAGACATGCCTCACTACAAAGATTGTAAAGATGGGAACAACATGCAGAGAAACGCTTGTACTCGTCAGATGTTTGTAAAGTACATTTCTCAAAACTTCGTATATCCAGACATTGCCAGAGATATGGGATTAGAAGGTACAGTTTGGGTGCAATTTGTTGTAGCTGCTTCAGGAAAAGTTGAAAAAGTTCAAGTTATAAAGCCAGTACACAAATACCTTGACGATGCTGCGGTGAAGGCGGTAAGTAAATTACCTCCTTTAATTCCAGGAAAACAATTAGACAAACCAGTTCCGGTATTATATAAGGTTCCTGTAAAAATCTTATTGAACTAGTCAAGTTCAAAAGAAAATATAAAGAGGTTGATTTCAAATCAGCCTCTTTTTTTTTACAAAAACAATAACTTCATTGAGAATATTAATATTTAAATAACCTAACTAGTTTATTCAAGTTTTATTTTCGCCACAAACTGAACTTATGGAAGAAATAATCAATTCAATTAAACTGTACGCATTAGAATTTGGGTACAAGTTAGCAGGTGCTATAGTAGCATTAATCATAGGACTTTGGATTATTAAAGTACTAACTAATGGTTTAGCTTCTTTAATGAAGAAAAGAGACGTTGATAGCTCTTTACAGCCATTCCTTAGAAGCATGCTTAACATTACACTCAAAGCTCTGCTTGTTGTAAGTGTTTTAAGTATGATGGGAGTTGAAATGACTTCTTTCGTTGCCATCTTAGGTGCTGCAGGTTTAGCTGTTGGTATGGCATTAAGCGGAACTTTGCAAAACTTTGCAGGTGGTGTAATGATACTAATCTTCAAACCATTCAAAGTTGGTCATGTTATTACAGCACAGGGATATACCGGAACTGTTTATGAAATTCAAATTTTCAATACAATTCTTAAAACACCTGATAATAAACATATCATTATACCAAATGGTGGATTATCAACGGGATCCCTTACAAATTTCTCAAAAGAAGCGACTAGAAGAGTTGATTGGACCTTCGGAATTGCTTACGGTGATGATGTTGATAAAGCAAGAGAAGTGTTGCTTGAATTAATTAAAGCAGACGAAAGAATTAAGCAAGATCCTGAACCTTTTGTAAAAGTAAGTGAGTTGGCAGATAGCTCAGTTAATTTCGCTGTTAGAGTTTGGGTTGATGCTGGTGATTACTGGCCAGTTTTCTTTGCTATGAATGAAAGTGTTTACAAAACTTTCCCAAAAGAGGGCTTAAATATTCCTTTCCCTCAAATGGATGTGCATGTTTCAAAAGATTTATAATGTTTATCAGGGGCTTTGCCCCTTTTTTAATTTAATTACCATGAAAAAATTATTAGTCATTTTATCTTTATTTACAGCTGGAATTTTATCCGCGCAAGTAACGGATGCCGAGGCAGCATTAAAAAAAGTAAAAACTGATACAGTTAAACATTGGACAAAAGGCGCTTTGTTCAACTTAGGATTTAGTCAGGTAACTCTTTCAAACTGGGCAGCTGGGGGAAACAATACTGTTTCGGGTAACGGAGTAGCAAACTTTCACGCCAACTATTTAGGTACTAAAGATTCTTGGGAAAACAACCTTAACCTTGGTTACGGTTTATTAAGACAAGATGAGGCTGATGTTCAAAAAACTGATGATAATATTGAGTTGAACTCAAAGTACGGTAGAAAAGCTTCGAAAAACTGGTTTTATGCCGGATTATTAAACTTCCGAACTCAATTTGCGCCAGGATATAATTACCCAAATGATTCTGTAAAAATCTCAACATTTCTTGCTCCTGGTTACTTATTAGGTGCAGTCGGGATGAACTACAAATACAAAGAAATTCTTGGTGTTTTCTTATCTCCAGTTACTTCAAAAACTACATTCGTTTTAGATGACACTCTTTCTCATTACGGAGCATTTGGTGTAGACATTGATAAAAAAATCAGAAATGAAGTCGGGGGATACTTAAGAGGAAACTTTCAAAAAGAAATCATGAAGAATGTTAAGTTAACCACTACACTTGGTTTATTCTCTAACTACCTTGAAAACCCTCAAAACATTGATATCAACTGGGATTTATTGGTTTTAATGAAAGTAAATAAATACATCACTGTAAGTTTAAACACTAACTTAATTTATGATGATGACATTACAATTACTCAGGATAAAGACGGGGATGGATTAAATGAAGTTAACGGCCCAAGAACACAGTTTAAAGAAATTCTTGCTGTAGGTTTCTCATATAAGCTTTAATTAATTTCTTTTGTAGTACTTTAGCCCTTCTCAAAGGAAAATTTATGAATGCCAATTCTGCGTTAGCTGCCTTAAAAGAAGGAAACTCTAGATTTCTTAATGGAAATCCCCTAGGACAAAATCAAAATTCAGAAAGAATTCAAGAACTTTCCACAGGGCAATCTCCTTGGGCAATTATATTAAGTTGTGCAGACTCACGGGTAGTTCCTGAAATTTGTTTTGACACTGGACTTGGTGAGCTTTTTGTAATTAGAGTAGCAGGTAATGTTGCTAATAAATCAACAATAGCCTCTATCGAATATGCTGTTGCTCACTTGGGGACAAAGTTGATTGTTGTTTTAGGACATGAAAGCTGCGGAGCTGTAGGAGCAGCAATTAATGAGGCTGGTGGCTCAAACAACCTTGATCACCTTTTAGCAGAAATTAAACCTGCCATTGAAAAAACACAATCTGATGATGTTAATGTTGTAGTAAAGTGCAATGCAGATATTTCAGCAAAAAACCTTCAATCGAGATCTCAAATAATAAAAAATGCTCTTGAGTATGATGACCTTCAAATAGTGAGTGCATTTTACAATCTTAGCAACGGAAAAGTAGATTTTTAATCCACTTGATACTTTATCCTATTTTGGATTTTCTTTTATTAGATCATCACCAATTTCAATATTATTTATTGTCCTAGCGCAATAGTCTTATTAACTTTAGAAAAAAATTAAATTATGGCCGCACGTCAAGTACCCGTTACAGTTTATGCAGAGATGACCCCTAACCCTGATGTTATGAAGTTTGTTGCAAATAAAGTACTTAACCCAGGAGCTCCACTTGATTATTCATCAAGTGATGATGCAACAGGGTCTCCGCTTGCTGAAGCCGTATTAAACTTTCCTTTTGTTGAGAATGTTTTTATTGCAGGTAACTACGTTTCAGTCACTAAAAACGACAAAATAGATTGGGATATGGTAGTTATGGAAACAAGAAACTTCATTTCTGATTACTTGCGTGAAGGAAAAGAAATTGTAAAAAAAGAAGCTTTACAACCACATGCTATTAAAGAAGAACAATTGGCTGATAAAGACGGTGACCAAGTAAAGTTTAATGTTGCAACCGATGAACTTGATGAAAAGATTATCGATGCTTTAAACGAGTATATTAGACCTGCTGTTGAAAACGATGGTGGTTCTATTGATTTTGTAAACTTCAAAGATGGTATTGTAAAAGTTGCACTAAGAGGTGCTTGTTCAGGATGCCCTTCTTCTACTGTTACATTAAAACAAGGAATTGAAGGATTATTAACTAGAATGTTCCCTGAAGTTAAAGAAGTAGAATCGGTGGCTTTATAAACTACAAATTAAGAAATATCAATATTATAAAAACCTCCAATTGCATTGGAGGTTTTTTGTTTTTTTAATCTTCCTGTATCTTTTTTTATCCTTCGCATTATAATGCCAAACAGCAAACCAAAGGAAAGAAAATCTTTCTGAGGGATTATTTCAATACCTGCCCGATTGAGATTATCCAATTAAACTTATTACAACTAAAAAATGAAAAAACAGATTTTTTCAGGGCTAGCTATTGCCCTACTCTTCTTCTCATGTAAGAAACCTGATCCTATTTATGTAGATGCTTCCAATAACATTATTACGCTTAGTGATGAATTAAAAGCATTTGCTCCCGAAGCTCAAACTGCTACGGTAAGTTCAGATAATGTGATTTCTTTTACCACAGAAGCAGGAAACATCATTACCTTCCCAGCTAACGCTTTTGTTGACAAGCAAGGAAACCCTATCACAGGAAATGTTGAACTTTCAATTACTGAAATCACCAATATTTCAGATATGATACTATCTGGAATGATGACCAATTCAAATCAAGGACCACTTTCTTCTCAAGGGGAGTTTAATGTTAAAGTGACTCAAAATGGAGAGGAATTAGACCTAGCAGAAGGGGCTACGTTTAACATAACAAACCCTAACACTCCATTAGATACAGCTATTACAGGATGGGAATGGATTCCTGATGTTACTCAAACGGAAACAGGAGTGACAACGGAAACATCAACGGGAGAATGGGTACAGAATGAATTTGATGAGAATAATAAGTGTGATATTATAAATAACCTTCTTTTCAGTTTAAACGGAATGGACCCAACAACTAACACACAAAATTGGTGGAATACATTACAACAACTCCGTAATAATGTTATGGCCGAAACGTTTAATGAACTTCAAGTTGGAGGAAATGCAATATATAGTATTGGTTATTCAAACAATGGAGATTCTGTTAATGTAAAACTTAACACAAATAATGATGGATGGGAATATCATTCTACGGGAGTATCTTATTATTTCGATGCAGGGGAGTCTGCTTCATCTTCATTACTTGACGCTGGTCAGGTTATAACGATAAACCCATGTAATATTTCAACAGGATGGGTTACCCATAACTATGATCCGAATGTTATTTCTATTGAATTTAATAATCTTAGTTGGTGTAATATCGACCGTTTATTATATGAATTTGGTACACTTTGGAACTGTAAGTTAAAAACAAAAGGAATTCCTACAGGTGCAATTGTTAATTGTGTTTTTAAAGAAATGAATGGAGTTGTTAATTGTTGGGCTAATGGTAATGAAGAGTTTACCGCAGATAGGTTACCTGATGGTATGGAAATTTTATTCCTAGTATACTTTAGAGATGGTGATAAAATCAAATGTGGAACTCAAACTATAACAGCAACTGCTGAAATGGAATTTGACGAGACAAACTTAAAAACACTAAACGATCTTGATGAATTAGTTGAAGAAATCAACAAACTAACGGAATAACGCATAAAGTTTAAACCTATTAATAAAAGGCTTCCTTTTGGGAGCCTTTTTATTTAAACTCTAATTTCTTTAAACCAGATTTTCTAATGTGAATATCATCATAAAAGTCCTCTTCTGTAATAGAGAATTCCTCTGGATAATACCCTCCAATTACTTTTAGCTTATGATCTTTTCCATATGCTCTTAAATATTGTTCTACTTCTTTTGCAAACCCAAACTTAACATCTTTCAATTGCTTACTTACAATTGGATGAAAAGGAACCATAACAAGGCTTACCTTCACATTATTGTCTTTCAAATACTCTATAAACTTTTCAAACGTAGCTTTGAACTTTTTCTGATTGCTAAACTTCTCATTAGCGACCATCATGAAAGGAGTTGCTCCTCTTTTCTTTGCTCTTTTATTAATTTGCCCAACTGTAGACTTTTCATAATTGGGCTTGTAATTAATTGTTCCATCTGGAAGTCTTGTAAGTTCAGTACTAATACTTTTCCTTGTTACAATTTCATCACACTTCTCCTTCTCTTTTAAACCATAAGTCAGCTCCAATATCACCCTATTTAACTTTACAATATTTAATTGCTCGTAAAACTCAAGTTCATCAAATTTCCCTTGTCTATAGCCTGCTGTTTCTTCAACAAGTCTCTCTGCTGTTTCATTTAAGTATAACTCATCATCAGTATTAAGTGAATCATATAAAAACGGGAGTTTTATTAGTTCGTTAGCAGTAAGTTCTTTCCCTTCTAATTCTTCAAACCTTTTTTTAGTTTGGATAAACTCATTAAAAATTTCTTCAGTTGCTTTTAGCCCTTCAATATCCTCATCTTTAAAATGGAATTCAGAAATACTATAAACATCGCTTAATTCAATTGGGAATACTTTTTCCGACCTATCAACAAGCTCAAATTGAACCCCTTCTTTCCCATTAATCAAGGCTTGCATTTTAGTAGCTTCAGCCTTATAAGATTTCAGCCACCTATTATCCCTTTTCTTATCCATTAGGAACCAAGGATCCATCACTATATACACATGCTTGGGATGATTGAAGTTAAAGGAATACACCCCATACAACCCTAAAATATCTTGAAGAACACCGCTGGAAACACCAATGTTTTGAACTTTTTTAGTTTGTAAAATATCACTACCAATCTTCATGGCTCTACTTGAACCTAGAACAATTGTTTTAGCTTTCTTCTGAAGATTTTCTACTCTCTTTCTAACGAATATCCTATTATTATACCCTTTGGTATTCGTTACATTGTACCCTAGAAAACAGGCTTTAGACATTTTATCTTCCTTCAACCACTTAGTGTTTGAGGAAACTAATAAGAGAGTTATAGCTGTAGTAACAATGTATTTAATCACTTACTACTTCTTTATACATCTCACGGATGCGTTATCAGTTTTTGCAATACTCTTGGTATCTGCAAAACCGGCTTTGTAAGTTAAAAACTTAGTATATGAGCTTGTACACTCGGCCTCTGAACTCCAGAAATAAGCAGACTCTCCCATTCCTAGATATTCTCCTTCAATAAATGCACCTCCTGGTAACGCTGAAAAGCCACTTGAATTTACTCCAAATCGATTTGGAACTTTCCATGTTGAAGTTCCTTTTAATTTTAACTTTCCTCCAGCTGAGTTTTTTCCTCCCAAAGAAGCAATTAACTTATTCCAGTCATCTTCATTAGGTAATTTCCAACCAGTAGGACAAACGTTTTTAGACGTCTCCCAATCATATAAATAACCGTAGGTGTTAACCGTACTGTCTACATCATCATAAGCTACTGCTCCGTCAGCCTTGTAAGCCAAATTTTCGGCCATCCAAGTTTGCCCTCCGATTGTAACTGTTTTATATACTTTACCATCTCTTGAGTCGGTAACAGTTTGTGCATAGATTCCAGTACTAAACACTATTAACCCTAATAAAATAAGTTTCTTCATAATATTGCTTGTGATTAAAAAACGAAGCTAGTTTGCAAAAAGCAAGCCAGATAAAATTAAAGCCATTATTCCTTTTGTCCAAGTTTAGAAGAAATTTGACCTTATTCAGCCGCTTTTAAAATGCTTAACCAAGCATCAGCTTTAAAGTGCATTTCATCAAAAAAGTCATTTTTGGTGAGACTACACTTGGTAGGATTAAAGCTTCCCACAACCGAAATATTTGATTCTTTCGCATACTTATGCAAGTAATCTTCTAGTTCTATTGGGAAATGATACTTTGATGTTTCAACAGCCATACTCTTATACATAGTTGGATGGTATGGTAACATTACTAAAACCACTTCACTTCCTTTATCTTCCATATATTTAACAAATAGCTCAAAAAGGCTAGTATTAGCAGAAGTCATTTCGAAGCTAGGCAATAAGAAATAAGGGTGTTTCATCTTCTTCTTAACAATTTTGTCAACGATTTTCTGCTCCCTATTTTCTTGTTTTTCGGCATACATAATATTGCCATTTTTTAACCTCGTTAAGGAAAGTGCATTTTCTTGTTTTGTAGGAAAGTCATCCCCAATTTTGGAGGGAGATAATCCATAAGAAAGCTCTAATAAGAGCCTGTTAAACTTTGCCATGTTATATTGCTGATAGTACTTAAGCTTCTTATAAGACTTGTAAGAATACACCTGAATCTCATGTTTTAGGTTCTCTCCAACATCATTAAGAACCAAGGTTGAATCTTTCAACAACTTATCCGTAAATGAAATTGAAGTTATTAGCTCATTAATTTGCGCTACTCTGTCCAATCCAGTTTTCGTTTCAAAACCAAAATCTTTAACAAGTTGATTATACTTAAAACTATTCCCAAATGCTTTTTCACTTTGAAGCTTACATTTTTCAATAGAATACAACTCAGATATGGTCTTTACGGAAATAGTATCGTTCTCCTTTGGCAATGTTATTTTTGTCTCTTTTTTCGTAAGTAATTGATTAAAGTAATCGTAATACTTCTTATAGCTTGAACGCCACCTTTTGTCTGCTTTTTGATTTACAAACATCCAGGGATCAATTCCGAAATAAATCTTCTTTGGTGTAGATGTAGAATATTGATCAAAAATGCAATAAAGAGCCATTACATCATACATAGAAGCACTTGAAACACCTAAATTAAGGTTTTTCTTTCCCTGCTTTTTCTTAGTCTTAAACTTAAGGACTCTACTTGATCCAAGAATCAAATTTTTAACCTTCTTATCCAAAGCTAAAATTCTCTCCTTAGCAGATATTCGTTCATTATAGCCCCCAACATTACTAACATTATAACCCAATTGATTGGCTAACACTACTCTTTGTTCCAGCGTAAATCGCTTAGTTTGATTTGAGGCAACTAAACACAAAGACACTGCTATGGCTAAAACCAGCTTCACTTTATTTTTAATAACCTTTTAAGAAATGATTCCTTAAGGTGCATTCCGTCATAAAACGCACTATCTCCAATAGTACACTCATAAGGGTTATAACCTCCGTAAAGCAAAATCGACTCTGACTGAGCAAAACTTTTTAGCAACTTTTCGGCTTCAGCAACTTGATGATAGTTTTGATCCGAACTTATTTTCTCATGAACCAACGGATGGTAAGGAACCAATAAAAGCTCTACTTCAACACCACTCTTTTTAAGGCGAGCAATAAAACGCTTCAACAATCCAATCTTTTCCTGAGAAAGCTCTTTAAACTGCTCTATTCCAAAGATGTTCTTGCTGGCAAACTTTTGTGCCATGTAATTAACCTTTTTTTGCTTTCTCGATCGGTATTTTTCTGGATATGAAATTGTCCCATCAATAACTCTGGTTAAAAACTGATTGTCTCTATTTGGCGTTTTATATAAAGATGGCCCAGCGTATATTGGACAGTTTTCCCAAAAAGTATTCTCCAATAGTTTCCTATTCAATTTTACAATATTGTCTATTTCAAAATCAGCTAATTCTCCCACCTTCTTCTTCCTCGATACTGCTGTGGCTTCTACTAAACCTTCAACCTCTTCCATTAAGGGGATATCTGGATGCTTTTCAAACCAAGTATTATAAAACTCAGGTTTCTTAAGTAGTGTGTTTAAGAAGGTGATTTTGTCACCTCCTTTCGTGCTAACATTGGCATAATATGCCTGATTCTCTACTTTATAAAATAAAGAGTCAAGGTTAAATTCTCCTTCAAACTCTTTCGATGTAAAGAAGAACGGCTTTGCTTGTTGCTCAAATGACTCACTAAATAGCAGTTTCATAGATTGTTGGAAATACTCAAATGAGATTAACTCAAGATATTTAGGAGGAATTGAAAAAGAAGACTGAGATTCTTCGGACCCTAACATCTTCACATAATCATTGTAATTCTCCTCTAATTTCTTCCATCTAGACTGATTATTATTATCATTTAACACCCACGGTGATAATTCTAAAACAAGCTTATTAGGTGTTATTTTCTTTTCTTCATACATAGAGTAAATCGCAAGAATATCTTCTAACGTTGCACCAGTAACACTGCTATTTATGACCCCATTTCCCCAAAAGGTTTCCCCTATTAATTGAGATTTACTAGAACCTAACACCAAAACATTGGGAGCCTCCTTTAAAGACTCTACAAAATACTTTTGAAACAAACGCTCATTGTAGTTCTCAACGTTGGTAACATTATAACCGTCTCCTAGCATTTTCACCATTACCTTTTCATAATCGTCTTCTACATTAACTGTTGTATCATGAGAAAACAAGTGTGCAGGGTCAACGGTATAATTCACGCCAACTAAAATGGCGAGAACAGGTAACAGATATATGAGCTTGTATAACTTCTTCAATTTAAAACTGGAAATAAATAAACTGCGATTGTTTAAACACACCTAATAATATAATGGCAAAAATAACAAGATAATAAAAGCTCCAAACGTATACTTGCTTCCACTTTAATCCAATTCCATCAAGTGCAAATTCACCTTCTCTTCCTCTCCATTCTACAACTAACAAAAATCCTATTGCCAGTAGGGTTATTAATGTGTACTGCTCACTTACTAGGTTAGGTAGTTGAAACCAATCACCTGTTCCTGCTAGATATAAATATTCAAAAGCATCACCAATGTTTTCAGCTCTAAAAAATACCCAAGCTAATGATGCCAAACAAAAGGTGATTATTACATTAACAAATTCTCTAAGCGAAGGGAATATTTTGCCACTAGCGACAACCTCAAGGTTATTTCTGTTTTTATCCAGCATCATCATTGGTATAAAATACAGTGCATTCAATAGACCCCAGACAATAAATGTCCAGTTTGCTCCATGCCAAAAACCACTTACAAGAAAAATAATAAACGTATTCCTAATTTTACTTGCCATTCCTCCTCTACTACCTCCTAATGGGATATATATGTAATCTTTAAACCAAGACGACAAAGAGATATGCCACCTTCTCCAAAACTCCGCTATGTCTCTTGAGAAGTATGGGAATGCAAAGTTTTTACAAAGTGAAAAACCAAACAACTTAGAAGTACCAATGGCAATATCCGAATAACCTGAAAAGTCCCCATAGATTTGAAAAGCAAATAACATTGCTCCTAACACAAGCGTGAGTGAATTATACTCTTCGTAATTACTGAAAATAACATTTACATATTCCGCACATCTATCTGCTATGACCATTTTTTTAAATAGCCCCCATAATATTTGTCTAAAACCATCTACAGCATTGCTGTAATCAAAGGTTCGTTTAACATAAAACTGAGGTAATAAATTGGTTGCTCTTTCAATGGGCCCAGCAACAAGCTGAGGGAAGAAACTTACAAAGGCAGTAAAGGCAATGAAGTCTTTTGTTGAAGCCAGTTTCTTACGGTATACATCTATTGTATAGCTTAATGTTTGAAAGGTATAGAAACTTATCCCTACAGGAAGGATTATACTTAAAGTACTAACATTAAATTCAACACCAAGTAGTTTGAATCCACTTACAAAGTTATCTAGGAAGAAATTATAGTACTTAAAGAAACCTAAAACGCCAATATTTACGGCTATACTAATCCAGAGCAACAACTTTCTTCTAGAAGGAACATCTTCTTTATCTAACGCAATTGATACTGAATAATCAACTACACTGCTAAAAAATATTAGGAGTAAAAAACGCCAGTCCCACCAGCCATAAAACACGTAGCTAGCAATAACAATCAAAAAATTCTGCAGCTTTATACTTTTGTTAAATACAAACCAGTATAGAACAAAAACAATTGGTAAAAAGATGGCAAAATCCAGTGAATTGAATAACATTCTTCGTCTATTATAATTCTAATACCACCTCAACACTTTCCATTTCTCCTTTTACTGGCGGGTTTTGTTTTGCTATTGATAATGTCCCTGATTCAATATCAGGAAACTCTTCTAAAATTCTATTGGCTATTCTATTCGCAACATGCTCAATAAGTTTTGACTTAATAGCCATTTCCTCACGAATAATTTTATTTAGTTCAGAATAATCAACTGTACCACTTAAATCATCGTTCATCGCCGCCTCCGAAAAGTCAACATCTATTTCAAGATTTACAGTATACCATTGTCCAACCTTCTGCTCTACGTCAAAAACTCCATGGTAAGCGTAAACTTCTATATTATTCAAACAAATTGTGCTCATAAAGAATCTATTTGGGCAGGAATAAACCTGCCCCAACATTACTTCTTTTTATCTCTTAAAGTGACTGTTCTGTTAAATACAATATTATCAGGTGTTGAATCTTTATCTACACAAAAGTACCCCGTTCTATCAAACTGAACAGTTGTTCCTGGCTCCAAGTCCTTAACTGAAGGCTCTACTAAAGCATCTATTACCTCCAAAGAATTAGGATTAATATCATCCATAAAATCTCTTCCTCCTTCTTCAGGGTTCTCTGAATTGAAAAGCCCTTCATACAGATTTACTTTTACCTTTAATGCGTGCTCAGCACTTACCCAGTGGATGGTTCCTTTAATTTTTCTTCCATCATCACTCCATCCTCCTTTAGTAGATGGATCATAAGTACAAAGAAGCTCTGTAATATTTCCATCAGTGTCTTTTACCACTTCATTACAGGTAATGTAGTAACCATGTTTAAATCGAACTTCTTTCCCATTTGTTAAACGGAAAAATTTCTTTGGAGCATCCTCCATAAAATCAGCTCTTTCAATATATAGTGTACGACTAATTGGCATTTCACGCGTTCCAGCCGACTCATCTTCTGGGTTATTTTTCGCCTCACACATCTCAACTTCCCCCTCATCAAAGTTGGTTATTGTAACCTTCAACGGGTCCAATACAGCCATTACCCTGTTTGCTGTTTTATTTAAAACCTGACGAGTATAGTAATCCAATCTGGACATTTCTGTAATTGAATTCCTTTTTGAAACACCAATTCCTTCTGCCAAATCTCTTATTGCTTGGGCAGGAATACCCCTTCTTCTAATTCCAGCTAAAGTTGTTAATCTCGGATCATCCCAACCCGCAACAACTCCTTCATCAATCAACTTCTTTACCTTTCTTTTACTAGTAACTGAATTGGATATGTTTAACCTTGCCATCTCAATTTGTTGTGGCTTAGCTGGCGTATCAATTTTATTATTAAACCATACGTATAACGGACGATGAACTTCAAATTCCAAAGTACAAATCGAGTGCGTAATCCCTTCGATAGCATCACTTACACCATGTGCATAATCATAAATTGGGTAAATCACCCAATCAGTTCCAGTGCGATGGTGAGCTTGTTTGATTATTCGGTACATCAAAGGATCACGCATATGCATATTAGGATGAGCCATATCTATTTTAGCTCTTAATGTCATCGCTCCTTCTTCAACCTCACCATTCTTCATTTTTTCAAAAAGTGCTAAATTTTCTTCAACGCTTCTATCTCTAAATGGCGAATTTTTTCCAGGTTCAGTAGGTGTTCCTTTATATGCTGCCATTTCTTCCGCAGACTGCTCACAAACGTATGCATCGCCTTGCTTAATTAACTGAATTGCGTATTCGTATAATTTTTGAAAATGATCAGAAGTATGTAATTCCTTTTCCCATGAGAAACCTAACCATTCAATATTCTCCTTAATCGCATCAACATACTCTTGCTTTTCGGCAGTTGGATTGGTATCATCAAATCTTAAATTAACCTTTCCTTTATACTTTTCACCTAATCCAAAATTCAAACAAATTGCTTTAGCGTGACCAATGTGTAAATACCCATTTGGTTCTGGAGGAAACCTTGTATAAATTTCTTTGTGCTTTCCAGATGCTAAATCATCCTCAATAATTTGCTCTATAAAATTCAATGATTTTTCTTCTTCCATGCTCATGTTTTTAACGTTCGTTGATTCCGTCAACAATCAAAACTACTTTCCCTCTTTTTCCTCCCCTCCTTCAGTTGTTTCTGAATTCAATTCAAAGTCAGGCAACACAGTATTTGTTAACCCGTTCAATTCGTATTCGTCCTTAACCGATTTATTAATCTCCTTTTCAAAAATCTCTTTTATCAATTCTGCCAATCTTTTATCATGATCTAATAATTCTTGGTGCTTTTCTTCCAATAACTTCAAATCATATGGCTTTCCACGTGAGGATTCTTTTTTATCCTTAATATCTTTTCTAATATCCTTAATGCGTTCGATATTCCTTTCTCTAAGCTTCTGAATTGCTAATCCAGCAGACTTTCTCACATCTTTATTATTTTCATGAATTGCCTCTTCCCTTATCGCTTTACAAGCTTTCCAAATTACCTCATTTCCTTTTTCAGATAGATATTCAGCATATTTAGCAATTACATAAGATTTTGATCGGGCCTCAACTTGTTTCATTGCCCAATTGTACCATTTACGCTTGCTTTCGTCTTTAACAGATGTATACATTCTCGCTAGTGATTGAATGATTCTTGAATCAGTAGCCGATTCCAATTCATAAGCTCTTAAAAGTGCATCCTCTCTTGCTAATTTCTCCAATGCGCCTAAACCAGTTAATTTAACATTCACAGAAGAATCCTTTAAGGTTTTCTTATAAAATGGAATTAATGAACTATCGTTTGGCCAAGTTCTTTGAATAGTTGCAACCGCTGCAACTCGAACATCTGAAACCGTATCTTTTTCATACATATCAAACAAGAAAGCTTTATGCTCCTCAGTTTTTGCTTCGTCAAAAGGCGTCATGAAATAAATTGCCAGTTTTCTAAAGGAATCAAAAGTATCTCTAGTGGCTAAATTCATTAACTCCCAAGAGGTTATTGAAGTATCACCTCTAACTTGAAGAATAGCCTCCAATTTAGTTCTGTAATTTTCTCCTTGTTTGTATAACACCGTTGCTTCTTCGGGTTTAAGCTCTTGATTAAGCTCCAGTAACATAACCTTTTTACCGTCAAAATTCACAGCATCGGCACCACCTAAACCTTCAAATAAATAAGCCTCTTTTCTTTTAGAAACTCTTATCTCTTTTCTTGTTTTCTTACCTCCGAAATAAACATCAACAGTAACTGGAAATTCAAATACAGGTTGATCCTCAGGCTGAACTTGTTCAACATTTAATAACAATGAATCACCTTGATGTTCCCAGTTTACATTCAAAATAGGGTGCCCTTTATCCAAAAACCACTGATTAAAAAACCAGTTTAAATCCTGTCCAGTAACTTCCTCAAAGGCTAATCTTAAATCATGGACTTCTGCAGATTTAAAAGCTCTTTGGTGAAGGTATAATTTCAGTGATTCGAAAAAAGCATCATCACCAACTACATCTCTCAACATATGTAAAATTCTACTCCCTTTTTCATAAGAGTGTCTATCAAACATATCTTCCTTATCGTTATAATGAAATCTAATTAAATCAACTCTAGGAGTATCTGATAAGTAATTATAATAATCAACTCTTAAATGACGATCCGCCTTCATTCTACCATACTTATGCTCCATCCATAAATACTCACCATAAGTGGCAAAACTTTCATTTAAAGGAAGGTTACTCCATGACTCACAAGTCACTAGATCTCCAAACCAATGGTGAAATAATTCATGTGCAACAACGTCTTCATGATTATGATCAATTCTTTGTTGAGGAGTCGTAAACACCCATTTACCATGAATTACAGCTCCTGTATTTTCCATTGCCCCAGAAACATAATCGGAAACAACAACCTGATTGTACTTAGCCCAAGGATAAGTATATCCTAGTTTTTCAGAATAAAAAGAAAGCATTTCTGGAGTATTACCAAACACTCCTCTTGCAAAAGCAGAATCTTTTGGAGGAACTAAATAGTTTACAGCTATTCCTCTCCATGAATCTTGTATAACAGCAAATTTTCCAATTGCCATCATAAAAAGATAAGGTGCATGTTGCTTTTCTTGTTTCCAATAATCCGTTCTAGTTCCATCAGAATTTTTGGTACTTGAAATTAGTAAACCATTAGAAAGAGTTCTGAACTGATTATCAACTGTTATTTTAATCTCCTGCGTTGTCTTTTCATTAGGCGCATCAATGGTTGGAAACCAACAAGACGAAGCTTCTGTTTCTCCTTGAGTCCAAATTTGTTGTGGTTTTACCTTATCCCTTCCGTAAGGATTAATAAAATACAATCCTTTATCATCCGTAATGGCTGTACTTCCTTTACTTGTTAGCTCATTTGGTTTTGCAACGTAATCAACTCCTACTTTAATTGTATCAACTCTTGTGTACTTTTTTGGAAGGGTTATTTTAATTTGAAGAGAATCATATTCAAACTTCAAAGGAGACGATTTCCCTACTGAATCAATTAACGAAACGGCATTTATTGTCATTCCTTTAGCATCCAAAATCAATTCATCTGATGGATAGAAATACGGTTTTAAAGTTAATTGCGCTTTCCCTAAAAGTTCCTGTTTTTCCCAAATTGGTGCAACCTCTAAATTGGTATGCAGTAAATCAAAAACACGTGTTTCAGATGGCCTGTATGGATATTCTGGCGCGTGCTGTTTTACTACTGTTGTGACTTTGGCTTTACTAAAAGCCTCCGACTCTTGTTTAGTTGGTAAACAAGCTTGGATTAATAAGGCAACAAAGACGAATAAAACAGATGATTTTTTCATGGCTCAAAGTTAAGTTTTTACTACGGAAACTCACTACTTACAAGCTAATTCATCAAAATCCATGATCCAACATGTGAGATAAGAAAATATGGAGGCCTAAACCAAAAATAATCAACCCCGAAAACCACTGAAAAAACTTAAAATTAAGCTTCTGTAATTTACTTACAATACTAAAACCTAAGAGGTATGACATTAATGTAACAAAGAACAAAATTAGTAAAAATTGTGGTTCTCTAAAAAGTAAATGACTCAATGAAAATCCAATCGCTATAGCATCTAAACTAGCGGCTATAGATTTTAAAGTGAATTTTGTAAGCGATTCTTTTGTGCTTGAATTGTAATCAGCATGTTCTTCGAATATTGTTTTAAATCCAAAATAGGAAAGAGCGATCAGAATCAACCAGTGATCAACTTGTTCTAAAAAAAGAAAAACTGTTTCTCCTAAACATGCTCCTAATCCGAAAAAAACAGATTGAACAAACGCTACCAATAATCCCTTGGTAATTAGGTTAGCGTAATCCTCGTTTTTCTTAGAAAGACCAAGAAACATAGTATCTACACTAACGCTACTGGATAAAACAATATTGGAAAGAATTCCCATGTTACAAACTTACTTGGGAAGTTGATTTTTTACAATACCTAAAATCTAGTATTGTTCTTTACTTAGCTCCTTGATAATTTGATGATGACTTGGATATTCCTCTAATAATTGAGAGGTTTTAAAAAGCTCAAAATCTTTAAAGTCAAAACCTGGCGAAACCATACAACCAACAAGTGAATAAGCGCCGGAACTTTTAGATCCGAAAATTGTCCCTGACGGAACTACAGCTTGAAGAACTTCTCCTTGATCTGGGTTTGGACCAATTTTCAACTCTTCCAATTCTCCGTTTTTATGAATAACAAAAACTGATAACGCATCCCCACCGTGGTAATACCAAATTTCATCAGACTTAATGCGATGAAAATGTGAAACATTCCCTTTTTCGAGTAGGAAATAAATACTCGTTGAATAGTTTCTTTCTCCATCAAAATCATAGGGTTGAAAAGATTCACCAGACCTGTAAACTTCCTTATAAAACCCTCCCTCTGGGTGAGGTAATAAATCTAAATTTTCAACCCAATATTTAGCGTTTTTCATATACAGAACATCTCTACTACCAATTCATAAATTGCTTAAGATATGGCGTGATTTCATTGGCAAATTTTTGTTGAGCTTGAATTGTTGGATGCCAATCTTCCCCATACGGAGGCTGCATTGATTGAAATTCAAAAAAACCAATTTCAGTTTTGTAATTCGACTCCACTTTCCTTTCCACTTCTTTCACCCATGATCGAAATCGTGAGAGTCTTTTTAATCCAGCTGGAAAATAATCTGTGATCCCTCCTCCAACGGCCAAAACAATTTTTGAATTGGGATTTTTTTGTATTACCTCATCTAAAAAATCTAAATATGCTTTTACAAATCTTACAGAATCAGCCATTACTGGAGGTTTTTGCATTTCGGCACCAAAATCATTTGTGCCAATTTTTATCACAATCAAATCGGGTTGCAAATTAAAATTGTAAGGTTTACCTATGTAACCCTCTTCTGGAAAAATTAATGAATAAACATTGGGTAAAGTCCCTTCCTCTGATAAATCAAAATTCCTGTAAACACCATGCCCTGAAACTACAACACTTGAATAATCGGCCTTTAATTTCCTTGAAGTAATCGCGCCAAATGCTTCATATCCATTTTCGTTCTCGGCGTGAAATCCTGTAGATGGATTGCCATTCGGCGGAGGTGCTATAGCCAACTCATTTCCATATCCAGCCATAAATGAATCACCAATCCACTCAATTTTTCGCTGTTTACTTATCGTTTTCTTTATTTCTCCAATGTCATATTTAACACCATGAAAAACTGCTATCGCACAACTTGCCTCTGTTCTTTTAAAAATTTCAATGGTGTTAAAGGAATCAATTTGAGCAAGTTTTATTGGATAATATTTTAAGCCCTGCCCGCACGCTATAACATCAACTACCTTTCCATTCACAATAACATTAAAGTAGTTTTTGTTTTCTGGACCGCCAGATGAGATATCACTTAAACCAACTAATATTTCTGGTCCTTTAAATTGAAATTCTATTTGATTACCAGAATGAGCAAATTGAGGTTTTGAGGGGTTAGATAAATCAAAACGTCCAACATAACGAAAAAGAGAAGTATCAGGGTTTACCTTGATTAGCTTAGCAAAAACACTTGAGCAAGCTAATAAAAACAATATTGTAAAAAGTTTATTCATTCCCTTTGTAATCAAATCTGTAAGTTAATCCCGCATTCACAAAAAACGTGTTTTCTTTTTCATTTGCTCCTAAACCAAAATAAGTATCTACTTGCAACAATGGTGCAATAAGATATCCTACACCAGCATCAAAATACGTTTTAAATTCATGCGCATAATTCCCGTAGTTCTCTAAAACTATTCCAAGTTTTTTAGTTGGATTTATTCCTAAACTAATTACATAATCACCTCCAAACTCGTCAATTCTAGGCGTGTAAAACATTCCTCCATTTAAAGAAACACTTGATTTTGAAGTTAATTGATGCGTTGAAATTAGTTTTAATGCATTAGAATAAACATCATCGTTAAATTGATGAATTACAGAATTGTATTGTACGGCTAGGCTATTCATTTCGTCATTTACCAATAAAGCCTTAAACCCAACAATTGGAGCAGATAAATAAGTGTGGGTAGTACTGTAATCTAAACTTGTATTGATCTCAAACTTTTCTCCTAGTCCAAACCTTAAAACTGTGTTATTTAAAATATTAGAATACGAGTTAATGGATGATAAATCATCGAAAAGAACGGGTCCTAAATACTTATATGAATCATACATCATTCCCGTTTGGACTTGAACATTTCCTCTGTTTAAACAATTTGGCGTCAATGCTTGTCCGGGTCTTTCCGAAATTAAATCACTTTCAAAAGAAAAACTAAGGTTATACAATCCAACAAACAATAAGAGTAATCCTATCTTTTTCATCTCTACATTTACGAAATTAAATGATTAATAGTATTGGTCGTCTTTACGATATCATAACATTTAAAAGGGTAGTTGTGAATTATTCAAAGTACCTTTGAACAAAATTACAGATAATGAAAATTCAAAAAAATGCCGTAGTGAAAATGCACTACACTGTAACAACCGATCAAGGTGACACTATTGACAGCTCTGCAGGAGCTGAACCATTAGCATATATTCAAGGTTTGGGAATGCTTATCCCTGGTTTGGAAAAACAATTAGAAGGTAAAGAAATTGGTTTCAAGGATAAATTGAAAGTTGCTGCTAAAGATGCATATGGAGAGAGAAATGACGAAGCTGTATATACTGTTCCTAAAAGTGGATTCAAACCAGAAAATGACGAGGAATTAGTTGTGGGAATGGAAGTTCAATTAGAATCAGAGCAAGGACCTGTTTTAGCTTTCGTTTCAGAAATTAAAGAGGAAGACGTAATGTTAGATTTAAATCACCCTTTAGCTGGTTATGATTTGAATTTTGACATCGAAGTTATTGAAGTTCGCGAAGCAACTGAAGAAGAACTTAAACCTCAAGAACATTCATGTTCAGATGAATCTTGTGGTTGTTAATTAATAACCAAAATTATATTTATTGAAAGGAGCTAGTTTTAGCTCCTTTTTTATTTGCTTGCATCCCCTCAGCCTGCGGCAGCTCCCATTGAAAAAGGGAGCGGTTGAAGTACATAATTAACGTGAGTTCGACGTAAGAAAACCCTAATATTATTTCATAAAAAAAGGTTTTTGGCTTATATTTAATCTACTGAATATCAAATATTTAAAACCAAAAAAAACCTTTTTCTTATGGTAGATAAAATTACTGAAATTTTCTGT
>CAXRIN010000014.1:0-24761 GCA_964230605.1 Flavobacteriaceae bacterium
AGGAATGGGACCTAAAACAGCCGCAATGTTAATAGCTATAACTAATGACTTCACAAAGTTCTCTCATTACAAGCAACTGATAGCATATGTTGGGTTTAGTCCTAGAGTTTATCAATCAGGCTCAAGTATAAATGGCAGAGGGAGTATCTGTAAAATGGGAAAATCTCAAATAAGGAAGTTACTGTACATCTGTTCCTGGTCAGCTAAACGGTACAATAAGAAATGCGTTGAAATGTATGATCGCTTAAAAGAGAAAGGAAAGCCAGAAAGAGTAATTAAAATTGCAATCGCTAACAAACTCTTAAAACAGGCTTTTGCTGTTGCTAAATCAAACCAAAAATATGATGAAAATTATCAAAGAAATATTTGTTTTTAAACACAGTTCATTCAGAGCGCAGCGAAGAACCTCTAGTCTAGCGCTAAGTTATGCTTTTGATAGAGCTTGAGGTCCTTCAGTCGTGGCCTCCTTCAGGATGACGCTTGTGCTTATTTTTTTCACACAGATTAATTTGATTTCACAGATTATTTTAGTTTTCAAATCTGCGTAATCCTTCAAATCTGTGTGCGAACTAACAAATTAGCATATTAATACTTTACAAACATAGTGGTGACGTTTGTGCTTAATTTCAACACAAAGATTGCTCATTGGATAAACTTTTCTTTGTAGAAATCATGAATCTTATTTAATCAATTCGCATCCCAGCTGTTGCGTAGCCACCAAGAAGAAATACCATTTTAATTTGAGGAATTTTCCTTTTGTTTAAGGATTTATAATACCATTGTAAATGAACACCTCCCCATTTATATGCTTTGGAATAGAGCGCTTTTTTATTATCTGATTCCAAATTTTTCAAAACTAGTTTTGCAAACCCTTTATAACTCATTGGCTCAATGGGGGTTCTTACAGGGTCTTTTTCACTTTTTCTGGGCTTTTTGCCATAGTATAGTTTAAACTCGGAGTCTTTATCGTTTTTATTTAAAAAGAATTCTTGTTTCTCATCATAATCTAAAGCTTCAAATTCTCCAACAACAGGTAAAACTAGTCCACCATCAAAACCCGCTTTTTTGGTTCTCTTATATAAATCCTTATTGATTTTACGCTCTATGGATGGTGTGTTTTTAAATCGTCGAAATTCAAATTCATCTTGATATTTTATGGCCACTTTATTTAATGCTTCATTATATGATAAAGTGTCCAATCCTTTTTTATTCCTTTTTTCATTGATTAACCTGAATACAGTACGATTTAATTTTTCATGATTTAAGCCTCTTACAGATAACTTATCTGAAGCATCTTCGGTTTGTTTTATAACTTGATTACCAATTCCTAGAAATGAAACAAATAGAGTTGTCGCTAAAAATAATTTCATCATTTATTGTCCACTTTTTCAAAAGTTACCTTGTTACTTACTGGCCATACACCTGAATACAATACTCCATCTATTACGGTGCTAATTGTATAAACCCCAGTCTCCTTTGGTATCTCCTTAGGATTTGCCCAAAAACTATACTTTTTGGAGATGTTACTAACCAATACTTTTTGAGGATGGAATCTTTTCCCGTGTATGTAGAAAATTGGCTTTTTTATTTCTCCATTATTAATCAACAAAGGAATTGCCATTTGATATAAACCTGGCTTGTAGATTTTAAGAATGTCTGCCGATTCAATTTTTGCTCCCGATTTTTTGATGTTGTAAAGTGCTTGTAAGTTGTGCATCCTGAATGCTTCAAGATTAACTTCAAAATCCTCATATCGGTTGATAAAGGTTGTATCCATTTTGAGCCATTTTTCCTTTCGTTTCGCTAAAGCCTTTTTGTATTTTCGGTATTTAACCTTGTGCCATCTTTGTATTTTTTTTGCGGTATATACAGTTAAAAATGGTAATGCTTCGATTGAAAAAGTATCCCTTCCTTGAATAAACTGGATAAGGTAGTTATCGTCATTTGGATTAGGAAAAACTCTTATATCTTTTATATCTAAGACATAACTTTTAAAAGAGTTATAACGCTTAAGTTTATCTTCCTTTGCTTGATCCGATAAAAAATAAAGTCGACGCAAATCATACTCCATACTATCGCCAACATAACGCCATTTGATTCCTTTATACTGTTTAAGCTCCGGATATCCTTTGATTTTATCTCCAAAAGGATTTAACAATTGTTCGCGATATCCATATTCGGGAGTTATTTCAAAGTTTAATCTGTTTTTCTTTTTCCTTCTCTGCAAATTGAAATATACTTTGGAAACCTTTAAGTCATGAGTCATTCTTGGAATCTCCGAATAATCCATACACTGTGGCGTAATTTGGTCCTCTGAAGCATCCACACAAACATTGGTTTTTTGATTTAAATTCTGCCACTCAGATTTATAATTCAAGTAATAGTACTTTTCCAGAGCATACTTTTTATCAAACTTTGGATAAATGATAATTGGTTTTTCGGATTTAACAAATACTTCCTTATCATCCTGAAACGCTCTAATTTCAACAGCATATTTTGTATCGGAAACTTCTCCAGAAGGTATATATGTTGGGAATTTTGATAATGCAAAATCTTCCGGTTGAGTGAATTCCTTTATTTCCAGCTTTACATCTCCTGTTACATTTATATTTCCGGTCTTAATAAAACATTCTGGTTCAATTTCAACTTTTGCCCCTGATGGTAGAGTGAAAATATCTCCCACCTCGGTATAAATCATTCTTTTAATAGTTTTCTCAGTTTGGTTATAGTTCCATTTTTGTAATTCCCTTTTGGAATATGAAATGGTTTGATAATCAACACCAACTTTTGTTGTTGGTGTTGTCCATGTAATTTTATTTTTCGCGATTTTATTCCCAATTAGATTTAGGAATTGAAGTTTATTAAAACCTTTAACATCAAGAGGTATATACGTAATTCCGCAATTTGTTATTTCTAGTTTCTCTAATTTTTCAGAGCCACCCACCTTCCAATCAGTTCTGCCAAAAGATGAATTATTAATGACTAAGTGTTTGAGGTATTTACTTTTCCCGATATCACCAAAAACATCTGATGGGTTTGAGAAACTGCAGTTTTCGAAAACTACCATTTTACCCTTGAATCTGGAGAATGAAGATGATAGCTTTTCAAGACATGAATTATTAATCCTTAAAACCTTAACCTTTTTAAGCTTTGATAAATTGTAAGGTACAGTAGTAAGGTTTTTATGACCTATTTTCAACTCTACCAAAGATTCATAAGAACCAGTTAAAGACTCTACTAAATCGGAGATTTTTAAATTTTCACAACCTCTTACATCTAACTTTTTAATTCCTGATAATTGTTGTAATTCTTCTGGTAATTTCTCAAAACTTCCGTTAGTTAAAACCAACTCTTTTACATGTTCAATTTTGGAAATTTCCTTTGGTAGTTTAGAGGCACCTGATAATTTAAGTGTCTCTAAATTTTTTAAAAATTCTGTCGTGTAGTAAGTGAATTTATTTTCAATTGCTGGCGTGTAACTTAAATCCAACTCCTTAAGGGTATTCATGAACACTAGTGTACTTGGTAAGGTATCAATGCAGTTGTAGGATAAATCCAAAGATTCCCAAAAAGTGTATTCAAATATTGGTGGAAGGTATTTGATATGATTGTCCGATAAGTTGACCTCTTTCAAAGTTTTTGCTCTTCTAATTGAAACAGGTAAATAAAACATGTTACAATGATTTGCGGTCAGCTTTTTAAGGTTAGGCAATTGACTTATTAATGAAAATGCTTGATGGATATTTAGGTTTCTATTCCCTGAAATATCCAATTCTTCAAGATTTTCTAATTCCTTAAACCAATTAGGTAAAAAAGTAATTCTGTTATTATTAAGCTTTAATGATTTGAGTTTTTTGCAAGCTTGAACTTTCAATGGTAGATCAATTAAGCCTTCGTTAGAAAGGTTTAAATTTTCAATTCTAGACGATTTTTTTTCGAGATCAGCTAATTGATACTCTTTCTGAGCAAAGCCCGAAATGAATATAAAAACCGAGAATATGAAAAGTAAAAACCTCACAACCATGCAAAATAACAAGGGGATCAACACATAAAGCCATAATATTTAATAGCTATTCCATAGTTTGATGTTAATTAATTTGATTTTTTACGATCAACAGAAAATAAATTGACATGGGAAACTCTTCATTATCTTTGAAAAATGGCTGGAATTTACCTTCATATCCCATTTTGCAAACAAGCTTGTCATTACTGTAATTTTCATTTCTCTACTACATTTGATAGTTACCGTGAGGATATGATTAATGCCATTTGCAAAGAAATTGAACTTAAAAAATCAATTTTCGAAGGGGTTCCTGTAAAAACTATTTATTTCGGTGGTGGTACACCATCCATCCTTACTCCTTCGGAAATTGATGAAATATTTTTCGCGTTAAATACTAATTACGACACCAATCAAGTTGAAGAAATCACTTTCGAAATGAATCCTGAAGATGTTTCGGATGAAAAGCTTCAACATTTACAATCAAAGGGGGTAAACAGAATTAGCTTGGGAGTTCAATCATTTTTTGAAGATGATTTAGAACAAATGAATAGAGCTCATTCAGCAAAACAGGCTGAAGAAGCAATAAATACTATTAAAAATTCAGGATTTGATAATTATTCAATTGATTTCATGTTTGCGCTGCCTTTGCTTTCCAATGAACAATTGGAAAAGAATTTAGACAAAGCCATTGAGTTAAAAGTTCCACATATTTCATGCTATAACTTAACAATTGAAGAGCAAACTGCTTTACTTCACTTGATTAAAAAAGGGAAAATTGAAGAATTGAGTGAAGAAAAATCCATTCAACAATTTGAATTGATCATGGATAAATTGGGAGCTCATCGGTACTTACAATATGAAATTTCCAATTACGCTTTAGAAGGCTATAAAAGCAAACATAACTCCGCTTACTGGGAACAAAAGGCATACATTGGAATTGGACCTTCAGCTCATAGTTTTTACAATAGCATGCGAACGCACAATGTTGCCAACAATAAGAAATACATTAATGAAGTAAATCTTGAAGAGGATTATTATGAAATTGAAGAATTGACCGAACAAGACTTTTTCAACGAATTCATCATGACTCGATTACGTACGTCAAAAGGCTTGGATATTCGTGATTTGGAAATACTTTTCCCACACTATGTTGATGCTTTCAAAGAAAAAACTTCAGACTTCTTAAGAGGCGGACAATTAGCTTTTTTCGGGGATGAATATCGCTTAACAAAACAAGGAAAATTGATGGCGGACTATATTGCCAGCGAATTTTTTGAGATTTAATTTAATTTCAAAAGCTTTTTCAAGGCGAAATATAAAGCCGTAGACGTAATAGCTCCCAAAAAAGCCCCTGCTGTAATGTCCTTAACAAAATGACACGAAAGGTAGGTTCTTGAAAACCCCACTAAAGCTGCAACAAACATGTAAACTGCGCCCCACTTTTTATTTGGTGTAATCATGGCCAACGCTAAAAAAATGCAAAATGCTGTAGTTGTATGTCCACTTGGAAAACTATTGTATTTTGGAAGTTCTTCAGATAACCATTGATAATCAGGATTTCTAAACAAAGTAGACGTTCCTAATGGTCTGTTAAACACATAACCCGTAAACACAAACTGTTTTAACACCTGCACAATTAAAGAAGAAACTCCATATGCTAGACCAACATAAAGCCCGTTTCGCCAGTTTTTAATGAATAAAAAAAGTAATAACGGAAAAGTAAACCAACCTTCAGCTAATCTGGTAATCAAACCAAAAATTAAATTACCAACTGGATGAAATAGAATATTAACTCTTAGTTGAAGGTCATTTTTATCAAATCCTAAGCTAAAAGCTAAGCCAATCAATACAAAAACAATAATTACACTAAAAGCTGCTATATTTTGTTTGATTGTTTTCAAGAAATACAAAGGTAACAATTAAGGAAAGTCAGCCATAATAAAATCAACTTCTTAATAAAGGAGTCTGAAGGACAAACTATGAGCTTGGCTCGTTACTCTTCTGTGTACGAACTCTCCTGTCCTGTTATATTCCATTTGATAATACACTCCGAAACTCAAACCATATTTGGAAACAACATAACCCAGCTCTGCATTAGCATTTAAGAGTTTATTCCCGTAACCTCTGTAAAATAAATTTGGCCTATTTCCTGGAACTTCCCCATCTAGTCTGTCCATTTTATTGAAAACAATGCCTGAATAAATAGGAATTCTAAAATTGAAATCTATTCTTCTGTTTTTAGTAAGCAAAAAGTTATTACTCGATGAAAAGCCAACAAAACTTTGATTTTCCCACAAAAAGTTGTCTTTATCTAACTTAGGAAAAAAGTTTAACACAAAATCGTCACCAACGTACGTCCCTGCGTGTAATTTGATGTTTTTAAGATTTATAAACCGATAATTGAAATCGTAAAAAATATTAGTTCCTGTTGATGCAGAAACATAATTAATATCAGATTTTATCTCCCTATTTGAATTCGAAATTTGGAATTGAACTTTATTCCTAAATGCTTTTCCGAATTGATAAGAGTATCCTCCGTAAAAATAGCGTCCGCTATGTAATAAAATTTCATGAGAATTATTTTCATAAGCTTTGTATCCCACTCCCATTTTAACTGATTTTTCACCAGCAAATAAGAGAGAGGAAACAAGACAAAAAAGCCCTGTAAGAAAAATATGTTTTCTAAACAACCTCATTAAAAAAAGAAATAAATAATTGGCTTGCTAAGCTCAACTTAAGTAACGAGTTAAAACCTCTAGAAGTTTCTTAAAAAACAAAAAGCCCCAACTTTCGTTGAGGCTTTAAAATATTAGCATATGATATTACATCATTCCTGGCATTCCTCCTGGCATTCCACCACCCACAGCAGCGGCAGCAGGATCTTCAGGTTCGTCAGCAATAACGCACTCAGTAGTTAATAATAATCCTGAGATAGATGCTGCGTTTTCAAGTGCTAAACGAGTAACTTTTACTGGATCAATTACTCCGCTTTCAATTAAGTTTTCATAAACATCATTTCTAGCGTTGTATCCAAAATCACCTTTACCTTCTTTTACTTTGTTTACCACAACTGAACCTTCACCTCCAGCGTTAGCAACAATAGTTCTTAAAGGAGCTTCAATAGCTGTACGAACGATGTTCACACCATGCTCTTGGTCATCATTCTCTCCTTTTAACCCATCTAAAGAAGCTAAAGCTCTAACTAATGCAGTTCCTCCACCAGCAACGATTCCTTCTTCAACCGCAGCTCTAGTAGCATGTAAAGCATCATCAACTCTATCTTTCTTTTCTTTCATTTCAACTTCAGTCGCTGCTCCAACATAAATTACAGCAACACCTCCTGAAAGTTTAGCTAATCTTTCTTGTAGCTTCTCCTTATCGTAGTCAGAAGTAGTTGATTCGATTTGAGCTTTGATTTGGTTAACTCTAGCCTTAATTTGCTCTCCGTCACCAGCTCCGTTAACGATTGTAGTGTTGTCTTTATCGATTACAACTTTCTCACACTGACCTAACATTGGTAAATCAGCATTTTCTAATTGGTATCCTTGCTCTTCGCTTATTACTGTACCACCAGTTAAAACTGCGATATCCTCTAACATTGCTTTTCTTCTGTCTCCAAAACCAGGAGCTTTTACAGCAGCAATCTTAAGCGAACCTCTAATTTTGTTTACAACTAAAGCAGCTAATGCTTCACCGTCAACATCCTCAGCAACAATTAATAAAGGACGACCAGTTTGTTGAGATTTCTCTAAAATTGGAAGAACATCCTTTAAAGTTGAGATTTTCTTGTCGTGAATAAGAATTAATGGATTCTCTAATTCAGCTTCCATTTTATCAGCGTTAGTTACGAAGTAAGGAGATAAATAACCTCTGTCGAATTGCATTCCTTCAACAGTTTTTAATTCATCTTCAGTTCCTTTTGCTTCTTCAACAGTAATAACACCATCTTTCCCTACAACTTTCATCGCCTCAGCAATTCTGTTTCCAACCTCGCTATCATTGTTTGCAGATATAGTAGCAACTTGTGCAATTTCCTCTGTTTTATCAATTGGTTGAGATTGCTTTTTCAAATCGGCAACAACAACTTTAACAGCAGAGTCAATTCCTCTTTTTAAATCCATTGGATTAGCCCCTGCAGCAACCGATTTAATTCCAGCACCATAAATAGCTTGAGCTAAAACAGTAGCAGTAGTTGTTCCGTCACCAGCCGCATCAGCAGTTTTACTAGCAACTTCTTTTACTAATTGAGCTCCCATGTTTTCAACTGGATCAGCCAACTCAATTTCTTTTGCTACAGAAACACCATCTTTAGTTACAGTTGGTGCACCAAATTTTTTATCAATAACAACGTTTCTACCTTTTGGTCCTAACGTTACTTTTACAGCGTTTGCTAAAGAATCAACACCTTTTTTAATCTTGTCTCTTGCTTGTACGTCAAATAAAATTTCCTTTGCCATTTTTTATAAAGTTTAAAAACTGATTTAAAAATTAAACGATTGCGAAGATATCCGCTTCTCTCATGATTAAATAATCTACTCCTTCGTATGAAAGTTCAGTTCCTGAATACTTTCCATAAATAACAGTATCACCAACTTTAACATTCAAAGGCTCATCCTTTTTTCCGTTACCTACAGCAACAACTTCTCCTTTTTGAGGTTTTTCTTTTGCTGTGTCTGGGATGATGATTCCAGATGCAGTTTTTTCTTCTGCAGGAGCAGGTTTTACTAAAACTCTATCTCCTAATGGTTTTACGTTTACTGACATTTTGTTAATTATTTTAAGTGAATAAATTTAAAATTCTGAATTCCCATTTAGCACTTTATGTGCCATTTGGAAAGAGCGGTAAAAATAGTCTTTTAAACCGTCAATTTTTCCGAAAATAAGAAAGGGGCAAAATAAAAAATGTCAGCACTGGTGACAGGCTGACATTTTTCCAAATGCGTTATTGTTTTCCTACTCTTCGATAGGTGTTTCGTCTTGTTGAACTTCTTGAGTTTCTGTAATTCCATCATCTTCCACAGAACCTGTTGAAAGTGACTTTGTTGAAATGATACATAATAAAGCTAATCCTCCAATTAAGTACCAAGTTACTTTCTCAACTATTTCTGTTGTCTTCTTCGCTCCAAAAGATTGGTTTTGTGAAGCCAAATTTGCATCTAAACCTCCTCCTTTACTGTTTTGAATAATTACAACAAGGATTAGTAAAACTGCAACTATAATGATTAATACACTTAATAAAGCCATAATTCAAAATCTTAATCTTCTCCTAATTTTTTCAGGAGGGATGCAAAGTAAATCTTTTTTTCTGGATTATTCAAAATTAACTGCTCATAAATAGCCTTCGCTTTCGCTTTATTTCCCTGAGCCGCATATACCTTAGCTAAGGTCTCGGTTACAATCTCTCCTTTGTCCTCCACACTCTTTTGGGCCATATTCTCAGGAGAGTAAAATTCTGCTTTTGGCTTTATTTTTGGCTGATTTTGAATAAACTGATCTATTAAAGATTCAGCCTTTTTTCTAAATTCTATTCTTTCCTTTTCTTTTGGATCAAGATGAGTACTTTCATTTTGAATATTAGTATCAGCTCCAATCCATTCTAAAAATGATTTTGGGCCTTCGACTTCGCTCGGAAAAACATTAGCTTGATTCTCAGGTTCAGTTTCTCCTTTCTCTCGCTTGATTTCCTCAGCAACTTCATCAATTTCTAATGTTAGGGAAGCATTTACGGCAGAAGCCAGAATTAACTGATCAAGCTCATCAACTTTTTGCGATTGAGTCTCCTTTTCTTGTTCCTCTGGAAGAATTACTGGAGTGGAAGCTTCCTCTTCTTCATTTAGAATAGGTACTTTCTCACTAAGCTCTGCAGAAGTGTTCTTTATTTCAAACTCTTCAGATTCCTCTTGTTCAATTATTGTTTCGGTCTTGCTGTCTTGAGTTGAAGAATCAATCGGCTCTTGAGTTTCAGCTTTTGACTCATTCTGAACAACCTCCATCGGAGCCTCCTCAATTATATAATCCTCTCTTGAAGTTGTATTAGGTTCAATTAACTTTTTTAAGATTCTTCGATCCGTAATGTAGGCTGCTGTCTTTTTAAGCTCTTGCTCAAAAAGAACGTCGGCATCATTTAAAAGTGCGGAAAGATAAAGCAATCGGATATTGGAAGAATACGGAAAGGTGTCTACCAACTTTTTAAGCTCATCCTTATGTTTAGGATCAACTTTACTTGGTGTTTGAATTAACTGATTAAATACCTCGCTATTCATTGTTTACCAATCTACTAAAACCTGATTGTAAACTAAAGCTACCAATTTTTCAGATATTGATTCCATTAACTCATCTTCAATTGAAGAGAAATCTTCGGTAGATTCAAAATCATCATAACTTGAAACTTTAATTACTTTTCCTTCTTCCGGAACAGTTTTATCCTCAGGATTGGTGTATAAAAATTCAACCGCAATTGTCAATCGGTTTAAAGCAACAGTAGTTGCTCCTGTACCTTGAACTGGAGATACTTTATAAGAAGTAATTCTTCCTGAAAAGTTTGCATCACCATTACCATCGGTATATTTCAAATTAGATTCGTTAGTGAATTTTTCTTGTAATTTGTCTTGCATTACAATGGCAAGATTTGGATTTACTAAAGAAGCCGAATTTGTGAGTGTCCCTACACTGAATGTTTTACCAGGAATTTCTCCTCCGCGGAATGAGTAAGAAACTTTACAGCCACTTAAAAGAACTGAAAAAAATGTTATGGCAATTATTAGATTTTTCATGACTTTGGTTTCAAAGTTCAAAGCTTTAAACTTTGAACTGTCATTGTATATCGTATTCTTTAATTTTTCGGTACAATGTTCGTTCAGAAATACCTAACTCCTGAGCCGCATTTTTTCTTCTACCTCTATGTTTTTCAAGCGCTTTTACGATGAATTCTTTTTCTCTATCAGCCAAAGACAAGCTTTCCTCAACAACTTCATGACTTTCTTGAAATTCTTCGTCTTCTGCTTGAGATGGACGTGCATCGTAACTTGTCCCAACATGAACGGGATAAGGCGAAAATTCTTGCGTAGGTGCTACATCTGAATCTAAATGTAATTGCTGGTAAGCTCTTTCAGTATCACCAATATTACCTCTATTCCTAACCAACTCCGCAACAACTCCTTTCAAATCTCCCAACTCCCTTTTCATATCGAAAAGTGCTTTGTAAAGTAATTCTCTCTCGCGCTTCCATTCAGAACTTTGAACTGGATCATTTTCATCAACAACATCTTTCCCAACAATCATTGGAAGATTTGATGATGTTGCTTCTGGTAAATATTTCAATAGCTGATTACGCGTAACCAATCTATTTTCCTCGATAACCGAAATTTGTTCAGCAATATTTTTTAACTGACGAATATTACCTGGCCATCTGTAATCTTGTAAAATCTCTCTGGCTTCATCATCCAGTCTTAGCGGAGGCATTCTATACTTCTCTGCTAAATCCACAGAGAACTTTCTGAATAGTAAATAAATGTCTTCTTTTCGCTCTCTTAAAGATGGAATCTTGATTGGAATTGTATTCAAACGGTAATACAAATCCTCTCTGAACTTACCTTTTTTTATAGCTTTTGGAATATCCAAATTCGTAGCAGCAACAACTCTAATATTTGTTTTTTGAACCTTAGAAGAACCTACCTTTATAAATTCACCTGCCTCTAAAACTCTAAGTAATCGAGCTTGAGTACTCATGGGCAACTCACCTACTTCATCCAAAAATATTGTTCCACCATCCGCTACTTCAAAATAACCTTTCCTGCTATCAACCGCACCAGTAAAAGCACCTTTTTCGTGACCAAATAATTCTGAATCGATTGTCCCATCAGGAATAGCACCACAGTTTACAGCAATAAAATCATTGTGCTTTCGGGAACTTTGAGAATGAATGATTTTGGCAAAATTTTCTTTACCTGCTCCACTTTCTCCGGTAATTAAAACCGATAGGTCAGTAGGTGCAACCTGCATAGCAACATCAATGGCATCATTAAGCAACTTTGAGTTACCTATAATTCCAAATCTCTGTTTAATACCACTTAGTGTTGCACTCATATTTAGTATTCAACTAATTCAACAGCTTTTCCAATTAGGGTAGCTGAAGTAGATTTTTCAACTTTAACTTTTACGAAATCTCCAATTTTGTAATTTTCCTTTGGGAAAATGATCATCTTATTTTGACTGTTTCTTCCTCTCAAATCATTTTCATCTCTCTTAGAAACACCCTCAACTAAAACCTCATAAGTTTTTCCAATTTCCGCCTCATTAAGCTCCTTGTTAATTTGCGTTTGAATATCAATGATTTCCTTCAATCGGGCTTTCTTAACTTCCTTTGGAACATCATCTTCATATTTCTTTTGAGCTAATGTACCTGGACGCTCGGAATAAAAAAACATGTATGCTAATTCATACCTTACTTTTTTCATTAAGTCAACCGTATCAGCATGCTCTTCATCAGTTTCCGAACAGAAACCAGTAATAATATCTGTAGAAATAGCACAACCTGGAATTACTTCCTTGATTCTTGCTACTTTATCATCGTACCATTCACGAGTGTAAGTACGATTCATTTTCTTTAAAATTCTTGTATTTCCACTTTGAGCAGGAAGGTGGATGTAGTTACAAATGTTTTTGTAATCTCTAATCGCGAACATTACTTCATCAATAATATCCTTTGGGTGTGAAGTTGAGAATCTAACTCTTAAGTTCGGCGCAATTTCAGCTACCATCACTAAAAGTTTTGCGAAGTCGATAACTTCTTCTCTTGGCGCTTCTTTTAAAGCTCTTCCTCTTAATTCAGGATTATCTGACCATCTGTAAGAATCGACATTCTGACCAAGTAACGTCACTTCTCTGTATCCTTTACTGTAAAGGTCTTTGCATTCGTTAACGATAGATTTAGCATCTCTTGATCTTTCTCTACCTCTTGTGAAGGGCACAACACAGAAAGTACACATGTTGTCACAACCTCTCATGATGGAAACAAATGCCGTAATTCCGTTGGAATTAATTCTTACAGGCTCAATATCATCATAAGTTTCTTCACGAGAAAGTAAAACGTTAACCGCCTTCTGACCATCTTCAACATCATCAACCAACTCAGGAAGTTTTCTGTAGGAATCTGGTCCAGCTACTAAATCAACTAATTTTTCTTCTTCCAATAACTGCCCTTTCAAGCGCTCGGCCATACAACCCAAGACACCAACTTTCACATTTTCCTTTTTGTTTGGATCATGTTTTATTGCATTTAATTTCTTTCTAACCGTCTCTTCAGCTTTGTCACGAATAGAACAAGTATTTAAAAAAATCAAATCCGCCTCATCCATGTTGGTTGTAGTAGTGTAACCCTCATTTCCCAAAACAGAAGCAACAATTTCGGAATCGGAAAAGTTCATCTGACAACCATAGCTCTCGATGTATAATTTCTTTCCCGTCTGCGTTCCGTTACCAGCATTGAGCTCTAAAGCTTCACCTTGGCGACTTTCTTCTAACATGTCTTTATGTTCTCCCATTTTGAAAAATTGTGATGCAAATGTACATTTTTAATGAAGAAATGACAATATGTCAGATTGTTAAAAATGATTAACCTATAGGTTAATATATATATAACGATTATCTGACATAGAAAATGAATTTGGATGGTATTAATTGAAATGCTTTATTTTGCAAAATCTCAAATTGGGATAAATTTCACTTTTAGTTAAAGGATATGGCAAAAAACCTGGTAATTGTCGAGTCACCAGCAAAGGCGAAAACGATTGAAAAATACTTAGGAGCAGATTATACAGTGAGGTCAAGTGTTGGTCACATTAGAGATTTGGTAAAGAAAGGATTAGGAGTAGATACAGAAAATAACTTCGAACCGACCTATGAAATATCACCTGATAAAAAAGCAATCGTTAAGGAGCTGAAGGATTTAGCAAAAAAAGCAGAGGTTGTATGGCTCGCAACCGATGAGGACCGTGAGGGAGAAGCTATTTCTTGGCATCTATTAGAGGCCTTGAAATTAGATGAATCAAAAACTAGGAGAGTTGTTTACAATGAGATTACTAAAGATGCTATTTTAAAAGCCATTAATAATCCACGAACAATCAACTTCAACTTGGTAAATGCTCAACAAGCAAGAAGAGTTTTGGATAGATTGGTTGGTTTTGAGCTTTCTCCTGTTTTGTGGAGAAAAGTTAAACCTTCACTTTCTGCTGGAAGAGTACAATCTGTTGCCGTAAGATTAATTGTTGAAAGAGAACGTGAAATTGAAACTTTTACTCCAGAAAATTCATTTAGAGTTATCGCTCATTTTGACGTAGAAGGAACTTCTGTATTCCAAGCAACTTTAACTAAGAATTTAACTACTGAAAAAGAGGCTTTAGATTTCTTAGAAAGAAGTGCTGAATCTATCTTTACTGTAACTAAACTTGAAAAGAAACCAGCAAAGAAAAGTCCTGTTGCTCCTTTTACTACATCCACCCTACAACAAGAGGCTGGAAGGAAGTTAGGGTACGCTGTTGGACAAACTATGAGTATTGCTCAAAGACTTTATGAGCAAGGGCTTATAACATATATGAGAACGGACTCTACAAACCTATCAGAATTTGCCTTAAACGGGATTCAAGATGAAGTTGTAAAATCGTATGGCTCAGAGTACCATAAAAGGAGAGTTTTCAAGACTAAAAATAAAGATGCGCAAGAAGCTCACGAAGCCATCAGACCAACCAATTTTGCAATGCATGAAATTGATGGGGAATATCAAGCGCAAAGATTATATGAACTAATCTGGAAAAGAGCTGTTGCATCGCAAATGGCAGATGCTCAATTAGAAAGAACTACGGTTACAATTGATGTATCAAAAGCGGAAAAAGATTTAGTTGCTAAAGGAGAAATCTTAAAATTTGACGGTTTTCTAAAGTTATACATCGAGTCAACTGATGATGAAAATGAAGAGGAAGATGGAATGTTACCAGACCTTGAAGAAGGTCAAACTTTAGATCTTACCAATATGAATGCGCGTGAGCGTTTTACTCATCATCCGGCTAGATATACTGAAGCTAGTTTGGTAAAAGCAATGGAAGAAAGAGGAATTGGTCGTCCTTCTACTTATGCTCCGACTATTTCAACGATTCAAAAAAGAAATTACATTGTTAAGGAAGAAAGAGAAGGAACTGAACGAACTTACAAGTTTATGACCCTTGAAGGTGGTCATATCAACTCTTTCGATAGAACAGAAATTACTGGCGCTGAGAAAAACAAATTATTCCCAACAGATATAGGAATGTTAGTTAATGATTTCTTGGTAGAAAACTTTAGTCGAATAGTTGATTATGGATTTACAGCTCAAGTAGAACAACAATTTGACGAAATTGCCTCTGGTCTTAAAGAATGGAAATCTATGATCGATGCATTTTATCATCCTTTCCATGAAAATGTTGAGGGAACAATAGAAAATGCAGAGAGAGTTACAGGAGAGAGAGAATTGGGAGTTGATCCAAAATCTGGTAAAAAGCTGATTGTTAGAATGGGGAAATTTGGCCCTATTGCTCAAATTGGTGAAGCTAGTGAAGATGGTTCAGAGAAACCTCAATTTGCAAGCCTTAGAAAAGGTCAGAGCATTCAAACTATATCATTGGAAGAAGCTTTGGAACTTTTTAAGTTGCCGCGTGAACTTGGTGAATATGAAGGAAAAATGCTAAAAGCGAATATCGGACGATTTGGACCTTATGTTCAACAAGGTTCTTTATTTGCTAGCATCCCAAAAGAGGAAGATCCTTTGGATATTACTTTTGACAGAGCTGTTGAATTAATTGAAGCCAAGAAAAAAGCAGATGCTGAAAAGTTTATTAATTCTTTCGAGCATGAAGATGGCGAAATTCAAGTTTTAAATGGTCGTTGGGGACCATATATCAAACAAGGAAAAACGAATTACAAAATCCCAAAAGATGTTGAAGCTAAAGATTTAGCATTGGATGAAGTTATTCATATCATGCAAAATCAACCTAAAAAAGGAGCTAAACGAAAACCTGCGGCAAAAAAGAAAACAACCTCAAAGGCTAAGAAATAAGCATGAGTTTAAGCATCTACTTAAATCCTCTTGAAGAGTCTTTTACTTCCAATAAAAACTGGAAGAAAAACACAATTGGTGATACTATCACTCAATACAATGATGAGCTCAAATTGTTCGATTACGATATTGCCATCATTGGTGTAATGGAACAAAGGGGGCATATTGGAAATGATGGCTGTGGATCTGCTCCAGATAGGATTAGAGAAAAGTTTTACAGTTTGTTTCACCGATTTGGTGAAAAGGCCAAAATATTAGATTTAGGTAATGTATTGGCAGGAAACAGCTACAAAGACACTTATTTTGCTTTAACAGCTGTTATTCAAGAATTAGTTAAAAAAGAAGTGATTCCTGTAATTATTGGAGGAAGTCACGATTTAACTTATGCCAACTACCAAGCTTACGAAAACTTGGAGCAGGTAGTCAACTTAGTTTGTATAGATCGATCAATCGATTTAGGATTGATTGAAAAGGATATTACCGAAGAGAATTTCATCAATAATATCATCATGCATCAACCAAACTTCTTGTTCAACTTTAGTTCAGTTGGGTATCAATCTTATTTCGTAGATAAAGAGATTGACGCTATGATGGAAAGAATGCATTTTGATGCTTACCGTTTAGGATTTGTTAGAGATAACATTGAGGAAATGGAACCGATTGTTAGAAATGCGGATATTTTAAGTTTTGATGTAAACGCAATCAAAGGATCAGAATTCTCGGGATATGCTAAACCAAATCCAAATGGATTCTTAAGCGATGAGATTTGTAGGATTTCTCGTTACGCGGGTTTATCAGATAAATTATCTTCTTTCGGATTATATAATTATAATCCTGTTCACGATACTACAGGAAACGGAGCTATGTTGTTAGCTCAAATGATATGGTATTTCATTGAGGGATTCCGTGAGAGAAAGGGTGATTATCCTGTTGCTAGTAAATCTGCTTATTTAAAGTATCACGTTGCTATGGAAAATGAAGATCATGAATTGATTTTCTATAAAAGTGATTCTGGAAGATGGTGGATGGAAGTTCCGCATCCATCTGATTTAAAAAGTAGATTCGTTCGTCATCAAATGGTCCCATGTAGCTATGCAGATTACGAAAGAGCATTAGCTGGAGAAGTGCCTGATAGATGGTACCAGACTTTCCAAAAACTAGGTTAACCCATGCAAGAAATCAAGGACACCCTAATTTCTGATGATTTATATGAGCGTAAATTTGTTTGCGACCTAAATTCATGCAAAGGAGCTTGTTGTATCGAAGGTGACAGTGGTGCCCCATTAGATGAAGAAGAATGTTCAAAACTGGATGATGTTTACGAACATGTAAAACCATATATGCGCCCAGAAGGTATTGCCGAAATTGAAAAAAACGGCACATATATTATGGATATAGATGGCGACTTAGTTACACCTTTAGTCAATAATCGTGAATGCGCATACGTCTATTTTGCTGAAGATGGTGGAACACGGTGTGCTATTGAAGCTGCTCACAGAGATGGAAAGATAGATTGGAAGAAACCAATTTCTTGCGAGCTATTCCCGGTTAGAATCAAAGAATATCCAACTTTCACTGCGGTAAATGTTCAGTTTCTAGACATCTGTAAATGTGCCTGTTCTCTTGGAAAAGAACTTCAAATCCCAGTTTACAAATTCTTAAAAGAACCCCTCATCAAACGCTTCGGCCCAGATTGGTACGAGCAGATGGAAAAAATTGGGGAGGGGAAGTAATCTTACTATTAGTTAATAAAAATTAGAGATAGCCGCGTCGTACCTCCTCGCTATCTATGATATTTAGAGGAGGAAGTCCGTTAGGGACTTCAGGTATTCTCCGAAGATGGGTGACCATATTCTTTTTTTAATTTCAAAAATAGCGAGGAGGCACGACGCGGCTATCTCATTTCTAAAATGATTAATGATCTCCAACTCCATCTAAATTAATTTCTGATATAAAGAAGGTCTTATTTTCCTTAGTACCTAAAAAATACTTCTGTTAATTTAAATTCGAGTATTAATTCCTTTTGATTTTTCGGAAGGTTATAAAAAGAAAGAAGTGGTGCAGAACACCACTTCGCTTAGCAAAATCAGGGTTGGAAACCAACCATGTAGAAAGAGATTTTTAATGCTTTAAAATATCTTCAAAAACGTCTAACCTTGGAGTTAAAACTATATCTGTTCTTCTGTTTTTCTTTTTAGCTTCTTTTGTATCAGCTGGATCTAATGGAGAGTGCTGACCTTTACCACTTGCCGTTAATCTTTTAGGATCAACTTTGTAGCTTTCCAAAACCTTAACAATCTCCGTAGCTCTCATTACACTTAAATCCCAGTTGTCTTTTAATTGAGGTCCTCCATGGTATTTATCACTATCTGTGTGACCTTCAACGGTGATATTAATATCATTATTTCCTTTTAATACTTTTGCTAACTTCTTAAGCGCATCTTTACCTTTTTCATCAGCAGTATACGATCCTGGCTTAAATAAAAGCTCATTATCTAAAGAGATGTAAACTTTACCGTTTCTCATTTCCATTTTGATTCCTTCATCCTCTAAACCAAATAGTGCTTTTCTGATTTTTTCCTCAAGCGCTTTTGCTAATGAATCTCTTCTGTTGATCTCCGATTGAAGTTCTGCAATTCTTTCGGCCTTTTTTTGCATATCAGCCATTGCAGTTTCCAACTCTTGAGTTTTCATCTTTAAATCAGCTTCTTTTTGAGCTAATGATAACTCAGCATCATTTAATTTATCTTCTTTGATTTGAAGAGAACTTCTAGTCTCCTCAATTTCTCTCATGTATCTATTAACTAACTCCTCAGCTTTCTTCTTATTTTGATCTTTAAGAGATAATAACTCGCGGTAAGTTTTATCCAATTGATCGTAATTTCTAGTTAACTGACGAAGAGATGTTCCTTGAATGGAAGTGTCATTTTTAAGGGCTGTCATGCGCTTAGACATATCAGTAACTTCATTTTGAAGCTCCTTATTTTCGCTTTCTAGTTTTACATTTTGAGAATGTAAATCTTGCGACTTGGCTTTTTCTGCGTTGTAACTTGCTGTTACATCATCCAACTTTCTTTTAGGTACACAGCTCATAAAAGATGCTCCTAAAATTCCTGCTGCCAATAAAATTTTTACAATGTTTTTCATCACACAATTAGCTTTTACAAATTTAACGGCAAGGATGTATCCAAGATTTTGCCAAACTTTTTTATTACTAACATCTCTGTGTGTAATTCGTTGAAATATCAATAAATGCTTGATTTGTGGCCAGCATTATTTCGATAGGAAGTTTTTTAATTATTCTCCCTTAGAGTACTCAGAGTTTTTCAACATCACTCAGAACTTTTTGACTTATCATGGCCTATTGTCATAGGCCACTACAATATTTGTGACTGTAAGAGGTTAACACTAATTTTTCTCTCTGAGAACTCTGCGTACTCTGAGTGAGAACAAAAACAACTAAAATGAAATTTTGAAATCGTATTTTCGTTTTATTAAACACCCGTGTTGAGTTTTTTAAGGTTTGATAAATATGGATTTTTATTTGGATTTCTTCTGATTTCCATATTTGGTTTATCCCAACAAAATTTCAGTAATCTTCAAACCAAAAAAATTCCTGTTTTAGATACTGTTAAAATTGATTCACTTTCGATTATTCCTTCTAGCTTCCTAATTAACACAGATAGCAATAGTTACGAAATCAATTATTTTAAATCTGAAATCTATTTTAAAAACAAATCCAAGGATTCGGTTAAGATTACCTACCGAACATTTCCACTAGATTTTACTTCAGTTATTCAAAGAAGAAGTGAAGACAATAATGAAACATCAAAGAAAACATTATTAACTAAAAATCCCTATTCGTATGAAAGTGATGATTTCTCAAGAGATGACCTGTTTGGCTCAAGTACTTTACAAAAAGGAGGAAGTATTTCAAGAGGTATTAATGTTGGAAACACTAGGGATTTATCGGTGAATTCTAATATGAACTTGCAACTCTCTGGTACTTTTCAGGGGGTTGAAATTCAAGCATCTGTAACGGATAATAACATCCCTATTCAACCTCAGGGGAACACCCAAACTTTACAGGATTTCGACAAGGTTTTTATTCAATTTTCGCAGGATGGTCACAAATTAATCGCAGGTGATTTCCAAACTAAAGAAACTGAAGATGTATTTCTGAAATACAATAAAAAGGCACAAGGATTAAGTTATGAAGGGAATTATCAATCCAAACTTTTTGGAAAGAAAGCCAATTTAAATATTCAATCTGATGTGGCATTATCGAGAGGTAAGTTTAACCGCCAATCTATTCTTGGTGTTGAAGGAAACCAAGGGCCTTACCAACTTTTTGGTGCCGAAAATGAGCGATTTATAATTGTATTATCAGGTACTGAGCGAGTGTATATTGATGGTAAATTAATGACCCGAGGAATGGATGGGGATTATATCATAGATTACAATTCCGCCTTTATTACTTTCACCACCAATCAACTTATCACAAAGGACAAAAGGATAATTGTTGAATTCCAATACTCCGATCAAAATTATGGTCGATCACTGTTTACTTCCAGAAATGAAATAAAAAATGAAAAAGGAAAGTTCTTTGTTAATTTCTACACCGAACAGGACATGCAAGGACAGGAATTGCAACAAATTTTATCTGATGAACAAAAGTCTATTTTGAAGCAAGCTGGAGATAGTTTGAACTTGGCAGTTAGTCAACGAATTGATTCCGTTGAATATAGTCAGAATCAAATTTTATATAAGAAAGTTGATGCTGATTGCACCTATTACCAATATAGTACTGATCCTGACAGCGCTGTTTGGAGTTTAGGATTTAGTAATGTTGGTGAAGGAAAAGGTAATTACATTTTAGCCACCACTAACGCCAATGGCAGGGTTTACGAATGGGTCCCTCCTGTCAGTGGAATTCCTCAAGGAACTTATGAACCCGTTTCTCAGCTCATTGCTCCAAAACAACAACAAATGTTAACATTAGGAGGAACTTACAACATCAATAAAAACAACTCAATTTTCATTGAAGCAGCATTCAGTAATCAAAACCAAAACCTGTTTTCAGATTTACACAAAGAGGATGATAAAGGAATTGCTTTGAAAGCAAATTATAAAAGAAATAAAGTCTGGAAAACTAAATCTGAAACACCTAAAATCATAAAACAAACTAACTTGTTTAGTTATCAACTCATTAATAAAAACTTCAAGTCCATTGAGCGTTTCAGATCCGTAGAATTTAATCGAGACTTCAATTTATCTTCATCCAACCCTCAAACAACTGAGCAAACTTTCGGTTGGAATTGGGATCATTTAGTGAATAACAAAAATGTTGCTGGAATTGACGTTAGTTACATCAACAGACTGAATGAGTATTACGGTTTTAAATCCATGGCAAACCTGAATACCAAACTGTGGAAAAACGGAAAAATTAACGGTAAAGGAAGCTACTTACAATCCGAGGGACAAACCCAAGGGAGTCAATTCATCAGACATTTAATCACCTTTGAACAACAGTTAAATAAAGGAGTAAGTTTGAAAATTTGGGAAGAAGAGGAATGGAATCCAATACAAAACCTTGCTGCTGATACTCTTGCTAGTAACTCTTTCAGGTATACTGTTTACGGATCAGAACTAAATCTAAAAAAGTCCGATAAAATTGCCTTTGCGATTAATGGTAATCAACGTGTTGATTACCTTCCGAGAAACAATCTACTCAATAAAGTAACAACAGCGAATAACGCTGGAACAAAGCTTACTTTTAACAATACAAAAGGAACTAAGTTCTTGTGGTCTACCACCTACAGAGAGTTAACAATAAATAATACAGAACTCATTAACCAAGATCCCGAAAACACCTTTTTAAACAGGATAGATTATCGTTTTAAACTATGGAAAGGAATGTTGCAATCTACCTCTTTTTTTGAAATTGCATCAGGGAGTGAATTAAGGCGTCAATATCAATTTGTTGAAGTTAATCCCGGACAAGGAATATATGCTTGGTTTGATGATAACAATGATTCGATTCAAGACTATTCCGAATTCCGCGCTTCTGCATTTCAAGATCAAAATAGTTACATAAAAGTAGCTTTGCCAACCACCGATTTTATAAAAACTTACACCAATGAATTCAATCAATCTTTAAACCTAAACCCTGCTCGTTATTTTAAACGAGATAAAGCATTTGGGAAGTTCGTTACAAGATTCAATAATCAATTCTTGATGAAATTAAATCAGAAAATCTCTAAAGATCAGTCTCAACTTATTCAAATTCCTTTTCAAAATGAAATAACAGACTCCAATCTTATTTCAGCTTCATCATCCTTCAGAAACACCATCTATTTTAATAGGTCCAATCCAATTTATGGAATTAACTACACCGTTAAAGCCAATCAAAATAAAGAACTTTTAACTTCTGGATTTCAAGGGAGAGGAATTAACTCCAATGCGATTGATTTCCGTTGGAATATACTAAAGAAATTCACCCTTCGAAACAAAACAGAAATTAGTCAGCGATCTAGATTTTCAGAAATCGACCCAACACAAGATTACCTAATCAAAGTATATAATTTAGAGCCCAAACTCTCTTATCAAAAAGGAGCTAGTTTCCGAACAATCATTAAATCCGCCTTTAAGAATAAATCCAATATCCCAGAATATGGAGGAGAATTTACCCAATTCAGAAAATTAGGATTGGAAATAACATATAACATGATTTCAAAAGGAAGAATGACCGCAGGGACAGATTACGTTTTAACTACCTTCACAGGAGACCAAAAAGGTACATCACCCCTTTCTTTTGACATGCTAGAAGGCTTCCAAATTGGAACAAACTACACTTGGAATGCCACCTTCCAACGCTCATTCAAAAACAACCTACAATTAAGTCTACGCTATGAGGGCCGCGCCTCCGAAACAGCCAAAACTGTACATACAGGAAACATGACTGTGCAGTTAATGTTTTAGATAGTCCATAGTCCATAGTCCATAGTCCATAGTCCATAGTCCATAGTCCATAGTCCATAGTCCAAGGAAGCAAAGCTTCCGATGAGTTCCCAAAATAATGAAAACTAGTTTTTATTATTTTTTAAACATGGTCTATCGTCTATGGACTATGGTCTAAACACTAACCCAACTTCCCAATCAAATCACTAAAGCTCATGCCTTCATGTTGGGCTTGTTGTGGAAGGATACTTTTCGGGCTCATCCCTGGAATTGTATTTACTTCTATTAAGTAGAACTGATCGTTTTTAAGAATGAAATCTATTCGAGCAACACGCTTTAGCCTTAGGAGCTTAAATACCTTTTTTACGATGGCCTGACATTCTTTAGCTTTTTCCTCTGGGACGTCAGCTGGGGTAACCTCTGTTGCACCGTCTTCAGAGTATTTTTGTTTGTAATCGAAGAACTCAGAATTAACAATAATTTCTGTTAATGGCATTACTTGGTCGCCTTCGTCGGTTTTAATAATACCTACCGAGAATTCTCTTCCTTGGATGAATTCTTCAACTATTACTTCGGTATCGTGTTGGAAGGCATCGTTTAGCGCTGTCTCTAAAGCTGATTGATCATTTACCTTATGTGTACCAATTGATGAACCTCCATTATTAGGTTTTACAAAACATGGGTAAGTTAACTCATCATATAATTTCGAATTATCTTCTCCCTTATAAAAAACAACCGATTTAGGTACTGTTACACCATACGTACTCAAAAACCTATTACACCAGTTTTTATTGAATGTAAGAGCGCTTGTTAGTACCCCTGACGAATTATATGGAATTCCAATTAAGTCGAAATACCCCGAAAGTTTCCCATCTTCTCCTGGTGTTCCGTGGATAATGTTAAAAACAGATTTAAATTCTATTTTACCTTTCTCTGTTGTAAAAGAAAAGTCGTTTTTATCAATTGGATACTCTTTCCCCTCAAATTCAGCCGTCCAGTTTTTATCTACTATTCTTACTAAAATGGGGGTTCCAATTGATGGATTGAATGCTTTAAAAATTTCGTTAGCACTCTTTTTTGACACTTCCGATTCTCCTGAGAATCCACCATAAACTAAAGCAACGTAGCTCATAAAATCTATTTTTTTCTAAAATAGATTTTAGTAAGGAGATTGGAGAAGGGAGAAAGGAGAAGTAATCCTTAATTGGGTGTTAGTATTGTTTATCTCCCACAGATTACACAGACTTCGAATTAGCTTATTAAAAATTAGAGATTGCCACGTCGTACCTCCTCGCAATGACGTATTTCTAATTACTAGATTATTAAGTGTTGGTCATTGCGAGGAGGTACGACGTGGCAATCTCATATCTTATCTATAGTAACTAAAATTAAACTTCTATTTACTAGTTGTTTCTTTTTCCAACAACGCGTTGATTTTAGCTTCTAAAACATTTAATTTTTCAGCATTTGCCGCTGCGTTTTCTTCAATTTGTCTTTTTTGATCTTCTATAATGACTTGTTGTTCTTTCATTGCCATTACTAAAACAGGCACTACTTTAATATAATTTACAGACCTGAGCTCGATTCTAAAAAATAGTTAATTGGCATGTCTTAATTTCTTGAAATTTAATCTTCGGTTTTTTAGGGAAGAAAGAATATGCAATTAAAGCTGCAATAGTATTTACAATAAATCCCTTAAAAGATCTATGTCGA
>CAXRIN010000015.1:0-8996 GCA_964230605.1 Flavobacteriaceae bacterium
TTAAAATGAGTGATACAACTGTGTTCATCTGGAAACTCTTCAATAAACCTTAAAATATTCATAACCAATCTTTTCTGTAAAGAAAGGTGTTCACTCCGTACTCAACTTACGGTTTAGGTATAATTGTGGGGAATCAGTAAATCTTATACCGTATGCTATCATTCATTACATGACTGTCAATAATCATATACTTTGCTCATTTTGAAATGATGTTTTGAATTAACTGTTTATTTAAGATTTCCTCATTGCTAATAGACCAGCCTTTACGATTTAACAAATATTTCATTTGAGGATTTTTACTCCCGTTTACTATAACCTTGGATTTTTTTGGGATTACTTCCTCTGCAAAGTTTTCAATTTCTAGTTTGTATTTGTTTTTCTCTTTTATAAATAAGTCATGTTGTTGATTTGCAATTGCTTCAATAGCTATTAAGCAAATGGCAGGAATTAATATTTTTTGAGGAAGCTTAGCAATTGCATTTCCAGCAATTAAAGACATTATTGGAGTGAATGGGATAATGTAATAATTGTGTTGCGGGAATACGTCTCCTGTTTTTAAAATAAACAGACAGAATACTAAAAAGAAAGAGGAGAATAAAAGAATATGTTTTGTTGACCTTTCTTTGAATAGAAGAAAGCCCCCAAATAAAAAGAATCCAAAAGCAATAAATGATTGTAATGCACTTTTGTAAAATCGTTCAAATAATTCGTGGATAAATTTCGAAATTTCTTGAGCTACTTTTATTAAGCTTTTAGGGAAATATAATTGGTAGTGATAGGTTTCAACAAGGTGAGGAACCCAATAAAAATACCATATAGCACCAATTGTAAAACTTACTATTGAAACGCCTATAAAAGTGACTTTTTTAGTAATAGATATTCCTTTTGAGAAAGGAATAAGAATAAATAATGAGAAGTAAACAATTGAAGGAAGCTTAACTAATATTCCTAGCGCGCTAAAAACGAAAAACCAGAATAAGTGAATATACCTTCCAAAGTCAAAATATTTAACGGCCTGCCAAATTCCAATTAGCATTAAAGAAATACTAAATGTGTCAGGCATGATTTTTCGCGAAAACATAAACCAACCTGAAACCAATAAAATGATGGTTGAATTAAAAGCGATTTTAGGATTGAAAAATCTTTTTACAAGCAAGTAAAATGCGTAAATCCCAAAACAGGAAACGAATAAGTTAATCAAACGACCATACCAATGGTCAAAACCAAATATTTCAAATCCAGCGCAAGTTAGTAAGTTGAAAAATGGGAATTCAGCACCAATTATACCCGTGAGTTCTCCTGCATAATCAATTTTAGGATAAAGCAAATCATATCCATGATCAAAAAAGTTTCGGCTAATCATGTTTGTAAGTGATTGTCGCCAATTATGCCCTCCTTCAAGTGGAGCATTTGTAATACCAATCAATCTTAAAAGAAATGAAAAGATAATCCAGAATTTTATATTGCTCACTAGCTTTTTCAGTTGGTGAAATTACAAAGAACAACTTATATTATTGCTAGGCAGTTTTGTTTAAGCCTTCCTTGTAAGTTGCAATAGCACGCTCTCTAGCGAATTTATGCTCAACTATTGGTTGAGGATAGCTAAAATCTTCAAATTCGGGTACCCATTTACGAATGTACTTTAAGTCTTTGTCAAACTTTTTAACTTGCTCATAAGGATTGAATACTCTAAAATAAGGAGCTGCATCACATCCGGTTCCTGCCGCCCATTGCCAATTCCCAACGTTACTTGCCAATTCAAAATCAAGTAATTTCTTAGCGAAATAGGCTTCTCCCCATCTCCAATCGATTAGAAGGTGTTTTACTAAAAAACTAGCCGTAATCATTCTAACACGGTTATGCATGTAACCTGTTTTGTTAAGTTCACGCATTCCTGCATCTACAATTGGGTAGCCAGTTTTTCCTTTACACCATTTATCAAACTCCTCTTTATTGTTTCTCCATTCAATGCCGTTGTATTGAGGTTTGAAATTTTGATGAGCTGAATCAGGGAAATGCCATAAGATTTACATAAAAAACTCTCTCCAAATCAATTCAGATAAAAAAGTAGCATTTCTTTTTTCTGCCTCTAAAACTAATTCTCTTGTACTAACGGTTCCAAATCGCAAATGAGGTCCCAAGTATGATCCAGCATCTTTTGACGGGAAGTTTCTTAACTCATCGTAAATTTCAATTTCATTTAAACTGAATGGTTTTACTTCAATTTCGGAAGGAACTATTCTTAGCTCATTTTTACTAGGGAAGTTGTATTTAACTTGATTAAGATGATTAAAGGCGGGCTCTGCCTTTAGGGTAATCGGATTGTCTAGGTATTTCTTTAACCATTTATTTTTGTAAGGAGTGTAAACTGTGTAGGGCTTACCATCGTCTTTAGTTACTTCAGATTTTTCAAAAATAACTTGGTCTTTTTTATTGACGATTTTGATTCCTTTTGTTTTTAATAATTCATAAACGGCTTTATCTCTTTTTCGGGCGTATGGTTCATAATCATGATTGAAATAAACGGCATCTATATTATTTTCAGCAATCATATTTCTCCAAATTTCCAAAGGTTCTCCTTTATGAATTTGTAGTGCCCCACCTTTTAGAGAAAGCTTTTCATGAATTTTTTTCAATTCATCATAAATGAAATTGACTCTAGGATCATTTTCTGGTAATTCCGATAGGATTTTATCATCAAAAATGAAGATAGGTTGAACGTTATTTTCATTTTCAAAAGCTTCAAATAAAGCCGTGTTGTCATGAAGTCTTAAATCTCTTCGAAACCAAAAAATCGTCATGATTTAAATATCGTAAACTAAAGAGGATTCTAATTGATAAATGAATTGGAAAAGATAAATGTTTTGATTGAATTCTTTTATAACAGGATTTGGAATTGGCCATCAGACCCCGCAAGATCTGCGGGGTGACAAAGGTCTTTCAAGTTTCATCCCGCAGATCTTGCGGGATCTGTTGGAAGTAATAAAGTATTGGAATTCTATAGCGAAAATTAATAAACCTTGTCCAACTTCAACTTTATTTTATCCAATGAATCTTTGGCTTTATTCAAATCATCCTTCTTGTTTTCTTGATCCTTTTTGTTTGCATCAATATCTTTTTCAAGTTGGATTTTATCTTCTTCGTTTTTCTTTAAATCGTTTTCCAATTTAATCTTATCGTCTCTGTTTTTATTCAATTTATTGGATAAGTCTTCACCTTCTTTTTCTGATTTTTCTTTCGCTTTTTCAGCTTTCTTTAATTCCTTTTCAGCTTCTTTGATTTGTTCGTTTATCTCATTCTTGTAGGCGGTTACCCCAAAATCATGTAATAGTTTTTCAGCAGGTACATAACTTGAAGTCGATCGAGTAATCCATTTGTCTCCCATGTCAATTGCTATGAATACAGTTGTGCCTTTTTTTCCTTTTTCAACAGTCGAAACTATACTAACAGAGGATGGTGATATTGATGGGATTTTAGCTTCTTTGATAATAAATTCATTTCCTGAAGTTTCAACCTTTCCAAATTCTTTTAAAAATTTCTTCCATTCGTCTTTTACAATCTTTTTGTCAAGTTCTATACTAGTTTCTAAACCTGGTCTTGAAACTTTGTTAATTTCCATATTAGCCTCAGAAACAATAACTTGCTGGGCGAATGAAATAGACGAAATTAGAATAATTAAAAAGGTGAAGACAGATTTTTTCATTTTCAAATTTAAATAGATGAATTACGAATGTAATGAAAATAGAATTGTCTTTAATTTAAAAAGTCCGAGATTTGTGGCATGTTGGATATCCCTGTTTTGTTAGAAGTCTTCGCCACTTTATTTGGATTAGCCTACGTGATTTTAGCGGCTAAGAAAAACATTTGGTGCTGGCTAATGGGTATCATAGGTTCGTGTTTAAGCATCTATTTATTTTGGGTGTATTCCAAATTATACGCAGAAGCAATTTTATCTTTCTACTACGTCATAACTGGAATAATTGGATGGATTTATTGGAATAAACCTAAAGCGGAATTACCTGTTTTAAAAGTGTCCTATACTGCTCATTTATTATTTGTGGTAATCGGAGTAGCATTAAGTTTTGCTTTTTATAGTTTAGTTACTAATATTTTTACTGATGCAGCTCGTCCTTTATTGGATTCCTTTACAACCATTTTTAGTTTTCTAGCCACGTTAATTACAATTAAAAAGTGGATTTCAAACTGGATTTACTGGGTTGTAATTGATGCAGTTACGGCTTATATGTATTGGAGCAGAGATTTAAATATTTACTCAGGATTAATGATATTGTATACAGGTCTAGCAATATATGGATATTTACAGTGGAGAAAATCGGAAGCTAAACCTGTTACATTAGTTCAACTCTTTCAAAAGTCATATTGAAAAAAATTGTCATCATAGGACCCGAGTCAACTGGTAAATCTACACTTTGTGAGGATTTGGCTACGCATTTTAAGTGTGACTTTGTAAAAGAGTATGCCCGTGATTATTTGAATGAATTTGGCGCTAACTACAATTACGAACATGTTTTAAATATGGCACTGGGGCAGGCGGAATTAGAGGCTTCTTTTATTAAGATGAATGCTGATTTGCCTTTTGTTTTTATTGATACTAATCAATACGTTTATAAAGTTTGGATAGAGGATAAGTTTGGTATAGTTGAGCCAATCGTAGAGTCTTTAATTAAAAACAATCAATACGATTATTATTTCTTGTGTGATATTGATATTCCTTGGGAATACGATGAGTTAAGAGAGGATTCTAATGAGGATGACAGACAAAGGTTATTTAATAGGTATAAGCAACTTTTGGAATCCGACGGAACGCCATTTACCATTTTAACTGGAAATGAAGAAAACCGATTGAGTAAAGCTATTGATGTATTGAATCGATTGAAGTAATCACATTTTTTAGTTCAAGATTATCACATTATCTTTGCGCCACTCAATGAGGGGTGCCTAAAATTACAGGCTGAGATTATACCCGTTTTTCCCAAGTTTGGGAAATAAACCTGATCCAGATAATGCTGGCGTAGGGAACGAGATAATAACCATTTAAGTTTAATACAAACGTTTGTATTACTCCTCTGCATTCGTCAAGAAAGTTTATTTACTATGAAAAAAAGTAATTTGTTTTTATTGGCGCTATGTATCCTGACATCGATTTCGGTGTTTGGCCAATACTCCATTTCTGGAGTTGTAAAGGATACGCTTAATAACCCTGTTTTCGGGGCTTTAGTGAAAATTGAAAACACTTATCAAGGAACTTTTACAGATCCTGATGGTGGTTATGAGTTGACTAATTTGCCTGATGGTGAATATGTTATTTCAGCAGAGATTTTAGGAAAGGAAAAAGTAATTCAAAATGTAACTCTAAGTGGAGCTGCGGCAACATTGGATTTTTCTTTAAAGGCATCTGCTTTAGCTTTAGATGAGGTTTCGATTGAGGCTACAAGAGTTAAAGGAAATGCACCGGTTGCTCACGTTAATATCTCAAAAGAAGAGTATGAAAAGATTAATTTAGGTCAAGATATTGCTTCTTTAATTAAGCTTTCACCTTCGATAGTAACAACTTCTGACGCAGGAGCAGGTGTTGGATACACCGGTTTTAGAATTAGAGGTTCGGATGCAACAAGAATCAATGTAACTGTAAATGGAATTCCAATTAATGATGCTGAATCGCATGGGACTTTCTGGGTAAACATGCCTGATTTTGCGTCTTCAACACAAAACATTCAAATTCAAAGAGGGGTAGGTTCATCTACTAACGGTGCAGCTGCTTTTGGAGCTTCGGTTAACTTACAAACAGATTTAGTTTCGGATTCTGCTTATGCTGAGTTGTCATCTTCATATGGTTCGTTTAATACTAACAAAAACACTGTTAGATTAGGAACTGGTTTAATTAATAAATACTGGGCGGTTGATGGTAGATTATCATCTATTACTTCTGATGGATACATAGATAGGGCATCGGCTGATTTATCATCATACTTTTTACAGGGAGGTTATTACGGAGATAGAACTGTTGTTAAAGCAATTACATTCTCGGGTAGGGAGAAAACTTATCAGGCTTGGTGGGGAACACCTCAGGCGAAATTGGAAGGTGATGATACTGGTTTGGCCGCATCAATAGCAAATAACTCGTGGGATGAAAATTTAGATGTAGATAATCTTCTAAATTCAGGGAGAACATACAACTATTACACTTATGATAATGAAGTTGATAATTATGGGCAGGATCATTATCAGTTGCATTTTACTCATCAATTTAATCCTAAATTAAGTGCTAATGCATCCCTTCATTACACATATGGAAGAGGATACTATGAACAATTCAGGAATGCTTCTGACGGAAATTTCTCGGATTATAATATCGATACATTATTTACAGGAAATGACACTATTACCTCAGGAGATTTCATAAGAAGAAGATGGTTAGATAACCATTTTTACGGAGGGGTTTACAGCTTAAAGTATGAAGCTAAGAAAGCTAGATTTATTTTAGGAGGAGGTTACAACGAATATGTTGGAGACCACTTCGGAGAAATTATTTGGGCTGAATTTGCAAGTAATTCTAGCATAAGAGACAGATATTATGACAATGTTGGGAAGAAGCAGGATTTTAATACTTATTTAAAATCTGAGTTTTCTATTAATAAGAAAATGGGTGGTTTTGCCGATTTACAAATTCGAACAATTAATTATTCGAATACTGGAATAGACGCAGATCAAAGAACTTTAAATGTTGATACCGCATTCACTTTCTTTAATCCAAAATTAGGTGTTAACTACAAAGTAAACGATAAAATATTAGCATATGGATCGTTTAGTGTAGCCAATAGAGAGCCTGTTAGAAATGATTTTATCGATAATCCTAAATCCGATCAACCATCTCATGAAACACTTTTTGATTATGAGGCTGGGGTAGAAGGGAGATTCAAGAAATTCATGGGACAAGTAAATCTTTATTACATGGATTATACTAATCAATTAGTTTTAACAGGTGCTCTTAATGATGTAGGTTCTCCAATTAGAGAAAACGTGGCAAACAGTTACAGAGCTGGTGTTGAATTAGTTGGTTCGGTTAAAATTCTTAAAAATTTAGAATGGACTGCAAATGCAACTTTCTCACAAAATAAAATTCAAGAATTTACAGAGATTTTAACTGATTGGGGTACAGGTGATCCTATTGAAAATGTTTACGAGAATTCTGATATTTCTTTTTCTCCCTCGCTAATTGCAGGTAGCTTAATTTCTTACAAGCCAATTGAAGGTTTGGAATTTGGTTTACAGACAAAGTATGTAGGGAAGCAATTCTTAGAAAACACAGGAAGTGATGACAGATCATTAAAGGCTTACACGGTAAGTGATTTTATAGCTAGTTACAAAACTTCATTCTTAAAATTGAAAGATGTTCAATTCAACTTATTAGTTAATAACATATTTAACGAAATGTATAGCAGTAACGGTTATACTTGGGGAGGTGTTTATGCCGGAGAAAGAATTAACGAAAATTGGCTTTACCCACAAGCGGGAACAAATGTTCTTACTGGAGTGACTGTTAAGTTTTAATTCTGATTTATAAGATGTTTTTAAGCCGCTCGCTTGAGCGGCTTTTTTTTGTTTCTCCCTTCAGTCCTGCGGACAGCTCCCCTCGCTGGGGAGCGGATGAAAAACAAAGTTTTTTCCTTAAGCAAAATTGTCAACGGCTCCCCAGCGAGGGGAGCTGTCCGCAGGACTGAGGGGAGATCAAGTGTTATAAAAGACTAAAACTTCCAGCAAACAATCCTGGATTTCTTATTCCCTTGCTCCATCTCAATAACTCTAACTTTAGCGCCATTTGCTTTTAAGCTCGATTTTATTGCAGGGACAATTGATTCTTTTGAAACCAAAGTTGTAAACCAGCCAACGTTTTTAGCGAATCGCTTACTTTGTTTGATCATGTTGAAAATAAATTGTTTTTCACCACCTTCGGTAATCAATTCGTTCGTTTGTCCGCCAAAATTGAGTTCAGCTTTTTTAATCTTTTGGTCTTTTTTAAGATTACGCATTTTTCGGAGCGTTCCCGCTTGAGCTTCTTCATGGCTAGCGTGAAAAGGAGGGTTGCAAATACATGCATCAACGAATTCACTCGATTTTAAAACACCCAGGAATATATCTCGTGCGTTTTTTTGGAATCTCAGTTCAATATTCTTGAGTTTTTTGTTGTCCTCAATTATAGTTTGCGCATTTTCAAGCGAAGTAGGGTCGATATCCGACGCAATGAAACTCCATCCATAAGCTCTATTTCCAATGATAGGATAAATTAAACTCGACCCAGTACCAATATCCAAAATTTTAGTTTCACTTCCGTAAGGTTCACCTAACAAATCAGCGAGGTAATGAATATAATCACCTCGTCCTGGAATAGGAGGGATGAGGTATTGATTTGGGATATCCCAAGCATCTATTTCGTAATAAGATTTTAAAAGGGCTTTATTTAAAGTCTTTACAGCTTCTTGATTTGAAAAATCGATGGAATCATTTCCATATTTATTTGGCTGTACAAAAGGTTTTAAATCTGGAAGAACTCTAATTAATTCTGGGAAGTTATAGCTTCCTTTATGTTTGTTGCGTGGATGTAACGACATACATGCAAATGTATGATAATAAAGCTTGAATTGATTGTTAATAGTTTTAGTTTACTGTTTTATAAGTAAGTAGTCGAATAGTTTTTGAGTTACATAGAATATGTTTGGAATATCATTTTTTATTTGGTAAAATAGCAATGACCTAACATGTATGAAAAAAATCTTATTATCATTATTTCTATTTAATTTAAGTATTAGAATATTTGGACAATGTGGCGTGCCTTTTACCTAAATTCCGCATGTTTGTTTAAAAACGATAATCTGACCGTCTTATACTTGAATTTGTCACTATTTGTAAGACTCCAAGTATCAACTGGACATAGTTCACCCATGTTTTTTTGATTATTATGATATGTAAAGAGCTGG
>CAXRIN010000016.1:0-23004 GCA_964230605.1 Flavobacteriaceae bacterium
TGATTGGGTTTCTTGAAAATCCCGAGAAAGATTGGCAAAAAACGTATGAAGAATTGATGCGACCTACACTATTTTAAAGGGGCTTACTTTTTATTTTCGTTAAAATGTAAAATGTATAAGCTTTAAAATCAAACAGTTGCATTGTCAATTGGATTTTTTTGTGTTTTTATCGGACAATAATGTTAATCAATAATAAATAAGCTCAACTTTGAACTTTAAACTTTAAACTTTAAACTTGCCCCATGAGCAATAGAACAATACTTCTGGACAAAAACCAAATTGATGCAAAGATCAACAGAATAGTTCATGAAATTCATGAGTTATGTTTTGCGGAAAAAGAAGTTATTTTCTGTGGAATTGTTCCTGGCAACGGATCAACTATTGCGGACAGAATTGCTGACGAATTAGAATCAATCTCTGACATTAAAATCAAGAGAGCAACAATCGAAATCAACAAAGAAAACCCTTTGGCTGACAAAATTAAATGTGGATTAAAGTCAGAAGAATACGCAAATAAAACCGTTATAATTGTTGATGATGTAAGTAACAGTGGAAAAACTCTAATGTATGCTGCTAAATACTTTTTAGAATCTCCAATAAAAGCTATTCGTCCACTAGTTTTAGTAGACAGAAACCATAGCCGGTATCCAATCAAACCTTCTTTTGTTGGAATGACTGTTTCAACTACCCTGCAAGATCATATTCACGTAGAAATGAATGATCAAGAAGAAGCTGTTTACCTTGTTTAAGTTATGTTGTTAAGGATTTAAATTCCCTAAACTGTTCCTTAAAAACAGTTCCAACTTTGGATTTGACTCTTTGTATAAAACTCTCCTTTCCTAAAGGAGTTCCTCCAATAGTAAATGATCTAATTGCTTCCCAAGTTTGATTAACGAACTGTAATTCTTGATCAATTGGCTCCATTAAATATTTCAACCAATTTGAGATTTTTAAATAATCGGGTAGCTTACTCAAAAAGAACCTACTTCTTTTCTTCAACATTTCATGAGAACTGGACCAAAAATAATCTCCAATTTCAACTTCCATTTTTGCTCGCCAAGGATTTAACTCCACATATCTAATTGCTTCGTAAAGATGATCTTCATCTAATAAACAAGAAAAGAAACGGTCTCCAAATAACCTTCCACAAAGGCCATATTTCTTATTAAAATACTTAACATACTTTGTATTTAGAGCACCGAATAATTTGGATAAACCTGTTTTAGTACTTGGTTCCAAAACAAAATGAATATGATTATCCATGATACACCAAGCGTAAAGTTTAACTCTACACTTCTTCTTGTAAAACATGAACGATTTCATGTAGTACTCCTTATCCTCGTCATCTAAGAATATGTTCTCCTTACGATTCCCCCGCTGAGTAATGTGAACTGGAACATTTGGAACTACAACTCTGGCTTGTCTGGACATTTTAATTTGTTTTAATCAATGCCAAACTATCCTTTTAAAAACGAAATTCAGAAATTCAAAAAATTAAACAACAATTACACATCACATTTTAACATAATGTTTCAAAAAGAAAATATTAATGACAAAAAACACCACTTTTCCGCACGCTAAAACAAACAAAAAACTCAATAATTAAAAGAACTTGAAAGCACTTTTCAATTAAAGACTGTCATTGATTATTTAAGGAACGCTCGGAATTTTTTTAAATTCTGACGTCCATAACAAGTCATCTAATGATAGCAAGATTTCAGAGCTTGAACTACAAGTATCCTGCAATCGCAAACGTTCCAACCGTGTATCTGCTTGTAAGCGTAAAAACTGGGAACTTACTAAACAGCTTACACCAATGCTTACTAGTGATGCTTTGGATCAAAACCGTAGAGAGTATTTGTTTAAACTCCACAAGAACCTAAATTCATGCGCTTCAATTTCACTTTATCGTGAGCATAAAAACAATGGAGCTATCGACTATATTGGATCGCATACTTGCGACCATAAGCTTTGTTTTGTGTGTAATTCTATTCGGCAAAAGAGAGTACGCAGAAAGTATATGTTATTCTTTGAGCAAAACAGAACCGTTAATCTCATTCAGAATAACAAATCTGGAAGCATTAGAGCCATTACAGATAGTAAGCTTTTGAAATATGGATTCACGAGTTCCGATAAAAACAAACACAACACGAGTAAAATGAAAACAGATGGTAAAATGGTTAATGATTACTCGTTTTTATCATCCGAAGGTTACGACCTTATGCACCTTACTTTAACGCTTCCACATTACAAGGATTCAGGGTTTAGAGGCGAAAAGTATTACTATGATGAACTTATCCGAATGTTCAACTTCTTGCGTAAAAACAAGCAGTGGAATCACTTTGTATATGGCGGTGAATACGGTATTGAAACAACCAATACCGATAGTGGTTTAAATATTCACATTCATGCTTTGTTATTGGTTAAAAAAGAATTTCAGAACCGTAATAAACTCCATAAGATTATCCTTAAAGCTTGGAATAAACTTACTATAAATCCTTATTCTACGCGTGAGGAATTAAGCGAGCATACACTTAAAAAGATTTGTAAATCTAACCAGTTGATTGATTTAGAATACGCTTTAAAACTCCACCCAAAAGGTGCTACCATTGTTACCCTCGAGAATATTTACAACTACAATGAAAATGGCGATAAAGAGCGAGCTAACCCTGACGCTCTAGGTCAGGATCCCGACAGTGATCGTCGGGGTGAAAAGCAAAAGATACTTAAAGCTGTTACCGAGGCGATTTCATATCATTTCGAGCCACAATGTTTTGATAAGGATTCAGGAGAGATTGACGTAGACTTAATGCTCGACATTATGCCCGTTTTAGAAGGAAAACCGCTTTATCGTAAATTTGGTTGTTTACACGGTGAAAAGTCCTTAAACATTAAAGTTCCTAAAGAAGAACAAGTCGAGGAAGACTTCGCAGAAAGTGGAGCAAATACAGTAATTAATCCTATTACTTTTTCACAAGCTACACGCGATGATTATGAGTTTTTCATTTGTAATCCTTCGCATCTGTATCATATCAAAGAAGAAAACCTAAAACCTGTTACCTCACGATCTGCTGTTAAGTATTACCTCGATGATGCGCCCGATACACTTGTAGCTCTTAATCTTATGAGTTTCCTAGCCCTGCAAAGGATGTATAAAGGTTCAACCGATTTTAAAAAGCGATTTCCTGATGTGGATTTTGTTACTGCTCTTTGCGCAAAGTACGACCCAAGCTTACTGGATAAGCCTGAGCCTACTTTTAAGGACTTTACTTATGATTTGTAGTATTGGAATTTGGTATGTGACCCCGTGAATAGCGATTTTTTGTCTTCACCATCTCCAATCTCTACCAAGATCTTTAGTTAGCATCAGTTTTTATAGTCGCTACTAAAGTAGTTAGTTAAGTAAGAGATTGAATCATTTAAGCACTCAACAACCCCTACCTATAACTTACTCATTGTCAAAACGTTCCTTATAAGGAACACTTTTGTTTAGAGATCCTTAGTACGTGGCGGGCCTAAGTGGGATTATTAATAGTTTGTCATACTGCTACAGGGTATCAGACCCCATTTTCGCATCATAAATGTATATCCCAACAGTGTCCTTTTTGTAAAGAAATGAGGTGTCACCTCTTTCGTTAACAACCTTCTTATTTACAATAATTGAATTAAAATCTAGAATAATTGTTTTCTTGTCATTAACTCCCAAATTCAAACTATCAGATACCTGCACTCCATTTTTTAAATCCAACAACCTCAATTTTATAATATTACTTTTAAAAAGTAAATTTTTAACCAAATAGTTGGGTCTCACTTTACTTTTAGGTAAAATATCCTCCCAAACAAGAGAATCATTAATAAAAAGATTAAAATCAACATTTACTCTCCTAGAACTATCGGCAATTACTCTTAGATTAAACTCCTTCTCATTGCAAGACAATAAGAAAACACATAATGTTGTCAATAAAAAAAAATGTCTCATCTATTTTGTGGTATTAGGGACTACTTTGGGAATTTTATCACCCGAATCTAGTCCAATATATGGTTTTTCATTGGATGATTCCCCATTGTCAATCCAATTCCAATCTTCTGTGATTTCACTATTTGAACCACTATTTAAGTGTCCATTTCTCTCTTGCTCTTTTATATCCCACCACTGATTAGGTGTGAAATGATTTTTTTTCCCATAGCTCATGTAATTACCAGGCGAGTTGAAATCATGACCTTGACCTAAATTGTGACCTAGCTCGTGAATTCCTGTTTCGGTAAAAGCTCCCATTGACCATCCACCACTAATCTCTACGTAACTTATCAAACCACCATCTAAAGCAAGACCTACAGCCTCTCCCCCCCCTCCCTTAGGGTCGGCTTTACCTTTAACGTCATCAACTAAAACCTGTAAGTGGTCTTTCTCATTAACTTGAGACATATCAGTTACTGCTTCTACAGTAGCTTTGATTTTAAAAACATGTTTAGTCATTTTACCATCAAGGTCAAAATCTATATCAGAACCTAACTCCTTTAAATACTCACCAGAGAGGCTATTTAATTCTTCTTGTAGAGCTCCTGCATAATCCTCCGCCAAAGAAGTTTTTTTATTCTTTCCCTTCAAATTATTTGCAGTTTTATTATTATCAGTGGTCAAATCTAAAACCTTTACTGTAAGAATCAACTCATGTGTCGCTACCTCTATTTCAGTCCTATCCTCTTGAGTCTCTTTTGAATAAGTTGTAACAACCTCTATAAAGTCACCATTAACATCAATACCAATTATCGGTTTATTCTGAGCAAACAAATAAGGGGTTTGATAAGCAAAATCTTTTTGATACCTATCTACTGAAAGAAACCTTCCTAATCTCGAGTCATAAATCCTAGCCCCAAAGTCGTATTTCCCTTGTGTATGCTCGTTTTCACGCTCCATTCCGTTGAATCCATATCTATAACTATTCACATTTCTATTACGTGTTATCATTTCCAATACTAGTAATTAATTGATAAACTCGGTCCAGCAAAAAACTCTCCTTCTCTGGTTGTGCCCAATTGGATTCCAAATGAGGTTAAGTAGGAATAACGCAGTGGGTTGAAATCGAAATAGATTGTTCCGCCTTGTGAACTTAGAAGGTTGGTTTTTAAATCGTCGTTGATTTGCATGAAATCATAAAATAAGTTCATTCTTATGCGTTGGATATAACATAGTCGGCTAATTTTTAAATCTGGATATACGATCGGCGCACCATACTCTACACTGATTTTTTCTCCTCTTTTGAACGTTTGATTTAAAACTCCTCTTGGTTCAGATAAGTAGTTAGGTACAAAAAGATCCGTCCCCCATTGTCTGCCAGCAGTGAATTTGAAACCATCGTTTTTAAAAACCCCAAGGATTGTGGAAGTTAAGTTTAATAATTGCGCGTGTTGTGTTTCTTTAAGATTGGAATAAAATGCAGAAGTAGCTGAAAAACTCCATGGAGAATATAAATCTCGAACTGCTGTTTTATGTGACACAGAGAAAACGGCGAACCATTGGGTGTTTTCCTGTTTTATTTGCTGATCGATATATCCTTCGGCGAAATCAAAATCAGCCAATGTATTTACGTAAGCTCCTTGTAAGTAAAAGCTTTTTCGAAATCTTGAGCCATCGAAATAAAGCCCCAAGGAACTTCCTGCTTGGTAGCTTGTTGTTTTTTGAAACACATTAACTCCTTGAACTTTTGTATTGGGTTCGATTTCTTGATATGCTCCTGAAAAGAATTTTAGATAGTAATGTTCGAAATCATAATTGGCTGATATTTTTTGAGCTTGGGTGTAATAAAAGTAATCGTAATTCAGACTTAAAATAGAGGAACTTAGTAGGTTTTGAGAAAACAACGAAGCGCCCAAATTTGCGGTTTCTTCATTTGGATTTAGTGAAACAGGCGCCCAGCTATGGAAATTAAACAGATGCAAAAGCGGCAGATACTTCTTCACTAAAAAAGTATCTTGAAAAACACTTAAATTGGGATTTTTCACGAACCCTCTCCATGGTAAACGGTCGCCTATTTCAATTTCTGAAACAGCCACTTTTGAACCATTATTATGATAATCAGCATAAACGATTTCGTTTTTTGATTTTAGAGAGAAAAAATCCAATCCAAATTGCGGATTAACCACTTCAAATAATTCATCATTTTTGATATAAACAATGATATCTTTTTCATTATAAATTGTTTGCGCTAAATAACCTTCTTTATAAGGCTTAGGGTAACTAAATGGAATGGAATAAGATTTTCCCTTCATAACCTCACCCGAATTTAGATCTACCTCAACTAAATAGCTTTCACCATTGTTTAAGCATGACAAAACAATTTTATCATTGGCAAACCAATTTGGGTGGTAATACATTTCATTACCAAGATATATTCTTTTTAATTCCTCTCCTTTTAAGTCTACTATCAGCAAGGAATATTGGTTATTCTTAGAAACCTCTAAAACAGCTATTTGATCGGCTTTTGAATTCAAATCGGGGGCAAACCATCTGGTTTTTCGTTTAATTCGCTTTTTATAATTTCGATTTAAATCATAAACAATCACCTCGCTGTAATCCAAATAATCCCATCTTGGATGACTTCTTTTCTCGGCCCATATTAATTTCCCGTTTTGGTAATTCAGAGAATTTTCGTCGTATCGGGAAGGAATATGAATTAACCGCTCTTTTCCGTTGGTTATAGAAACAATTCGTAAAGGTTGATCAAAAGATTTTTTCACAGTAATTATTGTGGAATCATCAACAACAATTGGATTGGTATAACTAACATATTCTTTTGGTGTGGGCGACAAATATTCTTTTGGCGTAATTAATTCAAACTCGCTCATTTGGTTAATTTGCTTTTTCAAATTACTGTACACCTCTCCGTATAATTTGGATGTTGATTTACCTGTTAATCTTTTAAGATGATAACTAAAAGGATAAGGAGGAAAAGGATTTCGAACCACTCTTTTAAGTAACTCATCCCATATAGAATCACCTACAGCAATTCTTAAATAATAACCTAATTTGTAATGATCGGCGATAAAACCTTTATAACTACCAAAGGAGGCTTTTTCATAACTTACAGAATCGAGCTCCATTATTTGCGCTTTCAACTCGCGGGTAAATTTTGCATAATCTCCTCTTCCTCTTTCGGTGAATTTTGTTTCCAAATCAACAGCATCTCCTTCCATAAACCAAAGTGGCGTTGTGGCTAGAAGTAATACTCCCATACCTTGCTCACCAAAAAGCAAATGCAGTAATTTACCAACGCCTTGATTGTATTTTTCGAACTGAATTACATGGCGATATTCATGAACAGACAACTTTTTCAACCAATCTACACCTTCGTTTTCTTGAGAAGGTGTTCCATAAAACTCGGACCTCTTAGGGGCTAAAGTCACAAAACCATTATCAACTGTTGTGTTGTTTTGAAGAATAATGGATATTTTTTTGTGCTTCGTTTTTAAAGTCAATCTAGCATGCTCATTAGCGTATTTTAAAATATTGGCTAATTCTTGTGCTTTGTCTTCAAAATCTGACGGAAAGATTAGTTGAAAATCCTTAGTATTAATTTGTCTCCATTTTGTTGACGATGGATTTTGACCCAAAGAATAATATTGCCCTTTGGTTAACAGGCTGAGAGAAAAAAATAACAAAAACAGGCAACGATTAAGCATATAAGTCGTTAATTTAACGATCGGATATTTTATATCACAACAATAATAGACCTTTATTTGCTATGTTGAAAAAACTATTACTTTTTGCTATCACTATATTTCTATTTGTAAACTGTCGGCCAGTTCAAGAAACCGAACAATTTTGGAATAATATCAGTTTGAATTCAAAACTTGAACCTTTTGTTTTTGTTTTCAGCAATACAGAAATATCAACTTGTGCAGAACATGGTCAACCAAAATTAGAGGAAGTTTTAAGCGGTGCAGTTAATGGAATTGATGCTAGTACTGTAAATGGAGTTATGATGCACCCTTCAATTAGCGATCCTCAATATTCCAATATTGCGGAAGAATTAAAATTCCTTTTCGATCAAAACGGCAACAACACTTTAGAAACCTACCCTGCCTACGTTAATAATTTAGTTTGTTATAACACAGATAGTATTGGATGGCATAATTCTATTGTAAATCAATTAAATTCAGGAACTCCTAAAATTAAGTTGGGAATTAACGCTTCCGAAAGTGTTGGAACTTTAAAAGTATATGTTCGTGGATCATATTCATCAAACATATCAAGTGATCATAGTATTGCCGTTTATGCTTATAGAAAAGAAGAGCTAGCCAATCAGACAACTAGTAGCGGAACAGAGCTTTTCACAATGAAAAACAAAGTTATTTCATCGTTAACCCCAACGGTTGGAAAGTTACTTGATGGAAGTCAATCGGAAGAAATAAAGGAAATCTTCACACTTGAACTTGATGGTGAGAATTTAGGAAACCTAGGCATTGTTGCCGTTGTTTATGAATTAGAAAACAACAAACCTGTTTCGGTAATCAATTCTATTAGTTTGGAAAACCTATAAAAAAAAGGTTGTCAAACGACAACCCTTCCTATATTGACATTACCAGTTAAATTAAGGCACAACTCAACCAGCATATCTAAAACATTTTAGATTGGTATTTGTTACAGTTGTAAAATCGAAAAAGTAATTTGAGCTATTGTAATAGATAACGAAAGATTACATAAGCAAAATAAGTTGCCTTTGACGTAACTAAAACGATTTAATCCAGTAAAATGCATCAAACAAACTACCATGATAACAATTGCTGTTTTTAAAAAGCTGGAGCAGGCAGTACAATTGTCTAAAAAAATTACAAGCAAAGGCTTTTTGGCTTACGTTGCCACAAGAAAAGGCAACAAAGACGGACTAAATTATAAGCTACTTGTTTCTGCTGAAGATCAAGATAAAATTAGAGCTCTTTTGATAAGCTAATTTTGGCATACTTTTTTCTAATCCTCATTCATGAGGATTTTTTATTTCATAGCATTAGTATTTTTCATCTCGGGCGTTAAAGCTCAATCTGAATCTGATCTAAAAAGGATCGACAAAGACTATTACAAATACTTAAACGACGTATTCAACCCAGAATTTAGCAGAAAGAATGAAGTTGAAAAACCACTTCCTACAAATATAATTTACAGTTCTATTAAAAACCCCTCAGAGCTTTTTAAGCGAGAAGCCAACGAATCAATTGGTATATCAGCGGGTGAGAAAAACAATAAATTAATTGCGGCTATTTTATGCGGTTTAGAGCATTTTTCAACTTATGAATTTGTTGCAGATGATTATGAGCAAATAAGCGGAAATAAAGATCTTGTAATGAAAGAATTACTGCGAATTAAAGTTCATGCTATTCCAGATACAAATGAAATGGCAGCTACTAAATCTACCAAAATAAATGATTACGAAACAATAACCATTTACAAAAATGGTGGAATTAAAAAACTTAACAATCCAATTATGGTGTCCTACTATTCGAGTTATCAAGAAACTGGAAATGGATTAGAAAAAGTAGTTAAAACTGTTATTTCTCAAAATGGCAGAATAATTTATTCGAATATAGCTAGTGGACACCGCAATATTTTAAAGCACAATAAAGACTTAAACAAAATTGCTTTTGTTTATAAAATAGGACATCAAAAAAGGCTTATATCTGGTGGATTAATGAACCTGATTCTAAACAACTACCTTGAGGAGGTTAAGGATAGAGTTCATATTGAAAGTGTAAACCTTAGTAATGTTGCAGACTATTACAACAATCAAACTAAAGATTTAAAAAGAATAAGTGGAAAGGGTATACTGAGTTCAAACAGATTGGATTTTAATAATTTATTAGGTGTTTATTAAGGATTGAAATAATCTTTCAAATCAAGAGTTTCCAAATAAGGTTGCCAATCTTCGTTTGAAATCAAAGCTTTTACCTCAAGTAAAGTATCGTCATTTTTATTATAAATCGCCTGAACAAAAAAGTTGTGCAAACTGTAAATTTTCATCCTGATAAATCCAAAAATCACAACCTCATCAACAAGAACTCCTTTGCTATCGATCATGCTTAGGCATGTCTCGGTTGTAAAATCGTTATACATTTCCGTGGTAATCTTCATGGTGCAATCTGTTTATAAAGTGATAAACGGAATTACTTTATGACGGTTTCAGTTTTCACAGATTTTTTCTGGTATTATGTTTGAAGACAATTCGCAACATTTATATTGACAAGACGTAAACGCGCCAATGAAAAAAATCAGCTTCATATTATTCCTATTTATTGGAGTTTCCTCGGTTGCTCAGGGAGGTTTTAAATTCAAGAAAAAAATATTTGGTTATACTATTGATCAGATATTAGTAATGACTAACGCTGCGGATAGTTCCTTGTATATTGATGATTTAATTACCAAACTTTTCACGCCAGATTCATCACTAACTGATTTTGAAATTGCTATGGGCTATTATGGCTATGTATTACAACCTGATTATAATCCTGACAAATACATCGGACTTGAATTACAAGTAATGAAGCTAAACGATGATAAAGATTGGAAAATGGCCAAAAAAGCAGCCGATTCATTAGTTACTCAATACCCAACATGCCTAATGGGACATGTTGAATTAGCACATGCCTACAATAGTTTACAAGATACTGGTAAAGCAGCGACTCATAGATTGATTTACGAAAGACTTGGTGATGTAATTTTTCAAACTGGGGATGGAAAATCAATGGAAACTGCCTATATCATAACAGGACTAAAAGATATTGAAGTACTTACACAATTACAAAGAATGCAAATTAAAAAACGCAAAACAAAACGTAAAAAAGACAATTACTACGAGATTGTTACTGTATTTAAAAACTTCAAGGAATTTGATGTTTACTTTGACACCTCCTTAATTGAAGAATTTAGAAGATAAATGAGAATATCATTATTAGTCATATTATTAACGTGCTTTCAAATTATTTTCGGACAAAGAGATTTAAAGGTTGTAAAGCAAGATTTTGATGGAGATGGTACCATTGAAGAACTTGTAATCAACTCCTATTTAGGCAAAATTGACTTCGCTATTTTAACCTATGAAAACGGGGCAAAAAAATGCACCCTTGATGTCATGCCTCAGGAGCAACATCCATCATTAATTAATACGGTACCGATGTGTGATGATTTGCTAAAACCCCAGTACAAAAAAATCACACAATTCATCGACTCAATTATTTTTAATATCCCTGCAAGCAAAACACTTGACCCAACTTTGGGATGGGTGCTGGATGTATATTCTTCGAAAAAAGAATTAAATGATCATCCATATTTCCAGTCGTATGCTAGATTCAAACCAAAGATTAAAAAAACTTATTTTGAGGCACCTGAAAACCACAGGTTATTAGTAAAAGGAGAATTAGTAAAGAAAATCAATCAGCTTCATGGAAAATCTGATTCTACCTATAAGAGTTGGATTGTATTTGACGCAAACAAACTTACTGAGGCTAAGCAAATCACTAGATACAATCTTCACCCTGATTGGCCACAATTTGTTGATAGTATTGGTCCAATTAAAATTTATAAAACAGGGCACTCTGTTTTCATGGAAACTGATACTGCTCATCAAGTATTTTTTGTTTCCGATGGTGTTCTATTTGAGAACTTGCAAAAATTAGAATGGGAATCAATTCAACAAGTAGGAATATATAAAAAGTACTTTCTTGTGCTTTGCCACCCTTATCCTGGAGTGGAAAATAAGTTGTTTTTAATCGACTCCAAAAAAGGCTACATTCTTGAATTCAGAAAAGATGTTTTATGTGATTTTGAAAACTACTATTACAATATTGAATCTTTTGACGTTATGGAAGATGAACTGTTCTTGTTTTTAAGGGAATCACCCGAATTTGATGATGACATTAAAGAAAAATCCATCCCGTTTGTTTTAATAAATGAATCTTTGAAAACAATTGGGAAAAACTCAAAATAAACGAGCTCAATGATTTAGAACAGATAAATTATTTTGCTATTTATTTGAAGCCTTAAATTTCCTTAAAATCTAGATTTCTATTTAGTAAAGGCTTATTTTTGCGACTTCCTGTTTACATTAAATTAACAAGAGCGCATGCTTGAATCTATTTTCACCTTCCTAATTAGTTTGTCTCCTGCAGGAGAAGGAAGAGTGGGAATACCATACGGAATAGCAAGCGGTTTAGACCCTTATTTTACATTCCTTGTTGCATTAGCAGGGAACTTACTTGTTTATCCTTTATTTTTTGCTCTAATTAAAATTTGTAACAGGTATTTATGGCAACATCACTTTTACAAAAAAGGAGCTATTAAGCTAGCAAGAAGAGCCAAAAAAGGAACACAAGATAAAATCAAAAAATATGGTCTGTGGGGGTTAATGGTTTTAGTAATGATTCCCCTCCCAGGAACAGGCGCTTACATTGGAACACTAGCCGCCTTTATTTTTGATTTACCTTATAGAAAAGCGTTTGTTGCCGTTTCAGCAGGAGTTACAATTGCATTAATTATTACGGTTGTTGCTTCTGAACTTGTAAAAGCAGGAGTTTCTTAAAAGGTTTATCAAACCACTTCTCTCCCCTTCCAATTATAGCTTCTTTTAAAAGAAAAAATCAAACCTAAAAGCAGGTAAATGGGATAGATCAAAAACATCAAAGGGACATATTTTAAAACTCTTGTATCATTGTAAAATCGGGCCATATTCCAAGCAATAACAAAATCTGCCACCAACTTCCAGCATGCAGCAATAATTAAAATTGGCAAATTGGTAATATCATCAAAAACCGAGTATAAAGCACCAATCCACGCAAAATTGGCTAACGCAACTATTAGCGTAAAGAAATAAGTTAAGGCATTAGTAGTTTTTGACGCTTTAGTTGCCCATCGAACTCTTTGATGAAACAATCCTTTAAGGTTAAATGGCATTTCTGTTTTTACAATCGCCTTTTTATCTAAATTGAACCCAATTGTCTTTCCTTTCTTTTGCAGAAACCTCAGAAAAAACATGTCATCTCCCGAAGCGAATCTTTTCCCAAAATCAGAAGAATAAAAAGACAAATAATCTTCTTTTTTAAACATCATCGATGCCCCGTTAGCCATCCCTGGTCTTTTTAAGCGCGCAGTTAAAGCCGTCATAAACTGCATAGCCAACCATTCTAATCTAATAACCCCGTTTAAGAGTGTATTTTTTTTGAATGGATAAACAGGTCCTAAAACTAAATCTGATTTACCAGACAGCATCCTATTAATCATACTCAACAGCCAAAACTCACCTACCTCACAATCTGCATCTGTTTGAATGATATATTCATATGCAGCATTCTGAACACCTAAGTTGATAGCTGATTTCTTACCCTGCTTATCGTTTCTTAAAACTCTTATTCTACTATAGTTAGACTGCCATTGAAGCAATTTTTCATAGGTTGAATCGGTACTGGAATCGTCAATAAAAATAAATTCTAGTTGACAAGATATTTTCTGAGTGAGTAAACTTCGTAAAAGTCTATCTAAATTATGAACTTCATCTTTACATGCTACAACAATTGAAATTCCTTCAGGTAATTCCATAGGACGGACCATCACCTTTTTAGACCAGATTGTGTACAAACCTGTTACAGCAAAAATTCCATAAAGGAGTGTTATGGGAATTAAAATGATCATTTGACTTTTAACACTTTCACTTGCCCCAAAAACAAACTACCTAGTATTGATGGAACTGCCAAATTTATTAACCAAATAAGAAACGAAGCCAAAGTAATGGCAAGTGTTAATTGAGGAGTTATTTCATCTATAATTCCAAATGAAGTTAAAATCAAGGTAAACATAGCTGTCCTGGTTAAACCTAATTCTACCGCATTAAAAACCGGAACAAATTGAAATAAAAAGAATAATGCCCCGGAAGCAAAATATGCGCTCCACCAATTCATTTGAATTCCAAACAATTGATAAGCTAAAACATATTGAAACGTGATTCCTAAGTATCTTAAAATGGATAAACCAAGAATTTTAGAAGCTGTTCGCTTATACCCTCTTTCACTGAGCATACCCCAATATTTTGTCCACTTTTTGGTGTAGGGAAGTTTCTCAAATAATCCTGCAATAAAATTCACATAAACATACAAAAACCAGAAAATCAAAACTATGAACGCACCTATTATTCCTAATACACCAATAGTCTTAGAGCTTAACCCTATTACCTCCTTAGTTGATTTAAAACCTAACAGACCCAAAAAAAGCAATCCAAAAAAGAAGTTCACAATAAACATTGCCATTGCATTATACATTTGTAAAACAATGCCTTTCGCTCGATAGCGAAATCTTAAAAGTGCAACCTTACCAAAATAAGCTCCAATTCTATAAGGCGTGAAAACCGATGCTGCAACCCCGGCTAAAGTGCTTTTAATGGCTAAACCATTCGACATTGGAAACATGTGATTCGCAAGTAACTTCCATTTATAAACTTCGGATCCCCAATTAAAAATCATCAATAGAATAATTAAAATCAAAGTCGAAATTGATATCTCATTCGATGAGAAAAATACTTTTACCTGATCTAAAAGTTCAGCCTTTTTGAAACCTAGTAGATAAACTAAATAAGCAATTGACCCCACTGAAATAGAGATTTTGAGGACAATGTTTATGATCTTCTTTATTTGTTTATTTTTACTACTCAAGCTTATTCTAGCTAATCAAAGCGTAAAGAACGGAAGAATTTGCAGAAGGAAAAAATCATATTAGGAGTTGACCCCGGCACAAACATCATGGGATATGGTGTAATAAAAATTACGGGGTCTAAATTAACGCTATTAGATGCTGGAGTTCTCAGTATGAAAAAAGAAAAAGATTTAGGCGTTCGTTTGAAAATGATTTTTGACGAAATGATTAAATTAATTGATACTCACCTTCCTGATGAATTAGCCATTGAAGCTCAGTTTTTTGGACAAAATGTACAATCGATGCTAAAACTAGGAAAAGCACAAGGTGTAGCCATTGCAGCTGCCTTATCCCGATCAATCCCATTCGAAGAATACGCTCCTAAGAAAATCAAAATGAGTATTACAGGGAAGGGTACTTCTAGTAAAGAGCAAGTTGCTGCAATGCTTATACATATTCTTAAAGTAAAGTCTCTGCCTGAGCCTTTAGATGCAACCGATGGTTTAGCTGCGGCAGTTTGTCATCATTTCCAGTATAATTCTCCTGCGGGAGGGAAAAAGTACTCTGGATGGGATTCGTTTTTGAAAAATAATCCGGGAAAGGTTAGGTAAAGTTTTTACTTCTCTCTAAAATTGAGATAGCCACGTCATAGCGAGGAGGAACGACGTGGCTATCTCATTAATTAATAAGCGTAAAAGATATAGCTAATTACAATTGCAGCAATAATTCCAGCTAGGTCAGCAAGTAAACCTGCACCTAAAGCGTAACGAGTATTCTTAATTCCAACTGAACCAAAGTAAACAGCTAGAACATAAAAAGTGGTTTCAGTTGAGCCTTGAAAAACACCACTTAAAAATGACGGAAAAGACTCAATCAAAACCCCTCCAGATTCTTTCAAAGGAAAAGCATCCATAGTTTCAATCATTGCAGCCCTTGCACCGCCACCACTTAAAGGCTTCATGATAGCAGTTGGCATTGCATCAACAAATTCAGTGGAATCAGTAAAAAGACTAACTACAGCTCTTATTCCATCTAATAAAAGGTCCAAAGCACCACATTCTCTGAACAAACCAATCGCTACTAAAATCCCCACTAAATAGGGAATAATTTTTATCGCTGACGAAAATCCATCTTTTGCCCCCTCTAAAAAGGAATCATAGACGTTTTTTTTATTCTTTACCGCAAGTGAAATAAAACCAATAATAAAAAGCATTAAAATTACGGCAGCAAATAAAGTTGATTGGCTTTGAACTTGATCTTGTGGCAAATCGCTAAAATGCCATATTATTCCTGAAACTATAAGAGAAAGTGTTCCTAAATACCCTAAAACTACTGGCTTAAGCAAATTGATTTTTTGAAAGATAGAAACTACTATAATCCCAATTAAACTAGAGAAAAAAGTTGTCAAGAGAATTGGCACAAAAACATCTGTACTTGACGCTGCAAGAGGCACACCTTCAAACATTTGTGCATTAGCAGACAACTTTTTAAACCTCAACGCCAAAATAGAAATAGGGATCAATGTTAATCCCGAAGTATTCAAAACCAAAAACATGATTTGTGAATTACTAGCTTTTTCTTTTTCTGGATTTAAATCTTGAAGTTCTTTAATTGCTTTTAATCCCATTGGTGTAGCAGCATTATCCAACCCCAACATGTTAGCGCTAAAGTTCATAATCATGCTTCCGAACACTGGATGATTCTTCGGCAACTCAGGGAAAATCCTGTTAAAAAAAGGGGCAACTAACCTCGACAAAACATTAATGGCTCCTCCCTTCTCTCCTATCTTCATTATTCCCATCCAAAGAGTGAAAACACCAATAAATCCCAAACAAATTTCGGCACCTAACTCAGCATCTGAAAAAGTTCTTTGTACAAGAGCTGAAAATATATCCACCCCTTCAATAAAGTACTTATAAAGAGCCATTAAAAAGGCTATTCCAAAAAAGCCAATAAAAACATAATTCAATGCCATGGGTTGAAAGTAAAGAATGTAAGAGAATGATTTTAAATTCAATTCACTTTATTAATAACATCAATAGTTGGAAAACCTGAGTTATCGATCTTCTGAAATAATAAGTTGCCTCACAGCACTTTTAAAAAAAGCATTAACCGGGTAACTTGATATGGTCGATTTTCTTTGGCCACTACAAACAAAAAAGACCAGCTTTGCTGGTCTTAAATATTAATCTGTGAGATCCATGGAATCTAAGTATTATTTTATTTTTTAGAGTTAATCACAAACTTATCCGTTAATCCTACCTCTTCTAACCATGAGTGAAGATTTGGCATTGGACGAGCAATTGCAACTCTACCGGATCTTACAAACTCTAAAATCCCGAAAGGTTTTAACTTTTCAAAAAGTTCTTGAGTTTCCTCTTTGTGACCAGTTTTTTCAATTACTGTAAAATCTTGATCTACATAAAGAATTCTTGCCCCTCCTTCTCTTACTACCTTTTCAACATTACTTCCTAAAAGTGTTGAAGATTTGATTTTGTAAAGAGCTATCTCTTGGTAAACAATCTCGTCTTCGTTAAAGTAGAATGCTACCATAACGTCAACAATTTTCTTTACTTGGTTTACAACTTTAATTACCTGCTCTTGAGTTACATGAATTACAATTGTAAAACGGTAAATCCCCTCAATTTCACTTTCTGAAGTTGTTAAACTGTCGATATTTATTTTTCTTCTTGTAAAGATTTGCATTAATCTACCCGTTAAACCAACATGGTTTTCTGCGTAAACCGAAATCGTAAATCTTTGAATATTATCTGCGCTCATCTCTTTGAACTTTAAACTTTGAACTTTGAACTCTATTTCAATCTACACTCTGCAACACTTGCTCCAGTTGGAACCATTGGGAATACATTCCCTTCTCTTTCTACCATAACTTCAAGCAAGAAAGACTCTTCTGAATCTAACATTTCTTGTAATGAAGAAACTAAATCAGCCCTTTCAGAAATTGACTTTCCTTTGATGTTATAAGCCTCTGCTAATTTTACAAAATTTGGTGATTCAATAATAGTCTCAGCGTAACGCTTATCGAAGAACAACTGTTGCCATTGACGAACCATTCCTAAGAACTCATTATTAAGAATTAGAATTTTTACAGGAATTTTTTCCTGCATTATAACTCCTAATTCCTGTAAAGTCATTTGGAACCCTCCATCACCAATAATTGCAACTACTTGTTTTTCTGGTCGAGCCACTTTAGCTCCAATTGCAGCCGGCAAACCGAATCCCATAGTTCCTAATCCTCCAGAGGTTACGTTTGTATTCGTATCCATGAATTCATAGTAACGTGCTGTAATCATTTGATGCTGACCAACATCGGTAACAATAATTGCTTGACCTTCGGTTAAATCAGATAATTTCTTAACAACTTCAGCCATTCTCATATGCTCACCTGTCGGGTTAACATCTTTTTCGATTACTTGTTCAACTTCTTTGGCATGTAATTCTTTCCACCTACCGAACCATTCTGGTCTGCCATCAGATTCAATAATCATTGGATTTAAAGAAGTTAAAGACTCTTTACAATCTCCTAACACAGGGAAATGAGCAAAAACATTTTTGTTAACCTCTGCAAAATCTAATTCAAAATGAACAACTTTAGCTTGTTTAGCATATCTACTTAAATCACCAGTAACACGGTCATCAAAACGCATTCCAACAGCAATTAAAACATCACATTCATTAGTCATTAAGTTCGGAGCATATGAACCATGCATACCAACCATTCCCATGAATAATTCATGTTTCGCAGGGAATGCTGAAGCTCCTAACCAAGTTGTCGCAACAGGAATTTGAGCTTTTTCAGCAAATTCCAAAACCTCCTGTTGAGCATTAGCTAACAAAACTCCATGACCAACAATCATCATAGGCTTTTTGGCACCATTAATTGCTTGAGCAGCTTCTTTAACCTCTTCAAGATTTACCTCAACAATCGGATTGTAAGATCTAACGAAAGTACATTTTCTGTATTCGAAATCTACCTCTTCGAATTGAGCATCTTTAGTGATATCAATCAAAACTGGGCCCGGACGTCCTGAATTAGCAATATAGAATGCCTTAGCAATTGCCCAAGGAATTTCCTCAGCTTTTGTTACTTGATAACTCCATTTTACAACTGGAGATGAAATACCAATTACATCTGTTTCTTGGAAAGCATCTGTTCCCAATAAATGAGAAGCAACTTGACCAGTAATACATACCAAAGGTGTACTATCAATTTCAGCGTCAGCAATACCTGTAATTAAGTTTGTAGCACCCGGACCAGAAGTTGCAATTGCAACACCAGTTCTGTTATTAACTCTCGCCTCACCTTGAGCAGCATGTGCAGCTCCTTGCTCATGACGAACTAAGATGTGCTTAATTTGATCACGGTATTTGTAAAACTCATCATACACAGGCATAATAGCTCCACCAGGATATCCATAAACCTTATCTACTCCCTCTTCCAATAAACTTAGCACTACTGCTTCTGCACCAGTTACTTTTTTAATTGTTTTTTCCTTTTCCATTTTACTTGTTTGAGTTTCTGTTATTGCACTCATCTTGTTTTAGTTAAAAAAAAGCCTTTCCGTTTGAAGAGAAAGGCTTTTTAATTTTATCATATCAAAGCAATTCTCGGCCTAGAAACTGATTAAGTTTCTCAACGACACAACGACAGAATATACTTTTGATGCTTTCATTTAAAATCCTATTTGATAAAAATATTGAACATTTAAGTAAAAGTAAATTTGGATTTTGAGTTTTTTAAAAGGCTTTCCGAAGTTCAATGCGACTAAACAACCTTTAAACCTCTAAAAAACAACACTTTAAACTAAAAACCAATACTTTATCTAATTAGAAACTATCAGTCAATGCTCCTTTAGAAGCACTACTTACAGTACGTGCATATTTAGCTAATATTCCTCTTTTTGGTAATTCTTTAGGGACCCAGTTTTTCTTTCTCTCAGCTATTTCCTCATCAGAAAGATCAACTTTTATTATGTTATCAACTGCGTCAATTGTAATCAAATCTCCATCTTGAACTAATCCAATCAAACCACCATCTTGTGCTTCTGGAGCAATATGACCAACTACAAATCCGTGAGATCCTCCAGAAAATCTACCATCAGTAATCAACGCAACGTCTTTCCCTAATCCCGCACCCATTACAGCCGAAGTAGGCTTTAACATTTCAGGCATTCCTGGACCTCCTTTTGGTCCTTGGTAGCTAATTACAATTACATTTCCTTTACTTACCTTCCCTCCTAAAATCCCATCAATAGCTTCGAATTCATCATGAAAAACAACAGCAGGCCCACTAAACTTCTCACCTTCTTTACCTGTTATTTTTGCTACAGCTCCTTCTTCCGCTAAGTTTCCGTAAAGAATTTGAATATGACCTTCTGGTTTAATAGGATTATCTAATTCTCTAATTAAATCTTGTCCTTCTTTTAAACCTGGTAATTCAGCTAAATTTTCAGCTAAAGTCTTTCCGGTACAAGTCAATACATCACCATGTAACAACCCTCTTTCCAATAAGAATTTCATTACGGCAGGAATACCTCCAACTGCATGTAAGTCTTCCATTAAGTATTTACCAGATGGCTTTAAATCGGCAATTAAAGGAGTTTGATCACTCATCTTTTGGAAATCATCTAAACTCAACTCAACTCCAACAGAATCGGCCATTGCAACCATATGCATAGTGGCATTTGTTGACCCACCTAAAGCAATAATAACTCTTAAAGCATTTTCAAAAGCCTTACGAGTCATAATATCTTTTGGAAGAATATTTTTCTCCATTAAGTTTCTCATTGCTGGACCAACTTGTTGAAGTTCAAGCGTTTTTTCTTTAGAAACTGCTGGATTTGAAGATGAATAAGGAAGTGACATACCTAGAGCCTCAATTGCTGAAGACATGGTATTCGCGGTATACATCCCTCCACAAGCCCCTGCTCCTGGACAAGAATTCTTAATAATTCCTTTATATTCTTCGTCATTAATTTCTCCTTGAGCTTTCTTTCCTAAAGCTTCAAATGCAGAAACAATATTTAATTTTTCACCGCAAAACTCACCTCCTGCGATAGTTCCTCCATAAACAACAATTGCAGGGCGATTTAACCTTCCAATAGCCATCATTGCACCTGGCATGTTCTTATCACATCCAACTATAGGAACTAATGCGTCATAAAACTGAGCTTGCATTACAGTTTCAATTGAATCTGCAATAATATCTCTGGAAACTAAAGAATATTTCATCCCAGTAGTTCCGTTTGAAATACCATCAGAAACACCAATTGTATGGAACACTAAACCTACTAAATCAGCTGAATTAACACTAGCCTTCACATCCATTGCAAAGCCATTTAAGTGCATATTACAAGTATTACCTTCCCAACCCATACTTGCAATACCTACTTGAGGTTTGTTCATATCCTCTTCAGTTAAACCAACACCATAAAGCATCGCCTGTGAAGCTGGTTGAGTTGGATCTTGTGTTACTGTTTTTGAGTACTTATTTAATTCAGACATTTGTTTTTGATTTAATGAGTTGCAAATTTACGAAGTTTGTTTGAATTTCTTCCGCGAATCCGTTTTATCTCATAGATTAGTTTTCAACCTTTTAAAAAGATTAATTAATCCCTTTAGCTGTTAATTTCTTGACAATTAAATTTAGGAAGATTGTAATGGCTAATCCAAAGGCTAACTTTCCTAAAATATCACCGTACTCGACATAAAATGTTATTTCATTATTACACTTAATTTTTTGTCGGAGTACGTCAGGAGTTAAATATTCGGAAGCTTGTAAAACATCTCCTCTTTGATTAATAAAACCACTTGTTCCTGTATTGGCTGATCTTGCTATAGATCTTCTAGTTTCAATCGCTCTTAATCGAGAAAAACTAAAATGCTGTTGATAGCCCGGAGTATCACCCCACCAAGAATCATTTGTTATTACACCTATGAAATTTGCGCCCTTCTTTATGTATTCAGTGACATATTCTCCAAATACGCTTTCATAACAAATTACAGGTGCAATAACTGAAGAATCATTCAATCCTTTAAACACTTCTCGTTCCTCCTGAACGGCATTATTTGGATTATAAATTTGGGCTCCAGGATCACTGTCAAAATCAGTTAAATATTTTTGAAAATAGACGAAATAAGATGGAATTCTTTCTACCCCAATTACCAATCTGGACTTGTGATATTGAGGTAAAGTATCATGCTCTCCCGTGATTAAAATTGATGAATTGAAATACTCGTAATAATAGCCGTCATAAGTTCTTTTATAAGTTGGAGGAATAATAGTATTTTGATTAACATCGTCCTTAAACTCTCGATAAGCTAAACCTGTAAGTATTGATGTATTTGGATACTTTTCTTTTCTCCATTTTTTTAAAACTTGAATACTTGGAGAGTAAAAGATAGAATTATTGTCTTCCGTTTTAGGCAAAGCAGTTTCATGCATTAAAAGCCAATCTACTTTTTCATCCATGACTTTATCTGCCATTTGAGTAAACTTCACAACATGTTGAACAGTAGACAATGGTTTTTTCTCGATTCCATTTGAATCCATGAATCGATCAGAATAAGGCTCCATATTAGGCTGTAAAACAACTACATCTTGCTCAAATCCTTTTTCCTCGTAAGTAAAATATTGAATTAAAGAGATTACAATTGGGATAACAATTATGGCAACTAGTTGCAATCCCTTTTTAAATCGGAGAAAACCATCCTCTTTTGCTTTCCATGACTTTACAATTAAGAAAACATATACATTTATTAGTAACAACCAAAGGCTCCCTCCTAAAACTCCTGAATAGGAGAACCATTGTACTAATGAAGGCCAATTACCGAAGGCATGACCAATAGTTAACCAAGGCCAACTCAAATCCCAATCTAGTAATTCGATATACTCCCAAGCCAAAAACAAAGTGGGAAAAGCAATCAAGCCAGCCTTAGGACTTAACCGTTTTTTTACAGAACTGTAAATTGTAGTTATTAAAGCGAAAAATAAACTGTTTACTACAACCGATGCGATAACTCCAACCCATGAAGCATTTTTCACCCACCAAATTGTAGCGAAATTAAAAGCAGCGAAAAAGAAATAGGCTGCTCCGAAAACGCGCCATTTTCTCCACTTCTCATTTTTTGAAATTTCATACTCAATTCGCAACAGTGGTACTAAACCTATCATTGCCCCGATTAAAAAATCGAATGGCGCGAAACTTAGTGCCATTAAAACGGCTCCTAATAATAGTAAACCTATGTTTTTGAGTTTATTCATTCGATGTGTAAAATTAAGTAAAAATGAGATTGCCACGTCGTACCTCCTCGCAATG